>NZ_ABCQ01000010.1 GCF_000170855.1 Moritella sp. PE36 | reverse complement strand
TGTTTCCACCAGTTAAACAGGCGTATCGTAATCATGACAGTACTGGGGATGTTACCCGGATTAATTATTGGCTTAGCGCTACTAGAATATCTAAGTGGGTCTTTTAACGACATGTTACAAACTATACTCGGGGTGGCGATCATTGGCGCCGGGATCAGTATGATTTTAAAATCCCCGCATAAAGAACGGAAGGCCTCAAAACAAGGGGCATTTTTCTGTGCGGGTACCGCATCGGGTATATTAACCGGAATGTTCAGTATGGGTGGACCGCCACTGGTTTACATCTTCTATCGTCAACCATTCACTTTAAACCTGATCCGGTTATACCTATTAAGCATCTTCTTTGTTAGCTCAATTAGTCGTATTACTATGGTTGGTATTCAAGGTGGATTAACAACAGACATGCTGCTGTTTTCTGCTGTTTGTATTCCTGTCGTGCTAAGCGTAAGCTGGGTAGCAAAACATTACCCACCACCGATTAGTTTAGATAATATGCGTAAAATAGCTTTTTTCATGTTAATGATTATCGGACTGAGCTTACTCATTAATTAGCGACATCAACCACCAAATTAACCTTAAAGAGCGCCGTTTGCGCTCTGTCATCATTACATTGCCTGTATGCTTTTCGAGCGCACCAGATTATTTAAGATATAGTATCCCGCAATAAGTTATCTTTTTGAGCGGGTAATAATTGATTATCTATCAATCCCTTGCCTCCTCACTTTTAGCCGCTATTTTAATTCGTGAACTGGGTCACTTAAAACTGCCGACTAAATATTGAAGGCAATTAAAAAATACTGTCTAATCGCGCCATCATTCAACTCCGACAGACTCTGCAATTTTTATCATGGCACTCCCGTTAGCACTCTTTTTATTGGTGATATTATCACTAAATAGCTATGCATCTCAGCTTCTCCAAGCTGATTATGTGTTAGTTAAAAAGTCAGATAGAACCCTCTTCCTCTTTAGAAATAATCAGCTGATTAAGTCGTACCGGATCTCTCTTGGAAAAAATCCGATTGGTGCTAAAACTCAACGAGGCGATAAAAAAACACCGGAAGGTTTGTATAATATTGACTTCAAAAATAGGCAGAGTAAATATCACCTAAGTCTCCACATCACCTACCCGAATAAACGCGATAAAGAACGTTCATTCGAGCGTAATCTTAATCCAGGAGACAGTATTTATATCCATGGCTTACCGAATAAAAACAAAAATGCAGGGTTACTGATTGGGTCTGATTGGACCAATGGCTGTATTGCTGTAAGTAATAATGCAATACGAGATATCGCTAAATATGTGCCCGATGGAACCCCAATCCAGATAACGCCTTAGACAATTTTAAAGGCGGTGTTGTTACGCGATCACAGTACTTATAACAACGCATGCAGCATCATTAATACCAGGCCCTGACTTCACTGTCTTTATGATCTATAGGCTGGCCATCTTCTGTCAACAAACTCAACATATGATCAATCAAACGTTGGCTGGCCAAACTAACAAAACGGCGTGACGGATAAACTAAATAGCATTTACCTTCATAAGGTTCAACATCAGTAAACAGTCGTACCAACGTGCCCTGTTTAACCTCGTCGGCACACAAACGTTCCGGTATATAAGCAATTCCGCGACTGGCAAGTGCACTTTCTAATGCCAGTTGTATGCTGTTTAAGCAAATATTACCACTGACAGGTAAAAACTCATTATTACCCAATGGCAGTTCATTAAATACTTGCCCATTAGGAAAGCGGTACATTATCGAATTATGTTGGCTCATCTCACTGATAACCCTAGGGGTCCCCGCTTTATAAAGGTACTCAGGGCTAGCAACAAAATGCAATATTTCACTAATAACTGGACGAGCGACCATATCAATATCAATGTTATTGAATGCTTCTTCAACCATAAAAGCGATATCAATATTATGGCGGATCATATCTAACGGTTCTGCGGTAACAATAAGCTCAACGGTTAACTTAGGGTTTAGATCCATAAATTGATAAATACCGTGAGCAATCAGCATTAAATTTGGAAGTGGAAATATAAGAATACGTAAATGGCCACTTACTTCAGCATCTTTATCTGTGATCTCAGTGATGGTTAACTCTAGACTCGCCAACAAAGATAAGGTTTTATTATAAAAATGACTGCCTGCCGTGGTGAGGGTCATCGCCCTATTTTGCCGATGAAATAACTTCACCCCTAACTCATCCTCCAGCCCTTGCAAGCGACGACTTATTGTCGATTTAGGGAGATATAATAACCCTGCAGCATCCACCAAGCTTCCCGCTTCAACAATACGGTGAAATAACGCAATGTCTTCTGTTTTCATCACAAGTTCCTCGAGAGCACAAATAAGTGTACATTACACCATAAAATAGTTCCATTATATGGAACCGATGGTTTCATATAGATTCATTTTCATCAACCTTGTATCTGTTATATTTCCCGCAATTGTATTATTAATGTCAATATGACTGGAATTAAGGTTATGAACCACTACACAAAAACCATTATATTATTAACCATTACTGCTTTAATCAGTGGCTGTAGCGTTGAATCAAAACAACCTTCAACGCCCTCAATACGGCCGGTTAAATTGTTACAAATTGCCGATATGCAGTCGGGGTCTATTCGTCGATTCCCGGCCAAAGTAACGGCAACAGAACAGGTCGAACTGGCTTTTCGCCTACCAGGACAGTTAGTTGAATTTTCATTAATTGAAGGTCAGCATGTTGAAAAAGGCACTGTACTTGCCCGTCTTGATGATCGGGATGCACGTAATACCTTACTGCATAGAGAGGCGGACCATGAACTCGCTGCGGCCGACTTCAAACGCAAAGGCAAACTGCTGCAAACTCAACTGCTCTCTCAAGCAGAATACGATCTTGCTAAAGCGCAGCTAAAGTCAGCGCAAGCAGCTCTTTTCAGTGCCCAGGATCAACTCAGTTATACTGTATTAAGCGCGCCTTACAGTGGTACGATTGCCAAGATAACAATCGATAATTATCAGATGGTGCAAGCCAACCAACCGCTGTTAGTATTACAGCAAAATAGTAATATCGACATCGTCATTCAAGTATCTGAAACCCTAGCGACCCGCGTAACTCAACTGGCGAATAATACCGCCAATCAAGCTCAGGTTATATTTTCAGCACAACCGCACAAATCTTATCCAGTCAGATTAAAAGAATACGCGACGCAAGTAACCCCAGGCACACAAAGTTATGAAGTGGTATTTACGTTACCTCAACCTAGCGATAGCCAGATTTTACCGGGCATGAGCGCTGAACTGAGTTTAAACATTGCCACAGCAGAGCAAACCGTTGCCATCTTACCCACCAGCGCCGTGATGAAAAGAGATACTAACGGTCAAAGTATCATTTGGTTATACAATAGCGATACCCACACAGTAAAGCCGCAGACAGTGACATTGGGTAAAGTTCGCTCGCAGGGCATTGAAATAACATCCGGTATCAAAACCGGTGATCAGGTGGTCATTGCCGGTATCCAACAGCTATCCGCTGGACTGGTGGTGAAACCACTGCACTGGCAACGTGGAGTATAACCGATGAATTTCGCTCAATACTCTATCCAGCATAAGGTGATTAGCTGGATGTTCGCGCTGTTACTCTTAGTTGGCGGCAGCATCTCGTTTTTCGGTTTAGGACAATTAGAATTTCCTGAATTTACCATCAAACAAGCATTAGTCGTAACGGCCTACCCGGGCGCATCACCCGAGCAAGTCGAAGAAGAAGTAACATTACCGCTGGAAGATGCCCTGCAACAACTTGATGCAATCAAACATATCACCTCCATTAACAGTGCTGGTTTATCCCAAATTG
Organism: Moritella sp. PE36; assembly: GCF_000170855.1. Classification (GTDB taxonomy): domain Bacteria; phylum Pseudomonadota; class Gammaproteobacteria; order Enterobacterales; family Moritellaceae; genus Moritella. Next base: position 110,976 of record NZ_ABCQ01000010.1, on the reverse strand, counting down.
AAATTGAGATTAAAGAGCAGTATGGGGCCAACGAATTACCACAGATTTGGGATGAAGTTCGACGTAAGGTCAACGATACCATCAAACTATTACCGCCAGGGGTCGCTACGCCCAATGTCATTGATGATTTTGGTGATGTTTTTGGCATTTTAGTCAATATCACTGGCGATGGTTACAGTAACAGAGAGCTACAAAATTACGCTAATTTTCTACGTCGTGAACTCGTTTTGGTTACCGGTGTCAAAAAAATCGTCATTGCAGGCAAGATCGCCGAGCAAGTCGTGGTGGAAATATCCCAGCAAAAACTCTCTGCATTAGGACTTAATCAAGATTACATTTACAGCCTAATCAATGCGCAAAATGTCGTGTCTAATGCCGGTAGTATTCGGGTTGGTCATGATCGTATTCGTATTCACCCCACCGGTGAGTTTACCGATGTAACACAAATGGAGCGCCTGTTAGTGAGCGCGCCAGGCAGCACCAAACTTATTTATCTTGGCGACATTGCTAACATTTACAAAACCGCCGATGAAACACCAACCAATATTTATCATGGTAAGGGGAACGCGGCCTTATCAGTGGGGATCTCCTTCTCAAGTGGCGTAAACGTGGTTGATGTCGGTGCTGCTGTGAACCAGCGGCTTGCAGAACTAGACAGCGAACGTCCTATTGGTATCGAGCTGTTGACAGTCTATGACCAAAGTAAAATGGTCGATGAAACCGTCAGTGGTTTCTTGATCAACTTGGCTGAATCCATCGCGATTGTTATCGTCGTATTACTGATCTTTATGGGTTTACGTTCCGGCTTATTAATGGGGCTAGTATTATTACTGACCATACTCGGCACCTTTATTGTCATGAACATACTCAACATTGAGTTACAAATCATTTCATTAGGTGCACTTATTATCGCGTTAGGTATGTTAGTTGATAATGCTATCGTGGTGACCGAAGGTATTCTTATCGGCATCCAACGTGGCCAAACACGGTTAGAAACAGCCAAGCAAGTGATATCACAAACCCAATGGCCACTGCTCGGTGCCACCATTATTGCCATTATCGCGTTTGCCCCGATTGGTCTGTCAGATAATGCGACCGGAGAATTCTGTGCATCCTTATTTCAGGTATTACTGATCTCACTGTTTATCAGTTGGATCACAGCAATGACTCTCACCCCGTTCTTTTGCCATCTCATGTTTAAAGACGGTGACAGCAACTCAACACAAGATGAAGACCCTTATAAAGGCGCCATATTTCAGCTCTACCGTGGTTTTCTCACCTTTGCGATCCGCTTTCGTTATGTCACTGTCGCGATTGTGATCGCAGCACTTATCGCCTCAGTCATCGGCTTTGGGCATGCTAAAAATGTATTTTTCCCGCCCTCAAGCACACCGATATTTTTTGTCGATGTATGGATGCCTGAAGGTAGCGATATTAATGCCACCGAACAACTGGTCGGCCGTATCGAGCAGGATCTAATGCAACAGCAGCAAACCAAGGACGTCGGTTTAGTTAACCTAACCAGTGTTATTGGTCAGGGTTCGCAGCGCTTTGTATTATCTTATGTGCCAGAAAAAGGCTATAACGCCTATGCGCAGTTGCTGATTGAGATGACAGATCTCGATACCCTCAATACATTCATGCGTAAACTCGAAAAAGACCTGTTGCTGGATTATCCCGAAGCGCAGTTCCGCATTAAGTATATGGAAAATGGTCCCAGTCCCGCGGCTAAAATAGAAGCACGTTTTTATGGTGAAGACCCAACAGTATTACGTCAATTAGCCGCCCAGGCCGAAGCCATATTGATCGCAGAACCAACCGCAACTGGTGTACGTCATAACTGGCGTAACCAAGTCACCCTGATCCGACCGCAACTGGCCTTGGCACAGGCACGAGAAACCGGCATTAGCAAACACGATCTAGATAACGCCCTACTGACTAACTTTACCGGTAAACAAGTGGGTATATATCGCGAAAATAGCTATCTGATGCCAATCATTGCCCGTGCTCCTGCGGCAGAACGTCTTAATGCCGATAGTATTTGGAAACTACAGGTATGGAGCGCCGACAATAATTTATTCGTGCCCGTGACTCAGGTCGTCAGTGATTTTAAAACCGAGTGGGAAAATCCAATGATCATGCGTCGTGATCGTAAACGGGTACTGTCGGTATTAGCCGAATCCCAATTAATGGCAACTGGAGAAAACGGCTGATTCGGTATTCAATAAGGTCCGTGCGGATATGAAGCGATACCTTTACCTGCAGGTTATAACCTCGAATGGGGTGGCGAATTTGAGACTACCACAGAGGCACAAACCTCGGTATTTAGCTCGATCCCGTTAGGGTATCTAGCCATGTTCTTAATTACGGTATTGCTGTTTAACTCTGTGCGTCAACCGCTGATCATCTGGTTTACCGTGCCGTTGGCATTAATCGGTGTGGTATCAGGTCTATTGCTCTTTGATGCGCCGTTTAGCTTCATGGCGTTATTAGGCTTGTTAAGTCTGACCGGTATGATCATTAAAAATGGCATAGTATTAGTCGACCAGATCAATTTGGAGTTAAGCCAAGGTAAAACACCTTATGCGGCGGTCGTTGATTCATCGGTAAGCCGAGTTAGACCCGTACTCATGGCGGCTATCACTACTATGTTAGGTATGATCCCATTACTGTCGAACGCCTTTTTCAGTTCAATGGCGATCACCATCATCTTCGGTTTAGGTTTCGCGTCGATCTTAACGCTAATTGTATTACCGGTTACTTACACGTTAGCCTTCAAGATCCCTAATCAAGGTTAGTCCCTTTCTATTATCCCTACACCATATCCTTGCTAAAATATGGTGTAGGCTATTCGCTTCATTACTTAACTATCACCACTACTTAACAGTAACCGTTATTTTTTTCGACATTAACGGCTGGTCATGGGGTACATGTGCATAATTCCCCAACAGTAACTGCAAAGTATGCTTACCCGGTTTTAATGTTAGTTGAGTTTCCGTTTGACCACCACCAAAATGGCGTACTTTATCTGTCGCTTGTAACGGTTTAGTCAAATTGGGCAGCACCTTAGTATCAATAAGCAAGTGGTGATGAGCCGTTTTAACGCGATCGATTCCCGCGGGTGCAATACCCATTCCACGTAAACCAAACCTAACCGTAAATGTTGGTGACACAATGTCTCCGTCTACCGGACTAATAATGTATACACTGGCGCCTGACGGGGTTGTATTTCCCGACTCCTGTTTCAATGCAAACACATTAAAACTCACCATAAACAATACCAATAATAATGATTTTCTTAACATACTTAGAGCCCCATTAATGAATGTTTTCACCATCTTGCATTAATTGTAGACCACGCCAAAAATTATAAACAATAATCTCAAATTGCAGGTAATAAAAAACCGCTGGTAAGTTACTATTCTAAGTAACCTAGCTCAGCGGTTTTTTGTTTAAAGCATTTCTAAACTTAACGTATTACTTCGCGTTTTGCTCAGCTTTCTTCTTGGCTTTTTCTGCACGGCGTTCGTCAATGATATGTTTAATTTCACCACCGATATGTGACTCACCACGTTGCTCGGCTAATTCCATTTGACGTTCACGTTCTGCAAAACGGCTACGCTGTGTATCAGATACTTGATCGTGACAACGGTGACAACTAAGGCCTTTCACGTAATGTTCACTTTGCATTTCGTCTTGCGTTAACGGGTAACGACAAGCGAAACATTGGTCACATTCGCCTTGTTCTAAATCGTGATTTACTGAAACACGAGCATCGAATACAAAGCACTCACCTTCCCACATTGTTTCTTCTTTTGGCACTTCTTCAAGATACTTAAGAATACCGCCTTCTAAGTGATAAACTTCGTCAAAACCTTGCTCTTTTAAATAAGCAGTTGATTTTTCACAACGAATACCACCTGTACAATACATAGCTACTTTCTTGTGCTTATTTTTATCTAAGTTGTTTTTAACATACTCAGGGAATTCACGGAAAGTGGTAGTATTTGGATTTACTGCGTTTTGGAATGTACCGATCTCAATTTCATAATCGTTACGCGTATCAATCAAAATCACATCAGGATCAGAAATAAGTGCATTCCAATCTTTTGGTTTTACATACGTACCAACAACTTGGTTAGGATCAATACCTTCAACACCCATAGTTACGATCTCTTTTTTCAACTTAACCTTAGTACGTAAGAACGGATTCTCATCGTTATAAGATTCTTTGAAAGAGATTTCGCCCAGACTTGGGTCTTGAGATAAAAAGCTTAATACAGCATCAATACCTGCTTGTGGCCCTGCAATTGTACCGTTAATACCCTCGGCCGCTAATAACAGCGTACCGCGAACATCTTGGCTTTCCATTTTTGCTAATAAAGGCGCGCGTAACGCTTCAAAATTCTCTAAACGTACGAATTTGTATAATGCACAAACGGTAATTTGAGCAGTATTATTGGTAGTGATTGGTGCTGACATTTGGTTATTCCCCATTGAGCTAACTGGAACGTAAATCCAGAGCTGTAGATTAAGGCGGCGATGGTAACAGAAATGCGATATAGCGACCAGTGAAATTGATCCCGACCAAAAGCGCGATCCAAAACGTCCTATCAAAACGTCCTATCAAAACGTATAAACCTATACCTTAGAGGTATAAATTTGTTAAACCACAACAACTGGCACAGTTATTGAACAATTCATGATAAGACTCGCTCATTCAAGGATGGCTTTTATGATGACAAACCCGCAATTAACTGCATTCATTAAGCGTAATACACTCGATACGTCTTATTTAGCGGATGCTGCAAAATGGTACTCCACGCTCATATCGGCAATTAGAGTGCACCAATACAGTGCACCAGTGCAGACTTTCACCAATGCAGAAAACAGCCATAACAAACAAACTCCTGTTTTACTTGGTATTAATGGTTGCCAAGGCTCAGGTAAATCGACGCTCGCTGATTACCTCGCCACTTATTTAACCAGCGAATATAAGATGAATGTTGCGATTCTCTCTCTCGATGATTTTTATTATAGCCACCAGCAACGTAAAAATTTGTCTGAACATGAGCATCACTTATTACAAACTCGTGGCGTGCCAGGAACACATAATTTATCACTCGCACACGACACATTAGATAAGTTGCAATCCGCTAACAATAAATCAGCCCCCGTCGCACTGCCTCGATTTAATAAAACCACCGACAACCCTTACCCCGAATCAGAATGGCCTGTGATTCACGGCGCTATTGATGTCATTATCTTAGAAGGTTGGTGCTTAGGCGTACAAGCCCAAACAGATGAAGCACTATTCGAACCCGTCAACAACCTTGAAGCGACAAAAGATAAATACGGTGTTTGGCGTCGCTATGTGAACAACCAGATAAAACACCATTATGCTGCACTTTATGAACGACTAGATATGTTAGTCATGCTTAAAGCACCGAGTTTTGATACTGTTTATCAGTGGCGATTGGCACAAGAGCTAAAATTAAAACAACAAGCACTAACGCTCAGCACCCCACTTGACCGTGTCATGACCGAATCTGAAATAAAACTGTTTACCGCTTATTTTCAACGACTCACCGAACATGGATTAACAACATTACCCACCTTATGTAACTGGGTGTTTGAACTCGATACTCACCGAAACATAGTGCATTCATACAGCCCTCAATCGATGCAACTTGATCATTATCCGGCCATTTTCACGGATCTTGATGGCACCTTACTCGATCATGATAACTACAGTTTTACACCCGCATTAACTACGCTGGCTGAATTAAAACGCGCGGCAATACCGGTTATTCCCAATACCAGCAAAACTTACGTCGAATTAGTCGAATTAAGACGTAAATTAGATTTACACGGACCCTTTATTGTTGAAAACGGTGCTGCTGTTTACATCCCAGTTAACTACTTTAGCCACCAGCCTATCGGCACAATACAACAAGATGGCTACTGGGTTAAATCTCTCGTACATTTACGCGAACATTGGTTATCACTGCTGCCAAGCGTACCGGTAGAATTAACTGCATTGTTTACCAATATGAACAGCATGACAGTTAACGACATAGTCAATGCGACAGGATTGGATGCAGCAAGTGCAGCCCTTGCAAGTCAGAGACAATACGGCGAGCCTGTACTCTGGCATGGCAATGCAGCGCAGAAACAAGTATTTATCCAACATTTAAACAAACAAGGCGCGACGGTTTTAGAAGGCGGGCGTTTCTTACATGTCTGCGGCAATTGCAACAAAGGCAAAGCAATGGACTGGTTAATGGAGCAGTTCAAATTCTTTAATCCTCAGCAAACGCCCTACTCTATCGCGCTTGGTGACGGTAATAACGATATTGCCATGTTAGAAGCTGCACAATATGCCGCCATCATTTCATCACCTGTACACATACCACCAAAATTAAAGCGTAAACAGCGCTTAATCACCAGCAAGAATACGGGGCCAACAGGCTGGGCAGAAGTGTTAGCTAAGTTATTACCCCAGGTATTATCTGAGCTGTCACCTCGGTTATTTCCCAACGTATTACCAATAATGTTACCTGAGCTTGAACAAACGACGGCTTAAATTTATGACGCATTAATTTAAGCTGTCGTTCAATCGTTAGATTCAAATATTAAGGAAGGTTTATCATGGCTGATTTTTATCAAAATGGTGTTATTACAACACTGCATAACCTAAACCAACATCCATTAGAAGCAATGGAAGCAGAGCTCATCGAGTTTTCGAAACTGCGTCCTATGGCATTAATTCTCCCATCACTTTTCTCAGAGTTAGAAGGTGAAGCACTACCTAACATTATTCATCATTTACAAGATGTGCCGTATTTAAACGAGATTGTGATAGGTTTGGACCGCGCCAATGAAGCACAATATAAACACGCGTTAAAATTCTTCGGTGCCCTGCCACAACATCATCGTATTTTGTGGAATGATGGTCCTCGCCTGCAAGCACTTGATGCCGAACTCGCCGAACTAGGCTTAGCGCCCAAAGAATTAGGTAAAGGCCGTAACGTCTGGTATTGCATGGGTTACATTCTCGCAACAGGAAAATCTGAATCTGTGGCTCTGCATGATTGCGATATTCTAACTTATGACAGATCACTGCTCGCTCGCTTAATTTACCCCGTTGCTAACCCACAGTTTAACTATGAATTCTGTAAAGGTTTTTACGCTCGCGTTGCCGACGGTAAAATTAACGGTCGTGTTTCTCGATTGTTAATCACACCATTATTACGCTCATTAAAACGCGTTGTTGGTCATAACGATTACCTTGAATACATGGACAGTTTCCGTTACCCACTCGCGGGTGAGTTTTCATTCCGCAAAGACGTACTCAACGATATTCGCATTCCAAGTGATTGGGGACTAGAGATCGGAGTATTGTCAGAAATGCACCGTAATTACTCCCATAATCGATTATGCCAAGCTGATATTGCTGATATATACGATCATAAACATCAAGACCTGTCATTAGATAATGAAAATGGCGGTTTATCAAAAATGTCGATTGATATTACCAAGGCTTTTTTCCGCAAACTAGCTACGCAGGGTCATACCTTCACTAATGAAAATTTCCGCACCATCAAAGCGACCTATTACCGTATCGCCTTGGATTTTGTTGAGACCTATTATAACGATGCTGTCATGAATGGCTTAACGCTCGATATTCACGCAGAAGAAGAAGCGGTAGAAATGTTTGCGCAGAACATCATGACCGCAGGGCAAAACTTCCTCGATAATCCAATGGAAAAACCGTTCATGCCAAGTTGGAACCGAGTTATCTCAGCCATGCCTGACGTTTTAGAACGCCTCAAGGAAGCCGTTGAATTAGATAGAGCAGAGTTTATATCTCAGTAGTGAAAAGTTGAACGCTCAATTATAGCCGTATCAACACTATAAAATGGATGGTGACGATGTTAAATCCAAACGACGACTTACAGTTACAACAGCAGTTACAACAGCAGTTACAACAGCGTGTAGCACAGCAGCTCAGCACCATTTATGCGGATATTAAGTTATCCGTATCCATCGACGCGCTGGCAGCTGAATTGATCAGCACAATGGGGCTAACCGAGCAGTTGCATACACCAACACCGCAAATTAATCATTGGTCTGAAAAAGATACTATATTGATAACCTATGGTGACAGTATCCTTAATCAGGATGAAAAGCCGCTGCAAACGTTACATCGTTTTCTACAAGATTACTGCGCAGAGACCATTAACAGTGTGCATATTCTGCCATTTTTTCCGTATAGCAGTGATGATGGATTTTCGGTGATTGACTACGCCAGCGTTAACGAGGCCTTGGGTGATTGGCATGATATAAAACAAATAGCACAAAGTTATCACCTTATGTCTGACTTAGTGATCAACCACTGCTCTAGCCGGAGTAAATGGTTTGACAACTTCATCCGTGGTGAAGGGACTGGTTATGATTATTTTTATACTGCCGCAACTTATTCACTGTCAAACGCGGCGGTCTCAACTAATACCGATAAAAGTGATAACAGTGATGAAAATTACGATATAGAAGCCGTCGTTAGACCGCGTACGTCCCCCTTGTTTAGAAGCACACAAACGGCCTCTGGTGAACAGCAAGTCTGGTGTACCTTTAGCCATGACCAAGTCGACCTTGATTTTACCAACCCCAAGGTACTCATCAATTTCGTGTCCATTATCCGCCAATACTTAGACAATGGCGTGAAGATATTCCGCCTCGATGCGATTGCCTTCTTGTGGAAGAAAGCAGGCACACCTTGTATTAACCTGCCCGAAACTCACGAAATGGTGCGTTTACTCCGCACCTTAATCGAACATGCACGCCCAGACGCCGTGATCATTACCGAAACCAATATTCCCAACAAAGAGAACCTGACCTATTTTGGTAATGGCAACGAAGCACACTGCATCTACAACTTCGCCCTACCTCCATTATTAGTCAATACCTTGATAACAGGTAATTGCCAATACTTAAAACAATGGATGATGAGTATGCCACCAGCACAAAATGGCACGGCTTATTTTAACTTTATCGCTTCGCACGATGGTATTGGCTTACGGCCTGCCGAAGGGTTACTGTCTGAGCAAGAGATAAATCAGTTAGTCACCACGATGCAAGCGTTTGGTGGTGAAATATCCTGGCGAACAGTGGCAACAGAGACAACAGAGACTAAAAATAACGCGAGTTCGCAAACCAAAGAACAGCGTAAACCTTATGAGTTGAATATAACCTTATACGATGCATTACAAGGAACAACGGCAGGTAGAGATGAGTGGGGACATTTACGTTTCATCTGTGCCCACACGATCATGTTCGCACTCGAAGGCATCCCTGGGATCTACATTCATAGTTTACTGGGTACCAGCAATGATTATAAAAAGCTCGAACACACCAGTCATAATCGCGCCATTAACCGACATCGCTGGCAGCTTAATTCGCTCACCGAACAGCTTAATGATCCCGAAAGCCAACACTCACGGTCATTGCATGACATCAATCACCTGATCAGATTACGCACTGGGCAACCGGCATTTCACCCAAATGCCACTCAATTCACTTTACAGTTAGGCGAACAGCTCTTTGGGTTTTGGCGACAAAGTATGGACCGAAGCCAAAGCATATTTTGCATCAGCAACATCTCTGATACACCACTTACATTACCGCTAGCCAGTGTTAACTTGATCAGCAGCGATTGTTGGTATGACTTAATTACCGGTGATACCATCGACGATATTAACCAAATATTAACACTCACCCCCTATCAAACATTGTGGTTGAGTAACCGTTAAGCGCAAAGCAAAGTTATATTAACTATACTCCGGTGTAACATTCCTGAACTTAAGCAACAGGAGGATAGTGTAATGAGAGTTACATCCTATATTTTAGGTTCAATATTACTTTGCAGTAGTTTTACAGCTACAGCATATAATGACAGTAAATCCAAAAAGTTACTCAATGATGCCTTGAGTGCTGCGCCTATCGCCTTGCGAAGTAAAGTAACCGTACTGGATTGGGATCACAAGGTATTAAAACAAGGCTCGAATAACTACACCTGTTTTCCTACGCCGCCTCACCTAAAGGGTAAAGCCCCGATGTGTTTAGATGGTCCTTGGCTGGCATGGGCTGACGCATGGATGAACAAAAAACCATTCCAAGCTAAAGCCATGGGTATCTCGTATATGCTCGCTGGTGACGAAGGGGCAAGTAATATTGACCCTTACGCCAAAGGAAAAACAAGTGACAATCAATGGGTCAAAGAAGGCCCGCATTTAATGATAATAACCCCCGATAAAACCCTACTCGATTCACTACCGACAGATCCGCGTAATGGGGGGCCCTACGTGATGTGGAAAGGGACACCCTATGTTCATATCATGATCCCTGTTGCTACAAAGAAATAAGACTGATTGAAGTCGTACAATACAGAGTTAAATCAAGAACCACGACTCTCTCGTTAGACAATACTCTTTAATTAAGCAGTACCCTTTAATTAAGCAGTACCCTTTAATTAAGCAGTACCCTTTAATTAAAGAGTACTCTGTCATTATAAAATAAGCAGCGGCTAATCAGTATGGTATTAAATAATCTAAAATCTATATTCATTTTTTTTACTTGTTTAACACTGTCGGCTTGTAGCCTATTCGATATCCAGCAGCTCGACGATAAAACCAAAGTCGTTAAAATTTATGATGCATTCGAGCATATTAACCAATGCCAATTCATCAATGAACTCATTGGCTCTGAAGGCACTTGGTACAGCTATTTATTTGTTTCCAACAAAGACCTCACACTTGGCAGTATTAATGATTTAAAAAACCAAGCGAATGCAATGGGCGCTAACGCGATCCACATTCAATATAGCTTGGATTTTAATACATCGGTGACCTTTTTTGCCCAAGCATATGACTGTGCGCAATAACCCGTTTTTTGATTAACGACCGTAATAACTAATTAAGCGAAAGACACCGCCAACTTCTGTTCTGAAGTTATTGGCTTGATTAAATTCAACAAATGGCTCTATCTCAAAGTACATCCATGACTTATACAAGAGATTCCGATAACGAATTGAAATAAAATAATTTTCATTAGGAATATCGTCTGCGTCATTGCTTTTATTATACTGAACACCGCTGACGAGCAGTTGATTTTGTCCCATCGATTTGATGTGATAAAAACCAATCTTTCGTCGAGTATTTGATTCTGTCTGAGTTTTCTGCCAACTTGCGGATAAAGACACATAGCTTTTTTCAAGCTGGTAGGCAGCAACCGTTTTTATACTTGGCTCCCACCCGTCTTGTAAAAAATAGTCCAAGCGAGGTTGCAAACTTAAATCGACCTGTTGAACTCGCCAGTTAAACTGTATTTCACTGCGAAGATAGACCTGACTGCGACTAAATCCGACTCTATTTTTAACCTGCCATTTTTGATTAAGCTGCTTGATGTATTGAAAAGCAACATTGACACCGTCTTGATTGTCTTGGATATGATTAGATTCATAATCTAACAAGTGTTCTTCTTCATCATCGTCATTGTCAATCACCAAAGCAAACCTTTCATTCCATTGGGGTAAATGCAAAGACACTTTAAAATTGACATCAACATCATCTAAATCTGCGGTGCGAGGTAACCAAGATAATTGTAAATAACCCTTAGCAGAAGCCCTGTCATTGCTATTATCATCACTGTCATTACGACCAATAGCATCTAACCAAGAAGCCGTGCCTTGCATCATGGTATTGACCTGACTTTGTAGAACGTCAGCCCTTGGTAACTCATTTTTCACTGACGGTACCTCTTCAGACAACGCCATAAAGGAGATAATTAAACAACTACAGGCGGCAATTAACTTCATGCGCGATAACACTCTACAGGCTAGACATTGTGATGATACGGTAAGTAAAGTGTATTAACATTAATGTAATTAAGCCATTCGATCAGTTAGTCACGACGATGCAAACCAAAGAACAGCACAAAGCAAAGTTAAACCTTTATTTGAACTTTTTAAATTTCGAATTGCGATGGTAATATCAGTGTCACATTTCGTTTCTATAATCACATCTATTATCTCGCTACCATGTAGTTTCGAAATGTTAACAACAAAAAGATTGATTGCTCATCGTGGGATGTCATCCCTAGCGCCAGAAAATACATTAGCCGCATTCTCTTTATGTAAAGCACATAATATTCAGTGGTTCGAGTGTGACATTGATATTTTAAGAGACGGTACGATCATTGTTTCCCATGACGATACCTTAGATCGTTGTACCGACAAGAGTGGTCAGTTATATAACATCAGCCACGACGATATCGCTAATATCGATGCCGGCAGCTGGTTTGCAGACCAATTTATTGGTGAAAAACTACCCACGCTTGCAGAGTTAATTGCCTTAGCAAATCGGCTTGAGCTAAACATGAATATCGAAATAAAATCATGTGTAGCCAGCCCAGAGTTAACTTATACCCTTATTGATAACTTAATCGTTGGGCTGAAAAACCTAGACCCTGAGCGTGAATTAATCGTCTCAAGTTTCAACCACCTTGCACTCACCGAATTCAAACGTCGTAGCCCTGAAACTCAAGTTGCTTGTTTATTTGAAAGCCACCACTTATGGAATGATTGGAACTCAATTCTAGATTCGTGTAACGCTGACTACATCCACCCACAAGACAAAGGTTTAACACAAGAAATGGTTCATAAATTTAAAGCTGCCGGTTTTAAAGTTAACGTGTGGACAGTCAACGATCATGCGCGTGCTAATCAGTTATTCAACTGGGGCGTTGACGGTATTTGTACCGATATCGCTCATGAATTCACAATACAAAGTATTAGCTAACCCAAAATGAGCTTATTAAGCATCGACAACACACCGATGGATGTATTATTTATAACACTCTATTTTTCGCTATGCAGCCATCACTATATGTACTGACGTTTGAATTAACAGTAATAACAGCGCAAACAAAGACAATGCAAACGCGCGTAATCTATGTGGTACATAGTTCGTCCCCACATGCACATAAGCGTGGATGTATCTAAACACCACATAAGCTACTGACAGTCCAATAGCAAAACTATTCACCGCCCCAACTAACACAGTAATAATACACAAGCCGTAGAACACCAAAGGGGATTCAAACTGATTATCTAAGTTATTAGACACTTGCACCACATCTTCAGGCCAAGCTTTGTTATTCAACGCCGTTTTCTTAAAATCGACAGTCTTGGCTTTTATTGCTTTTGATTTTCGTACTATTAACAAGGTATACAGCGATACCACTAAGAACACATGCGCAAGTAACGGGTATAAAATACTGATTCCATCCATCTCTTTCTTCCTTTATTTTTAAAAAATAATTAATCTATCAATTAGATATAAAGCAAATAAGCCAACATAGGAAATGTATGTCTTATGATTTGTGAATAAACGCACCATCAAATTCTATCTTTGATGATGCTTATCTAAAGTTACTATTTATTCCATAAATAAAACGCTCACGTCCACTTCTGACAATGCTTTATGATAAATTTTGACACTATCATATGCTTGTTCCAATGCGGACACACAAACTTTAGGGTCTGCCGAGGTCGCACCATCTTCACAGGTAACACTCGTATGCCCTCCCACTTTAAATGGTGAACCGCCACCGTAACCAGACGTATTCATTGCCGCAATGATCGGACTATCCCCAGCAGGTAAATCACCTTGTAGATCAAACGGTGCACCATCAATATAGCCAAGTAACTGCTGGTTTTCCCGATCGATAACGATAGCTACATGATGCCAACTGCCATCAACAATTGCAGCAGGTTGAACTATCTTTACATGATTTGGGTACATAAAACGGTCGCGGAAATTAACTTGAATTTCTAAATTCTGTCCACTAGCACGGATCTCCCAACCACCATAATTCATATTATTTGGAGTTTTAGACGATTTACCAATAAGCAGCTTATCACCGTCGGTTACCGTATATTTAAACCACATCGCCGCAGTAAAACTTTTATGACCTGGGTCTAATTTATGTGGTAATAAGCTGTCACCTAAAGGATCATCAGCCACCACCTTTGACGCTAACAATGGAATAGTAATACCTTGGTCCGCTCTCCCTGCAGTTTGCATTTCCGTCAATGTAACACCTGCTGTTTCGGCCTGTAAATCATGACCAAAACCAGAAAAGTCCGTCACTTTATTATCGTTTAAATTATCCATATCCCAATCAGCGGCCAATTCAGGTGTTAACACTTGGATCATCACTGGGCCACGGGTTTGGTATTCACCATCCGTGACAACATAACTAAATTGATCTACCCCAACAAAATCGGCGGGTGGCGTATAACGTAATGAATCACCATCAACAGCAATCGCACCACCCGCTAATGTTGTCGAGTCAAAACGAGCAATTGTTAATACATCGCCATTTGCATCATAATCATTTGCCAATGGATCGACTAAGCCAGATTCATTTTTATACACGGTTAAATAATCTTTGAAAGTGGCAGGTAACATTGGGTCTGTTAATGCCTTAGCGGCTTTAAAACGAGAGCCTTTTTGAATTCGACGCATCGTATTCCATGCTTGCATATTGCCCATGTGTGTTCTTGGCTCTTGGATCTGATTATTGTTATCGGTTTGTTCGCCATGACCTAACCCTAAGTTATGCCCAATTTCATGGGTGAAGCCCCAACTCATGGTATAGCCAGCGGTACAACCAACCCAATAACCACCGCCCCAACACTGTCCGCCATTCACCGGATCTTGAAAATCAATACTGAAGTTGGTGGCATCCGGTGCTGCTGGACGAGTTTGCGTCCCCTTGCCTATCGCCCCTTTCAATTCAATAACCGCTTTGCCTATATCCCAACGTAGCCCTGTTTTCTGTGCCCACATATAATCAAGCTCATTAATGTGCCCTTCCATCTGCGCAACACCATTGATAATGTTATTCCCAGCCGCGTTATCGAATTGATTTTCTTCAAATTTAAACGCAACACGCGCCAGGCTATTATGAAAGTCATGTCCAGGTTGCGGTTGATATAAACGGCCACTATCAATAGCAGGTAACTCAAAATCAATGATTAACTCTTGCGTATCTGTTTCATCATTACCTAACGCCGTAGAGCTTATAAATTCACTTACATCAACATTTTTCTGCCAAGCCAGCATATCTCCTCCCCAAGCAGAAAGGTGAATAATACCTAACACATCAACCACACCGGTGATAGTGACTGCCGGGTTATTCGTTACAATGCCACGGTAAGTTCGGATCTCCGGCATTGGTGACACAGATTCATATTCTTTGACTCGACGAGAATCAAAGGTGAGTAATTGAAAATGGGGAGAGCGTACTGAATGTTTGGTTAACGCTAATGCGTAGTCAACGTCATTGATGCTAACGTCGATATCAATATTTTGCGGTAATGATTCGCCAGCAGTTTTATTGGGATCAATAACAACCGTGCTCACAGTGATCGTATGCTGACTCCAGCGAGAGCCCGTTGGCCCAACAGTTTCAGTTCGAATATAATACGTTTTACCGGGATCGATTGGCGACAATATTACGCTATGTTTACCCGCTAACAAGTCACTTAACTCAATGCGATACTGCCATCCTTGAGCAGAGTTTCCAGCGTCCATTTCACCATAATAAACCCACACAGGGTAACCTTCAGCACTTTCATCCACACTAATATCAAGCTTAATTTGATTGCCTTGACGATCAAAACCGGTTTGTATTGCTGTCTCCACCTGTACCGCAGCAGGATGGAAACGACTGTACGGTATCAGGTATTCACCCGTCATCAAGATACGATTTTGAATACCAGCTCCCTGCCATGCCACAGACATGTGGTCACCACCGCCGCCTTCTTTATGAAGCACTTCGATATAATAATACTGACCCGTATTTAAATGAATATTCGTTTTAACTTGGCTCCTATCACGCCAGTTATCTTCACTCGTATAACCAGTAATATGTGCGACTAACTCAGCTTTATCACGCGTCATATCAGCGCTAATGCGTAATTCGCTATTATCATCAGAAGCGATCCAAAAATTGTACTCCCCACTCACAGGTACAGTGAAATAACCATATACTCGTTGGCCATAAGAAGAACCCATATTGGTGAGTGATTTAAAGTCTGTTAATGTACTTTGTTGATTAATCGGCGCTAACGTATTAATAACAGCAATGCTCGAGCCAGATATTCCAGTCCATATTTCCTGTGACACACCTTGATAACGTAATACATCACTGGGTAAAACGTTTACTTTCACTCGCGTAGAACTGGTTTTATTATCTTTTCTTATCGTGACGTCAAGATCAAACGAACGGGATTCACCCTCAAGAATATGACGCTTCAAGCTCAGCTGACCTTGCTCATTAATGACAAATAAGTTCGCATTATCACCAGATACTATCTTAAACACCACTCCCTGCAGCTCATTAAAACTCAATGTTGCAAACACACTATCGATGGCGTTATTAGCAGGAACCGCAAATTCATAATACGGATATTCAAATACAGGCGTACCTGCAACCAAGGCGTTAGTCTGTATCGACAACACACTTGATAAACCACTGCTGTTACCAACAAGATCAATGGCTTCAAATGTAATATCGTAATTCGTAGCAGGTAATAATTGCTTCAGTTTATGATTCGTATCATAAGTTTGTGCAACATATACTCCACCTTTATAAATTCGGTAAAGTATTTGTTGTTTATCTTCATCGGTTGAAGCATCCCAACTCAAATCTATAAAATCTGTCCCCTTTTCATTAACCCTAATATTAGTCACCATCGAAGGCGCTATAAAATCATCAATCACGATCATCAAGGGATCACTTTCCAGCGACTTATTACCGGCTTTATCCTGTGCACGAATAGTGAAATCATAACGAGTGGCACTTTGTAAGTCAGTTAACTCAATCGATAACTCGTCCTTACCTGTCGTTGCTAGCAACTTATTATTTTCATTAATTAAATAACGCTCTACATCAACATTATCGGTTGTCGCATTCCATTGTAAGATCACCGTATCTTCTGACGTTTTTAACCAATTAAAGTTAAATACAGGCGTAGGTTTTATCGTATCAACAGGTAAACGCAAATATTGATTGCTAATAATACCCTGTGAAATACCAGGCCCTTCCCAAGCGACGGCTAATGAATCAGATCCATAGCCTTCTGCCATTAACGCCTTTACGGCATATACTTTACCCGCTTCAAGGTGAATTATTTCTGAAGCTTGGCTATCATAACGCACAGGATCCCATTCATGCTCTGATGTATAACTATCGTTGTAAGCAATGCGTTTTAAACCTTTGGTACTAACACTATCACTTAATAACAGCTCAGATTGGTCATCTGAAGCGATCCAGAATTGATAGTCGCCGGTGACAGATGGGACAATATAGCCTTCCAGAGTCTGACCATATCTGCTAGCAATATTACTTGGTGATTCGAAGTCATCTACAATATTAATAGAGGTAGGCTTATCAGGAAATGTCGGTAATGCTTTAAGCTCAGCAAGTAAGCCTTTAACGCTATTATCCCGGTAATACTTGCGTAGCAAGCCTTGGTTTTCTGGTTTTTCTGCATGCGGTATAAATGCAATTTGAAACTGTACTATTGCCGAACTTAAACCGTCACTCACATTCACAACAATATCCATAACCTTTAATGACAGTTCATTAACCGAAGCGGCCACAGTTAATACACCATCGTCATCAATAGTAAAATAATTCAATGCCGGTTTACTGGAAACTTGATAATGCAATGCATCACCATTCGCATCACTTGCATTTATTTGAGCTACAAATGCACCGACCGTTGCGGTATCGTTAAGCAACACAATGTCAGTAATCGGCGAGATTTCAGGACTGTCATTCTTCATTGTTAAAGCCGTTATACTGCGCGGTTCTGATTCTCTACCGTCCTTATCCAAGGCCAACAAGTCATAGGAATAGCGTTTGTTTTCTTGTAGGTTTTTATCCACAAAACGATATAAACCACGACTAATCGTCGCGACTTTATGACCATCTCGGCGAATAATATAACCATCAGCGTTATGGCTATCATCCCACCCTAGCGTCAGACTTGTTTGACTCGTCGCAATTAATCGCACATTTTCGACAGCCATGACTTCTTTTTCTGGCTGTTCGGGCTCAGGGCGAGGTAGAGGTATACTTTGCTGAGTTCCGGAATCGTCGTTACACCCTGAAACAGATAAGATCAATACAATCCAGAATATATACTTCATTCATTCTTTCCTAAATCTATCTAATAAAACTCATCTTTTACTGATGATTCAATATAAAAAAGCAGTAAAACATATAAATACACATAAGAAAGCACGAATACTTTAAATTATAATCAATATCAATAAACTACGCAGCGTTGCTTATAATTCATTCAAAAGGCAGGTAATATGAGAGTAAAAAAACCCCAGTAGATACTGAGGCTTGAATAAATCAGTCAATAAAGACTAAGAGGCTAGTTTACATTGTTTTAGAGAATGTACGCGTGATAACGTCTTGTTGCTGTTCTGATGTTAATGAGTTAAAACGCACAGCGTAACCCGATACACGAATTGTTAGCTGTGGGTAAGCACTTGGGTTTTTAATTGCATCTTCAAGCGTTTCACGTGTTAATACGTTCACGTTTAGGTGTTGACCACCTTCAATTTTAGCAGGCTCTTCAATTGCAATATCACGCGACTCAAAGTTACCTAGCTCAGCTAAATTAACAATTGCGTCTTGTGCGATCACATCATCAACAGTACCAATACATCTTGCTTGCTCTGCACTTTCATCAATGAGCCAAATTGAATTATTAAGACGCTGATCGTCAGCTTTAGTGATTTGAATACCTTTTAATTTACTCATTGTTTTACCTTGTTGTTGTATGTTTAAGCTAACCATACAACAAGAAACCTTAAAAATACAAGGGTTAAAGTGTAAAAACTTAATACTTTATGGGTAGTTTACATTTATGTGGAATTGATGTTAAAACAAGGTTAAAGCGATGAGTAGAATAAACTTAAAAATCAATATTTAACTAGAGTTTGTACAGGTAGGTCAGCTGCCTTTAGCATCAGCATAATGCTGCCGTACTTGCTTGAAGTCTTCAAACAAGAGCTTCGATGATAATGTTGCTTCACCAAAATGATTGGTTTCAGGTTCGAGTATGGCTTGTAATTGCCCTTCTGGGTTAATCACCATAAAAGCTAAACTGTGGCTAACGCTATAATTGTCATTAGTGGCTGCATATTCATAAATAGCAATAATGTTTAAGCTATTTTCAAAGCCTAAATAAGTAACATCCTCAATTTGCCTTAACCCTATTATTTCGGGGGCAAAGAATGCCAGATATTCGGCCAAGACTTGCGTTGTATCCCGCCGAGGATCGACGGTATAAAAGATAATATCGACATCATCCTCAAATTCGCTTTGTGCTAAATAACGCTGAAATTGACTCAGTGCTAATAACGTCATGGGACAAATATCGGCGCAGTGCGTATAACCCGCAGCGACAATATGCCACTTGCCTAACAAATCAGCTTGAGTAAAAGTCTGGCCATGCTGATCTTCTAATACAAAATCCGCAATCGGCATGGCTTCGTTCAAGGCGACACCCTTAATTTTAGCTACGGGTTGCGATTGATATAAAGCAAACAAGATCCTCAGCACAATAAAAAAAGTGAATATGATGCTTAAACCCAAGCCGGTATATAAAAATTTATTAGCAGTTTTTTTTAAGGCCAATTAAGGAGACTCCATTAACCACATTCGATTGATAAACACCTATTAAAAAAGTCGATTTATAAATACCTATTTATGAACACCTCTTTATAAAAGCCTATTTATAAATACATAGCTAGCTTCTATATTCATTAAGGTAATGAATATCAATATCGCAATGGGTGGGATGAATAACAGCAACTTAACAGCAAATCGTTCCCAATTTAGATGCATGAACACGGCTAAAATAAGCCCTGCTTTCATGACCATAAAAAACAAGATAAGTGCCCAGCGTAAATAACCTTGAACCTGCATGTAATCTACCATGTAAGAACAAGCGCTTAAGATAAATAACAATAACCATGCCTTAAGATAAAGGCTAATGGGATGAACTTGACCCACTTTATGTGTTTGTGTGGACTTCATGATCACGCCTCACCAAAGATAGAAAAAAGCAAAAATAAATACCCAGACCAAATCAACAAAATGCCAATATAGCCCAGCTATTTCGACCATGTGATAACCTTTTTTGTCATAATCGCCCGCATGTACACGCTTGGCGACCACTAACAGATAAATAACCCCAACACTGACATGCAAACCATGAAACCCGGTGATCATAAAAAAGGTAGCGCCAAATTGTGCTGCACCTAATGGATTACTCCACGGCCGAACCCCTTCTTCAAAGATCAACTTACTCCACTCAAACGCTTGCATACCAACAAAGGAAATACCGAATAATGCCGTGATAAATATCAGTAAACTGGCTTTGCGTTTCTCGCCTTGATAGGCAAAGTTAACCGCCAATGCCATCGTGCCACTACTGGTAATAAGAATGAAGGTCATAATAGCAATTAACACTAAAGGTACGTGCTCACCAGCTATCGTTAACGCAAATACGTCACTCGAATTCGGCCAAGCATCGACAGCACTCATTCGCACGCTCATATACGCGGTTAAAAAAATACCAAAAATGAAGGTATCACTGAGTAAAAATGCCCACATCATAAACTTAGGCCAAGGCATATCGAACACGGTGCGATCATTAGACCAATCAGCTACGGCACTTTGCCAGCCTTTCTTGTCATCATCATTGTGGCTGTTATTATTCATGACCGTCTCCTAAAAACCACAAAGCAATGCAATCGTTTTGTAGGTGTCTGGTGTTGCCGTTAACAATGCAAACAACAACATCCACACAATAAACAAATAATGCCAATACCAAACACATAAGTGTAAATTGGCCGTCAATCGTTCACTATCCGCATGTCTAACAAAGATAACCACAACCCGAATTAATGCAATAAAACCACCCGCCAAATGTAATCCATGAATACCGGTAAACAAATAAAAGTAACTGTTGGCAGGGTTACCATTTACGGCGAAACCTGACGCAGTAAGCTGCTGCCAGACCAATAATTGCCCGATTAAAAACAAACAACTGAATAACCCCGTCAGGCATAACGCCAATACCATACGGGTATGAGCCACGCGCTCGTTAATCGGCTTAGATGTCGCGGCAAAGCGGATAGCAATGGATGCGAGTAATAAAAACGCGCTATTAACCCAAAGGGTGGTGGGATTGCTGAAGGGTAACCAAGGTGGGCCCGCTAACGCCGTAAAATCAGGATATTGTGAACGTGATAAGAAGGTGATTGAAATCAATAAAAAGACAACGCTCACCACCATCAAAAAGAAAACCAGCGCGGTTTTAGTTGATTGAGTCTGAACCACGCTTAAGCACTGTGTCTGATTATAAGAACCGGTAATATCAGCATCGTCTGACAACCAAGGTTTACTGAGTAATTGGCGAATAATGTTCATTATCACGGCTCCCCCTTATCTGTTAATAAACTCTCTGCATCCGTTTTATTTTGTGGGGTAAAATCTGTTTTGTGCCCAGGCACACTGTAATCATAAGCCCACCGGTAAACGACAGGCACGTTATCCCCCCAATTACCATGTACAGGTGGGCATTGCGGTGTTTGCCACTCCAACGACGTAGCTTGCCAAGGATTAGCTACGGATACTTTACCGTGACGTACACTCCAAATCAGATTGAAAATAAAGATCAGCTGACCCACACCAACAATCAAGGCAGCGACAGTAATACCGGCATTGAGTGTTTGTGTTGAATCGGGAATGAAAGCAGTATCACCCAGCGCAAAATAACGGCGCGGCACACCAAGAAAACCAAGATAGTGCATCGGTAAATAAATCGCATAGGTACCGAGAAAGGTAACCCAGAAATGTAATTTACCCAGTCCCGTATGCAGCATCCGCCCCGTTACTAACGGGAACCAATGATAGATCGCCGCAAACAGCACCATGATCGGCGACACTCCCATCACCATATGAAAATGCGCAACCACAAAGAAGGTGTCCGACAACGGTAAATCAACCACCACATTACCCAAGAACAAGCCCGTTAGACCACCGTGGGTAAAGGTAAAGATAAAACCAATGGCGAAGAACATCGGCACCGTAAAATGAATATTGCCACGCCACAGCGTTAGCAGCCAATTATAGACTTTCAATGCAGTCGGCACTGCAATGATCAAGGTGGTGGTAGCAAAGAAGAAACCAAAATAAGGATTCATCCCGCTGACATACATATGATGTGCCCACACCACAAAACTCAGCCCACCGATCGCCACGATCGCCCAGACCATCATCCGATAACCAAAGATATTTTTACGAGCATGAGTCGCGATCACATCCGATACCATGCCGAATGCAGGCAAGGCGACAATGTATACCTCGGGATGACCAAAAAACCAAAATAGATGTTGAAATAAAATGGGGCTCCCGCCGGTGTAGTCTAAGTTTTCACCTAAGGATAAGATCGCAGGCATGAAGAAGCTGGTACCCAGTAATTTATCAAACAACATCATGATCGCGCTGACCAGCAACGCCGGAAATGCCAATAGCCCTAAGATCGTGGCAATGAAGATCCCCCACAATGTCAGCGGCATTCTCATCAGGGTCATACCACGAGTACGCGCTTGCAATATCGTGGTGACGTAATTAAGACCGCCCATGGTAAAAGCGATAATAAAAATCGCCAGCGACAATAACATCAACAATATACCGTTATCCGCCCCCGGCGTACCTTGCAAAATAGCCTGAGGTGGATACAAGGTCCACCCTGCACCTGTCGGCCCACCGGTAACAAAAAAACTGGATATCAGCACGATAACCGATACTAAATAAGTCCAAAAACTCAGCATGTTAAGATAGGGGAATACCATATCCCGCGCGCCAATCATTAATGGAATAAGGTAATTGCCAAAACCACCGAGTAATAAAGCGGTGAGTAAATAGATCACCATAATAATGCCGTGCATCGTGACATATTGCAGATAAGAGCTTGGGTCAATAAAAGAGAAATGATCTGGAAAGCCGAGTTGTAAGCGCATTAGCGCAGATAATACTAAAGCGATCAGACCCACAAAAATAGCCGTGATCGAATACTGAATAGCAATCACTTTATGATCCAGACTCCACACATACTTAGCAAAGAAGCTCGATGGTTGGTGATCGTCTGCTATAGGCTGTATTTCTTTCACTCAAACCTCCTACCAAACCTTATTGAACAAATCTTATGAAAACAAGTCCTATGAAAACAAGCCCTATTGAACTGGCTGTAATGTAGCGATATACGCGAGCACATCGTCGATAGCGTGATCGTCTTGCAATAATTTAGACATCAGGATCATCTGAGGACCATACATATCTTGTGGGTGTTTACCGCGAATACCTTGTTGATAGTTCTCTAATTGACGTTTGAGATAACTGGTATATTGTCCCGCTAACTTAGGTGCTTTTTGGGCATAATGTCCTTGCGCAGATTCACCATGACAAACGGCACAATTTTTATAAATATCTCGTCCAACTGACACATTACCGCGACGTTCAGTTGACTGGATAACCGTCACAGCTGGCAATGAATTAAGGTAAAGACTGATATTAGCCACCGCAGCATCGTCCGCTAACATTGCTGCAAACGATAACATTTGACGGCCATAAATATCATCATCACTGCCACCGCGAATGTTATTTCGGAAATAATGTAACTGCCGATTAAGGTAATCACTTTCCTGACCCGCTAATACTGGCGCACCGATGGCTTTATTCCCTTCACCATTAACGCCATGGCAGGCGACACACGCGGTATAGCTTTGTTGACCAGCAGAAATATCACGACTAATACGCGCAAGGCTTTGCTTAAATGTTGGCTGTTGATTAAGCCATATTTGATAATCACCTTCAGACTCAACAACAACGTGTCCACGCATTGTGTAGTGGGCAATGCCACATAATTCAAGGCATAAGATCTCGTAACGACCAAGTAAAGTAGGTGTAAACCAGAGGTAAGATTGCGTGCCTGGCACCAAGTCCATTTTCACTCTGAATTGCGGGACGGTGAAATTGTGTAACACGTCTTTAGATCGTAACAACACTTTAACCGGACGTTCGATAGGCAGGTGTAATACATTACTATTAATCAATACATCATCTTGACCCTGTGGATCATCGGGGTCGATACCAAACGGATTATTCTGATTAATTAACGCAATGGCCGTACGACCCAGTTGGCCATCCTCGCCGGGCAAGCGAAAACTCCAATGCCATTGCTGACCAACCACTTCGACCTCACGCGCATCTGCAGGCACATCGACAAAATCAGCCCAAACAAACAACCCGGGTGTTAGCATGGCGATAATACCAATCGAGGTTAATACCGTTAACCAACCTTCTAATTTTCGGTTTTCAGGATCGTATTCTGCTTTTCTATTCTTGTTATAACGGTACCGATACACCACGTAAGCGAGAAACAGGTTCACGGCAACAAATACTGTACCCGTAACCCAGAAGGTAATATTGATAGTTTGATCGATCGCAGTCCAATTTGAGGCGATAGGCGTAAACCACCATGGACTTAAAAAATGAAACAGCAAGGAGCTAATAACCAGTAACAGAATTACTACCGCAATGACCATAATTTAACCGTTATTTAACCATCGAAAACTGTCAGTTTTACAAAACATAAAACCAAGCAAGGATATGAAGCTAGTACAATTAACTAAGCTTAGTTCAAAAAATTTGAATTGCTTCGACCGATAATAAAAGCACTCGTTTAAGGCGTTCCCTTCACCACGCGATTATAGGCATCCTGACAACTAACGACCCAATGCGGTGATCCTGACCCACAACAAATAGGTTCAACATCGGGGTGTGACTTCATTATCACGCCGAAATTATGTTCTTGCACCGGATCAACATCGACAAATAAAATGTGGTTGCCTTTTATCAGTAATTCTTGAAAGCGAGCAAAGTGTACATTCGGCTTCTGGAAACCAATAAAGCCCCCTTCCCAGATACAAAAGCCAAAACTCAGCACAGACAAAAAAATGAAGGGTAACCAACCTGCAGCGCCATCAGTCCACCCCATCATATAGGGTAATCCTAACGCCAACATAGCCACAATAATACCAACGCCGGCGCCTATTTCTCCCCCCCGGATAACATCTTGTTTAAGTAAAGATTCAACTTCATGTAAATGGTGTTGCTCAACGTGGCAATCATCAAGACTTAGCACATGAATTTGGGGTTCGGTAAATCCTTCTGCTTCTAGCTCCCTTTCAACAATCTCTAGTTCATCAAGATCATCAGATACATAATAGTGTCTTAACATAGTAGCTACCGCCTTGAAACGACAATAAATATTAACGGTTATCGCATTGAGTAAGTTCCATTTTCGACATCATCGCAATAAAATCATTAGCCCAATAAACACCTCGCATACTAAATACAAAGATACATACTAAGACGAGTAACAACAGTACTGGCCTTATTTTAGCTTTTATACCATAGACATACTTAGTCGGCCTCAGCACTTTCTCGGTAGGTAAGGGACTTTGGCCAAGGCGCATAATTTGCATGTTTCTTGGCCCCTCAATCGCAGTAATAATCAACAATAATGACAGCGGAACAGCAACGAACAATCCATAAAACAAGATTTGTAGTCCTGAAAAGCCTGCATAATCAAAACAATGAGCAACCTCTATAAAATTCATGAAGCGAGGCATAAAATAAAATAGAGTGAATAAAAGTACCGCAGTCATCAACCCACAATACTTAACAAAAAGTACCACTTTCTCCCTTTTACTATATTCAGGTGCATATTCATTCATACAATTAATCGCCCGATATATATCAGTTAACCTCATAATTCGTGCTGCTCAAATTTCTCATCCATGGACAAACCATAGTTCGATTATCCGTATAAGTGAAGACCGTTACACCAATTAATAAGCATAAAAAAACCAGATAGCTATCTGGTTTTTTCTTTTCATGATGATGTTTTATACCCAAACTACTTCAAGATAAATTATATTTCCAACTTATAACCCACACTATATACCGACTGCACCAGTTCCATATCGGGTTTGATATCATTTAATTTTTTTCGTAATTTTTTGATATGACTGTCTA
Source organism: Moritella sp. PE36 (assembly GCF_000170855.1). GTDB lineage: Bacteria > Pseudomonadota > Gammaproteobacteria > Enterobacterales > Moritellaceae > Moritella. Next base: position 84,714 of record NZ_ABCQ01000010.1, on the reverse strand, counting down.
TGGTGCGCTCGCTAACAACTCGATGGTCGTGATATACATGGTTCATTAATTGTGAGCGTGAATAAATCCGACCGGGCTCTTTGGCCAGTATCTGTAATAAATTAAATTCAATTGCAGTCAGCTCAACAGGTATGCCAAAAACACGCGCTTGGTATTTTTCCGGATCTAATTCAACAACCTTGGGCGTTGACTTAATCGTGTCTGATTTATCTAACGATTGCGTTTGTGATTGCGTTCGCCTTAATACCGCCTTCACTCGCGCAACGACTTCACGAGGAGAGAAAGGTTTACAAATATAATCATCTGCTCCCAACTCTAAACCAATGAGGCGATCAATCTCATCCACTCTTGCTGTCACCATAATAATCGGCACCGCAGAAAACTGTCTTATCTCTTTGCACAGTGTAATACCGTCTTTACCAGGTAACATCAGGTCTAACAAAATGATATCAAAATATTGGTTATGCACCAGTTCAAGCACGGCATTACCATCATGTACCATCACGGTTTCTAAATTCGATTGCACCAAATAATCTGTTAACAACTGGGCAATTTTCACTTCATCTTCAACGATCAATACCTTGGACATGTTCCCTCACTTATCGGCATTAATGGTATTTAATCTACGTTGGTAATTTTTTGTTTACGTTTACGTCTATAAGTAGCCTAATTTAAGGGTAATGTAATTTTGATACCTAAGCCACCCTGCTTAGATGAAAATGCCTCAATACTCCCTTGATGGGCATAAACAATATTCTTACAAAGCGCTAAGCCTAAACCTGAGCCACCGGTTTTACGATTACGTGAACTTTCTACCCGATACAAATGTTCAAACAATTTTGCCAGTGCACTCTCTGGTACAGCTGGTGCACTATCTTCAATAATGATCTCAGCCTTTTGCTTATTTCTCGTTAAAGTGACAAATACTTTACCCGGCGCATCGGTATATTTAAGACAGTTGGCAAATACGTTATCTAACAGCTGATGTAAACGTGTCTCATCAGCCCATACCATCAGTGGCTGATCTGTAAACGCTGCATTCACGAGTAAACCACCTTTATCCAGTATAGTCTGATGGCGTTCTACACTCTGCGATACCAGCAGTGTCAGATCTAATGTTGATTTCTGGTAACGTAGTGCGCCAATTTCCGCATTTGTTAATTCATTCAAATCATTAATCAGCTTTTGTAAATGCGCGACCTCTTCCGATAAAGATTGTAAACCAGCTTTATTTAACGGCCGTATACCGTCTTCCATCGCTTCGATTTCACCTTTCACAATGGCTAGGGGCGTACGTAGTTCATGAGAAATATCAGCAAGCCAACGTTTTCTGGAATCTTCGTTTTGCTCTAATGTTGCCGCCAAATCATTAAAGTTACGTGCCAATGTCGCTAATTCATCCCGGCCAACCACTTGCAAGCGAGTTTGTAGCTCGCCTCTATTCAGCTTAACCACGGCTTTTTTTAGTTTGGTGATCGGTAATACAAAGTGACGTGATAAAGGCAGTGTGATAATAAAAATTAGCACAAAAACACCGGCAATAATAACCGCGATGCTCTGGTTGTTTTCAGCCACAAACGCGATATCAAATTCATCAGTTAGAGCTTTACTCGGTGGTAAGGCGATATAGCCAATGATGTCACCATTAAGCAGGATCGTTTTGCTATTATAATTATCCTTGAAACGGCCAATAAGCCTTTGCTTGTCTTGGCTTAACAGCGTAACTCGTAGCTCATTTCGAGACCCTGCAGAGCGGTTATCCATTTGTTTACCAGCATCTTCAGGATAATGTAAACCTTGTGCTGATAACGCTAATAGCATTGGCCAATAGTCTATATCTGTTCGATTTATTCGCAGTCTAGGTGGCGGTGGTCGGAGCTCAAACTCTCGTTGGCCAACATCTCGTTTTCCAAATTCTCGCGAGCCAAAACGGGTTATACCTGGCTCGAGCGGTCCGTTACCTCTGCTGTCATTATCTCTCTGTTGACTAGGTCTATGTTGATTAGGTCTATGCGCACTCGGTCGATTACCTCTTCTTGGTGGCGGTGGTCGTTGCAGAGATGACGCTACCAGGTCATCCCAACTGCCTTTTTCTTGATAAAAATTAGCCAGATTATCAGATAACAACTGCATACTTTGAAGCTGGCGTTGATTAACGTAATTCAGCATGCCGCGATCAAAACTCCACTGCATCAAGGCATATAAAAGTGATAACACCATGGCACTGGTTAATAATAGAATAAGTAATAATTTAGGAAATATACGCATCGAGTCTCCCTACCGGTATCTCTAAGTTATACCCTTAAATGGCATAAATGTCCCAACTTAGGATCACTTTGCACATTTGTTCCTTATTTGTTGCATCGTTCTTCCATACTCACCAATTAAACTGGATGTAATCAAATAAAATACAAATGAATGGAGTCTGATATGATATTTAAAATAAAGCAGCCATTGGCACTTGCTGTGATGCTATCCCTACCATTGGCGTTATCCGGATGTGGCGAGAGTGATGATATTGCCAATAACTCTGCTGACGACAGCACTGAACCAAGCGAATTCGACATCTCACTACAAGCAATCATCAGTGAAAAGAACCTTGCTCGCTCAGCGATTGCAAACCGTGATATCCCCTCGATTGACTCTCCGCTTGCCAATCTCGGTAAAAAACTCTTTTTTAGCCAAAGCCTCGGCGGCGATCTTGATAGCGCTTGCGCCAGTTGCCACCATCCCACACTCGGTGGCGCAGATGCGTTAAGCCTGCCTATCGGAGTTGAGTCCATTAATGCGCAGGTACTTGGTCAAGGACGAGAGAATAGTACTGGCATCCCCGTTGTGCCGCGTAACAGCCCAACTATCTTCAACGTCGCATTATGGGATAGCAGTTTATTCTGGGATTCACGAGTTGAAAGTTTGGGTAAAGAAAACAATCAAAACGGTGCCGCATCAGGCATCAGTACACCTGATAGTGGCTTTGGTATCGCAGATAGTAATGCCGGCTCTAACTTAGTGACCGCACAAGCACGATTTCCGGTTACGTCAGCGGAAGAAATGAAAACAGCTGATTTTGAAAATGGTAGCAGCAATACTGTTATTCGCCATCACCTTGCAGCACGTTTAGGCGATTATGACGAAGGTGCTGGCGAGTTAAGTCGTAATCAATGGTTAAGCGAATTCCAAACTGCGTTCAATAGCAATGCTGATGCTGAAGATCTGGTGACTTTCGAGAATAGCGCAGAAGCCATTGGTGAATACGAGCGCTCGATGGTGTTTATCGACTCACCGTGGCGTAATTATCTCGACGGTGATATTTCCGCGTTAACAGAGCAACAAAAACAAGGGGCGTTATTATTCTTTGCTGCCCCTGAAGATGGTGGCGCTGGTTGTTCAGCGTGTCACAGCGGCCCACTGTTAAGTGATGAGCGCCATAACATTGTCGCCTTTCCACAGATTGGCGTTGGTAAAGGAGACGGCAGCAATGGCGATGATGATTTTGGTCGTGAGCGCGTAACCGGTGATGCGGTGGACAGATATAACTTCCGTACGCCAAGCTTGTTAAACATTACCACGACAGCACCTTACGGCCATGCTGGAACATTTGATTCACTAGAAAGAGTTGTCCGTCATTATAACAACCCAAGTCGCAGTATTGATGATTATGCAGATGATCATGAGTGGTGCCAATTAGCCCAATTCGATAATGTCGCCAGCTGTACAAACTTGTACCCTAACGTGCGCACTAATGGCGAACTTGCGTTAGATAAGCTTGCCGAAGAACGTCGAGAAGGAACATCACGTTTACCCAATATTAACTTGAATGATGATGAAGTCGATCAGCTAGTGGCTTTCCTCAGCAGCCTAACGGACCCTTGTATCGAAAGTCGTGATTGCCTCGCAGCTTGGATAGCGAATGACACCACAGATAACCCCGATGACCAAGTGCTGATTGCTACTGATATAAATGGCAGTCCATTATAAGGCACACACAAGCTGCTTTGGTGTTACTGACCTAATATTACTGTGACCTAAGGTATACATTAACCACATAATTGATGCTTTAGTTCACAGAGTTAATCATCATCACGGTTAGGAAAAACACATATGAATAATGATATTATCCAGCAATTTAAGTTATGTTAGAGTTAAAACTTAATGGGCATTATGAAAATACCCAGCTCTAACTTAAGGTTTATAACATGGAAGATTTCATTACTTCAGTTGTGCAGGATCATATTTTAACGCTAACAATAAACCGCCCTAAGGCACGTAATGCGTTAAATCAGGCCATGTATTTATTACTCGCTCAAGGATTAGAAACGGCACAACAGGATGATGCCATTCATGTCGTGATGATTAAGGGATCGGCCGATATTTTTTGCGCGGGCAATGATATGCAAGACTTTCAAGCCATGTCGCAAGGCCAAGCGGATCAATATGGCGCCCGTTTTATGCGCGCATTAATCAACTGTGATAAACCAATCGTTGCAGCCGTTAATGGCTCTGCAATGGGGATCGGCACCACCATGTTACAGTTTGTAGATTTCCTCTATGTATCTCCAACGGCAATATTTCAAACACCATTTGTGGCGATGGGGTTATGCCCGGAACTCGGCTCGAGCCAATTATTAGCGCAACAAATTGGCGTGCGTAAAGCGCGAGCCATGTTATTAGCAGGCGAGCCTATGCAGGCAAATGAAGCGGTTACTTTAGGGTTTGCGAATGAAGTATGTGGCTCACCAGATGATGCAGCAATGCAAAGGTCCATCACACTTGCAAAACTGGCACCAATAGCCATGCGCACCAGTAAAGCAATGTTGATGAGAGAATCTCGACAACAACTATTAGATATCGTTGAATATGAAAATAAAAGCTTGGCTTATTTAGTCACGCAACCAGAATGCCGTGAAGCAGTTAGCGCTTTTATGGAAAAACGCCAACCGGACTTTAGCCAGTGCTGATTGCTATCAGCGGTAACCCTTTATACGGCAGCCGTTTCTAATAACCACCCTTTAAAGGCCTGAACTTTTTCTAACCCATCATGTTCAGGTCGCCAGACAATATAATAAGCCAATTCGGTACTGCTATTCAGTACTGGAAATGGCTTCACTAATCGTCCACAAGCAAGATCATCTTTGACTAATACACTGCGGCCTAGTGCGACGCCCTGCCCAGCCACCGCGGCTTGAATTACCGATGCCGAGTTATTAATTTTCAATCCTTTATTGGTTTCTACATTATCAATGCCCTGTTCACTCAACCAACTAGACCAAGTCGGAAACCCCGAACTGATCGGCATAGAATGATCGTGTAATAACGGATAATTCGCTAAGTCACTCAGTGACGTCAACCCTTGCTCAACCAGATCTGGGGAACACACCGGAAATATATCCTCATCCATCAGTAATGTTTGTGACAATTCCGGCCAATTGCCTTTGCCATAACGCACACCAATATCGATGTCTTCGGCAAAGTAATCGACAGAACGAGAATTGGTATTTAAGCGAAGGTCATAATCAGGATACTTTAGCTGAAAATCATCAATGTGCGTTAACAACCACTTTGCTGCAAACGCAGGACTCACCGACACTGTGATGGCATTATTGATAATCGGCTTTTGCAATAATGCTAAACCTTGAGATATATGCTCTAAACCTCGCGTTATTTCTGGCAGTGCTAGCTTCGCCTGCGCCGTCAATGTTAGACGTGAAGCTCCACTAGTGGCACGAATAAACAAGCTGACACCTAACCACTCTTCTAATAAACGTACTTGCTGACCGATTGCCGCAGGCGTGACATTAAGCTCTTTTGCCGCCAAAGAAAAACTTAGGTGTCTAGCCGATGCTTCAAAAGCACGAACTGCATTCAAATGGGCAATATTATTCATTTACAGCGCGACCTCACGTCAATTTAACACTAAAGAAAAACTATATCGTCAGTATAGAAGTAGTGCTTTGTCATATGCAAAGAATAAATCCATAATTACAACATAAAGACACTTAATCTGTGGAATGACGATATGAACATTAATAGCGATCTAACCCAACCAGCAAAAGTATTCTTTGATGAATCGACTTGGCTACCCTCTCCGCTTAAAGGTGTATCACGTAAAATGTTAGAGCGTGATGGCGTTGAATTTGCAGCAACGCCAACAACACTAGTTACCTATGATGCAGACAGTTATTTCACTAACCATGTACATACTGGCGGCGAAGAATTCTTGGTGTTACAAGGTGTGTTCGCCGATGAACACGGTGATTATCCTGTTGGTACCTATAAGCGAAACCCGGTCGGTACAGAACATGCACCGATAGTCAAAGACGGCTGCATGATCATCGTTAAGCTCGGTCAATTTCAAGACGGTGACGACCAAGATGTGGAAATCAATACCGCCAATCAAGCCTTTATCCAAGATGAAAACCGAACGCCAGTGCAATACCAAGCGCTACACGCATTCAAACAAGAAACCGTACGATTAGAACGTTGGGCAAGTAATGCAAATATCACCCTAGATAATACAGGTGGGATTGAACTGCTTATTGTAAACGGTGAATTGAATCATCAAGGGGACGTTTATCGCCAGTTTGATTGGCTGCGTTTACCTGTTGGTGAAGCGTTAGACGTCACCACCTCTTCTGATGATTGCACAGTTTGGATCAAAACAGGTCATCACAGCTATCGTTTATAAGAATGCATTTATAACAAACCGTTTATTAAGGTACTAACATGAAAACAGAATTTGTCATTATTGGCGGTGGACTAAGCGGTTTATATACCGCTTATTTATTAGAACAGCTTGGTAAAGAGTATATTTTACTCGAAGGTCGAGCGCGATTGGGCGGTCGAATATATACCGAAGACAAGTTTGATATGGGCCCTTCTTGGTTTTGGCCAGACATGCACCCACGTATTACCCAGTTGATTGATGATCTGCATTTATCTGTATTCCCACAACATGATAAAGGCGCGTTCTTGTTTGATAAACACGAGAACAAACCACCGCTGCGCTATGAATCAGGTTACGCCGGTTCACCGCAATCAATGCGTGTGGCTGATGGCATGCAAACGGTTGTTAATGGTATTAAAGATAAGCTAATCAGTGGGCGTATTATTCGTAACGCTAAGGTCACGCATGTAGCGCATACTGCGACAGAACAAGATAGCTATTCTATCGTTACAGCCGAAATAGACGGCGAAGCACAAACCATACAAGCGCGTCAGGTAATCTTTGCAATGCCGTTACGTTTACTTGCCAACAGCATTACGCTATCACCAGCATTGCCGACGAAAATACAGAAAAAATTCGCATCGACAGCCACATGGATGGCAGCACATGCGAAATTTTTTGCCATCTACGATACACCGTTCTGGCGTAAAACCGGTTTGTCCGGTTCGGCCAGTAGCCAAGTGGGTCCATTAGCAGAAATACACGATGCAAGTACGAACGACGGCGCAGGCGCGCTATTTGGTTTTGTGGGTATTGATGCACATACTCGCCAATCAGCAGGCAATGAGTTAATCAAATCGTTAGCCATAAAGCAACTTGTGCGACTTTATGGTGAACAAGCCGCTGAGCCGATTGATGTGAAGTTAATCGACTGGAGCCAAGAAACCATGACTGCAACGGATGCAGATAAAAATGCACCGAATGGCCACCCGCAGTATGGTTTACGTGATATTCAATCAGCGCTGATACCTGTTTATCAACAAGGTTGGTACTTTGCGGGCACAGAAGCTGCAGAAGAAAACGGCGGTTATATCGAAGGCGCGCTCGAAGCGGCAGAAGCAGTCATCGCTTTAAGCGTTAGTCGATAACACTCTAGACATATAAACAAATTGACTATCACTGTCATCAATAACAAAGCCAAAACGGGCATATAACTCACCGACTCGATTACCTTGTAAATGACTTAACTTACAGGGTAATTGTTGCTCTTTGGCAAGTGTAATGAGCTGGTTTAATACTTTGCTACCAATGCCTTTACCTTGATGTTCAGGTAATAAGAAAAAGCGACAAAAGTGAATATAGTCAGCGTTTATTTCAATCTTATAACTGCCAACAGCGATACCATCAATACAGATCAACATAGGTTTACCTGCCGCCCATTCCTCTGCATGCATCTGTTGCTGTAATGCTTCGTCCCAACCAAAAACAGCTTTAATCGGCCCATATTCCGCAGACTTTTTTAAGCTAAATGCAAAATCATAATCTTGCTCGGTAGCGAGCCTGTACTCAAGGTTCATTGGTGTCTATATTCTGAAGTAGTTTGAAGACTTATTTTTAGTCAATAGGCTAAATAGCTGAAAACGAACAATACCTATAAGTGATTAATATGACAAGTGAATTCGATGCGAATACACAAACAAAGACAGACATAATAAAGCAACCCACAGCAAACCCCGTATTCCATCACTACAATTATTACAAGGCCTTAAATCGATAGGTGAAAATAGCCATGCTGATATCTATTTGTATGTGTACATATCAACGAGATCATGTTGTCGATACCCTCAGGAGTATTGCCGCCTTACGACTACCAGAACACGTTACTCTTGAAGTGATCGTCGTTGATAATGATGAGCACGCTTATGCGGAAATGCTGGTCAAAGGCCAAGCGAATGTCATGGATATACCGGTATATTACCGCCAAGAAACGGCAAAAAACATTGCCTTAGCACGTAACTGCTCCATCAATAATACCAAGGGTGAATGGGTGGCATTTATCGATGATGATGAAGTGGCCGATCCCGATTGGTTAGCGCAACTGTTATCAACCGCGCAAACTTTTCAAGCAGATGCTGTATTCGGCCGAGTCAAATCAACCTACCCTAACCATACCCCGCAGTGGATCCTTGATTCAGGTGTATTTGAACGACCAGCGGTAAGTAACGGCCAAGAAGTCACCAGTGGTGCGACTAATTCAACATTGGTCAGCCAAGCTGCCATTAAAAAATACCAACTCAGATTTGATTCCGACTATGGCTTAACCGGGGGGGAGGATGCAGATTTCTTTTATCGGTTATACCAGCATGGCGGTAAACTGGTGTGCTCAAATGAAGCCTTTGTCAGTGAAGAAGTGGCAAGTAACCGATTGAATATAAACTACCTATTAAGACGGGCGATACGCATAGGCGAAACCTATACCCGTTATCGCATACAACAAGCGCCGCTAGCCAACAAACTAACTTACTTTACTGACGTGTTAATAAAACTGATTATATTGCTATTTATCGTATTGGTTAAATTACCTTTTGGCCAATCAAAATACGCAAAACCCTTATTACAATTAGTTGATAAGTACGGAAAAATAAAAGCATTATTCACCACTAAAACCGTCAAACTGTACAACTGACAACTGACAACTGACAACTGACAACTGACAACTGACAACTGACAACTGGCAACTGGCAACTGGCAACCATTTTATTATGACAGCCTATAACATCCTCCCACTAAATCCTCTGCTTATAAAACAAAGAAAAAACGAGTCACAGATAACAATGACTCGCTTTAGATTTAGCTAAATAGGATTAACCTTACACGACTAACCTAAATTAACACGTTTGATATTGTTCGATTCTAACGGTTGGTTTTCCAGCACCATTTCACTAAATCGTTGACGTAATTTACGGCCGTCAATGTGGCCGTGAATTTCTACATCTTGAAATAAAATCGGCTCACCTTGGTTAATATCTACTAATAACCTAGCACCTGTCGCCAGCCCTAAAGGTAATGCGCTATGTTCTACAGATAATTCAGCACTGGTCATTTCGCCGTAATAATCATAACCACCTATGCAATCGAGCTGGTCGCCTTTTTTCAGGTCGCGCTTGGCACGGGTGATCACATCCGATACCGGTGCGCCCAGTGGACGTACAACAGATTGATGTTCAACCACATTCACGTATAAACCGTACAAAGCTTCAATACCCGGCATATGGTAAGGTAAATACAACAGATAATTAGGACCATCACCCATTTTATAATAAGAAAGCGAATCTAATATTTCGGGTTTATCCGTGGAAATAACGGCAAATACCCCACCACTGGGTTCGACCCCACAAACAACTTCAATTACCCCTGTTTGATTCAAAATACCGCCGTCATCTTTTAATTTCAATAAATCAACAATATCTTCAAGTGTACCTTTGGCTAAATGCATACCCGGTACATCTGCGACCAATCCTGTGGCATTCGAGACAATCGTCATTTCCATCGACATTTTAGAGCCATCCGCAAAGGATGCGATCATCGTTGGTTTCTGCCCTGATTTTTCAGCCCAAGGTAATACCGAATCGGGGTTAGCAAAAGAATCGTGAAAACCTTTAAATTTACCAACGGCCACGATCCCGAAGCCCAATACATCGGCATAATTATAAAGGTGCTTAATCAAGCCGGGTTCATCGCCCCACATATTACTGTAGATCAGTCCTTTTTCACGGAAACGCTCAGCAAGCACAGGGCCAACAAGCGCATCCGTTTCGGCGCTAACCACAAAATGTTTATTGGCCGCTAACGTAGCAAGTCCGAGTTCGCAACCAAATTCAGTATCACCCGTCAACTCAACCACAATGTCAGCATCACTTGCACAAAAGTCTTCAACGTTGTCGGCAATAATCGATAACGGTAAATTAGCATCTTTCAGCAAGGCAATAATTGGCGCGCGTGTTTTGGAATAAATAGAAACGACATCAATGAAATCCAGCAACGTTATCTGCTGTATCAACCCCTTACTAATATAGCCAGCACCCGCTATAGCAACCTTGATATTCCCATGTTCTATTTTATACGCTTCTAACAGATTTCGATTAATCATTTATTTTCCCCAGCGGTAAACATTTATGCCATCGTTGTTTCAATAACATGACGTAACTTACGCCGCCAATCCGAAGGTCTAAATATCGGTGAGATTTTATGACAGTTTAAAATGCCATTTCTAGGCCGTACGGCAATTGAAGCATATTCTTCACTTGTCACGCCGACTAAATGGCGGCCCTGCTCACCGGGTTGGTATTTATCTAATTCGTCAAAAATAGCGCAAGCAAAATCGAACCAGCTTACCTCGCTATCACCACAAAAATTATACTCACCAAGTTGATATCGATTCGTTTCAGCCATACGTTCCTTAGCGATATCAAGCGCTAAATTGGCGACATCCCCTGCATAAGTCGGGCAACCAAATTGATCATTAACAATGCGGATCGGCTCTGCTTCGCGGCGCAATGAAAGCATGGTAGTGACAAAGTTTCGCGCGTATTCACTAAACACCCATGAGGTGCGAATAATGATGTAATGACTCAAATAGGTCTTTATATATTGCTCACCTTGTAATTTAGTTCGCCCATATACATTTAACGGCGCTGGCGTATCGGTCTCGACATAACGGCAATCACTGTGGCCGTTAAAAATATACTCGGTCGAAAAGTGGATTAATAACGCCCCCACGTTATGACATTGCAGAGCCAATAAGTAAGGTCCATAGGCATTAACCGACTCCGCAGCTCCCGCCTCGTTTTCTGCTTTATCCACCTCTGTATACGCAGCCGCATTAATCACCACATTGGGCTTAAATGCCTTAAATACCCTAGCGACTTGCGCTGCATTGGTGATGTCCAATGTCTCTATATCGGTGAGTAATACATCCCATTCTTGATGATCTATACGATCTTTAATCGACTGGCCTATTTGGCCTTTTTGCCCAGTCACTAATAATCGCAACATAAAAGCCGCCCTTGCTTAAAACAAGTCGTTAAACTTAAGGCCCATTTTATCTTTATCTGACAATAACGGGTTATCACAAGGCCAATCGATGTTTAATACAGGATCATTCCAAATAAGGCAGCCTTCATCTCTATTGTCATAATAGTTGGTACATTTATATTCAAAATCAGCAAGATCAGATAACACCACAAAACCATGGGCTAATCCCGGTGGTAACCAAAATTGCAGTTTATTCTCAGCGTTTAATCGCAGCCCATGGCACTGCCCATAGGTAGGTGAAGCTAACCGTATATCGACGGCAACATCGTACACGTCCCCCAATACCACACGTACTAACTTGCCTTGCTGTTTAGTTTTTTGAAAATGTAACCCACGTAAAACATTTTTTGAAGAGCGTGAATAGTTATCTTGTACGAAATCAAACTCACCACCAAGCACATCGCGATAACGCGCCGCTTGGAATGTTTCCATAAAGAAACCCCGTTCATCTCCAAATACATCAGGCTCGATAACCAAGGCTCCATCAATCGAGGTTTTGGACACTTTCATCTACAACTCCTCACGCAGCAAGCCGTAGAGGTATTGCCCATACTCTGTTTTCTGTAACAGACATGCTTGCTCTTCTAATTGCCCGCGCGTGATCCAACCTTTTGAAAATGCGATCTCTTCTAAACAAGCCACTTTTAAGCCTTGATTATGCTCAATCGTCTGTACAAACATTGCGGCTTTCAATAAGGAATAATGGGTGCCGGTATCAAACCAAGCAAAACCACGACCAAAACGCTCAACGTATAATTCGCCTAACGCTAAATACATGTTGGTGATATCCGTGATCTCGACTTCATTGCGGGCCGAAGGCGTTAAAGACTTTGCCATGTTAATGACCCTGTTATCATAAAAATATAAACCTGTAACGGCATTATTTGACTTAGGTTTCTCGGGTTTTTCTTCAATACTTAGCACATTACCTTCTTTATCAAACTCCACAACACCAAAACGGCCAGGGTCTGTCACCCGATAACCAAATACCGTTGCGCCAGTATCCTTACTTGTTGCGTTCAATAATTTACCGCTGAAGTGTTGCCCATAGAAAACGTTATCACCTAAAATAAGACAGACATTGTCCTCGCCAATAAAGTCTTCAGCAATGATAAAAGCTTGTGCGATACCGTCAGGGCTCGGCTGTTCGGCGTATTCAATATTAAGCCCAAAGGTGGAGCCATCGCCAAACAAAGCCTTAAAATGAGGAAGATCATCCGGGGTCGAAATGATTAAAATATCTTGAATATCCGCCAACATCAGTACCGACAGTGGATAATAGATCATCGGTTTATCGTAAATAGGTAACAGCTGCTTGGAGACAGCTTTGGTAATGGGATGTAAACGCGTGCCAGAACCACCCGCTAACACAATACCTTTGTATTTTTTATTGCCCATTAGCTCTTTCTCCTCGACGTGTTAACTGATAATCACCATTTAAAACACGCTGCCACCACGCTGTATTATCTAAATACCACTGCACTGTTTTTCTAATACCCGTTGCAAATGTTTCCTCTGGTTGCCAGCCTAACTCACGTTGAATTTTACTTGCATCAATCGCATATCTCAGATCATGCCCAGGCCTATCATTAACAAATTGGATAAGATCACGATAATGTTCAACGCCATCGGGTTTGTCGGGTACAAGATCTTCTAATACACTGCACAAGCTATTAACCACATCTATATTACGTTTCTCGTTATGACCACCAATGTTATAGCGCTCACCAATTTGACCTTTTGTCGCCACCAGCACTAATGCGCGAGCATGATCATCAACATACAACCAATCCCTGACTTGCAAACCATCACCGTAAACGGGCAACGCTTGCCCATTTAACGCGTTTAATATCATGTGCGGAATGAGTTTTTCAGGAAAATGATAAGGGCCATAGTTATTCGAGCAGTTAGTGATTAATGTCGGAAGACCATAAGTTCGAAACCATGCCCGTACTAAGTGATCAGCACTCGCTTTGGTGGCAGAATAAGGCGAACTGGGATCGTAAGCAGTGGTCTCAACAAACAGTCCGTCTTGGCTCTCTTTACTTCCTTGACAAGCTAAATCACCAAATACCTCATCGGTCGAAATATGATGAAAACGAAAATCCGCCTTTTTTTCATCTGCTAATGACAACCAATAAACACGTGCCGATTCAAGTAAGTTATACGTGCCAATAATATTGGTTTCCACAAAACAGTTCGGACTTTCGATGGAGCGGTCAACATGCGATTCAGCAGCAAGATGCATGACAATATCAGGTTGATGCTGCAAAAAGACACGATCAACTTGTTCTTTGTTACAGATATCAACACACTCAAAGACATACTGCGATGAAAGCAAGGTCGCAGGAATTGAATCAAGATTGCCAGCGTAAGTTAAGCTATCTAGGTTCACCACCTGATAGTCCGTCTCACTCAATATGTGTCGAATAACAGCACTGCCTATGAAACCAGCACCCCCTGTCACTAATATCTTCATATTACGGTACTCATAATTAACGTTACGATTATTAATAACGGACGTTATTATTAATAACCAAATTACTATTACTCATAACTAACTTACTATTGCTCATAATTAACGTTTTCAGACCTTCGGCCTTGTAACTTTCGTGCTGTGGGTATGCTCGGTTTTAATAAATACTGAAAATGGTAGATGAAGGCATCGCGAATATGAAAGCGTAAAATACGGTTAGTGAATACGTCTTTAAAGCCACCATCGCTACAACGTAATCCATCAGCGCCAACGACAATCTCGCTCTCATAATAGACTTTGTAGCCCAGCTCCCAACATTTATAGCAAATATCGGGATCAGCCATAAAGATAAAATAGCGATTATCAAAACCGCCAATTTTACCCCAAACCTCACGGCTTATAGCCATAAATGACGATTGTAACCAATCCACATTAGCCGACTTGAAATAATCGAACTCTACATATTCGTAGTGCTCAGCAATGCCTTTTAACAAAGGCCAGTTTCTAAGTGACGTTCTGCGCACTACTTGCGCTAGCAAGTTAGGAAAGCGGCGCACGGTATCAGGTGTCGAACCATCATCATTTAACTGTCGGGTACCCACGATCCCGACTTCAGGATCCCGGTTATAAATAGCAACAATATCAGCCAATATACTTGCAGACTTCAACTCGATATCCGGATTAACAAACAACAAGTAATCACCATTGCATAAATAAGCCCCCTGATTACTGCCTCGGGGATAACCATTATTTTGCTGATTAAAAATTAACGTCACATTGTCGGTATCTTGATATTTCGACAGTATCTTCTTATTACCACTGTCCATAGAGTTATCAATAATGATCACTTCGGTATCAAAATCGCCTTGTTGATTCAGTATTCTTTCGACATTATGGACAACGCGCTCCGCTTTAAAAAAATCAACAATAACAACAGAAATTAATATTTTCTTAGCCATAGGAATCTTCTCTTTGCTCAACAAATAATTTTTTATCGATAACCGCTGCAAAAGCATGATTGGTAATATCAATTGATTGATCGTATCGAGGTATAGCTATTAGCTCTGCCACGGGATAAACCGGCAACAATTCATCTGGGTACACAACCGCCATGTTGGGATTATTTAACTCTTTGGCTATTTGCAGTTGATGATCATCAGAAAACTCACCAAATCGCTGCAACCGTGGCACAAATATCACTTTCTTTTGATAAATAAGCATGTGATTAATACTGCCGACACCGCAATGACTTATGACAAGGCTGCTCTCTTGCACCAACGCATCCATTTTGTCTTTCGTAACCATATCCACAATTTCGCCATTGGCCGGTTTTACATCAACCTCAAAACCACCGGTTTGAATAAACCAACGTACGTTTGGATCGTGGTAAATATCGAGTTTTGCCATTGCCGCTATCAGCCGTGGAAAAGGATAAGAATTAGTACCCGTAATCACTAAGACCAAGGGCTGTTCTGGCGATGGTAGCGGTGTAACGACCTTATTCACGTGTCCTTCTAAATCAAAGGTTTTCCCGGCATAGCCGACGCTATATTGATTAGCAACAGCTTCCCATTGCGACATAAATTCATCATACAATTTATATTTATGGATCATTTTCCCAGTATTAGACAGTTCAACCACCCGCGATAATGTGTCCAAATATACAAACCTTATTGGTAAGAACTTACACACTAACGCGAAGGGTAAAACGATGGGGCCACCCGTGCTAAATACTGCCCGAGGCCTTTCTTTTACCAGAACATACAGCGCATAAAAAATATTAACGAAGTGAATGAATACGTTTTTTTGCGTGCTCCATATTTTATATATTTTCTGAATTTTAATGTCATTCACTAATAAATGCGTCGTTACTAGCACAATATCGTCAACATGCTGACAGGCACAAAGAGCTTGAGTCAGGTGGCCACCCGCAGATGCAATGACAAGTACTTTTCTATTCGACATGTGAGTACTCCAGATCAAGGCCATCAACTAAACACTGATAATGATTAACGACTGTTTTCTTCTCAAAAATATCTAATGCATGGGTCTCTAACGCACACTTAATACGCGTTTGGAAATAATCATGTCGAACGATTAACTCTTCCACCTTGTTTGCTAACTCATCGACATCTTGATTGTGCACCTTAATGCCAACATCAATATCATCCAAGTAACCATCAATGCCAGTATTGGCGTGATATAAAATGGGCAACCCAGAAAATAGCGCTTCGACAAAAACCATTCCAAAAGACTCATTGTTACTGGGTAATAAAAATGCCGTGTATTGTTTCAACTTGTGCTGCAGAAGCTTGTTATCAATACGTCCTTTAATCGTGACCTTGCCATTTAACGATAATGCGTCTATTTTACCTTGCACTGTTTTAATCTTATCTGCAGGTCCTGAGCCGTATATATCCAACCTGATATTTGGATATGAAACACTGAGTTTGGATATAGCCTCCAGCAATGGCATGATACCTTTACGTTGATACTGCTCGAAACGAAAAACAGTAACAAAATTAGCGACTTCATTAACCTGACTAATATTTTCTATCTGCCTCATTTCGCAGGGGTTTGGTAATAAGCTAGACTGAGCAGTTGATGTATTAATCGTGGTTTTCAGCATTTCGTTTATCGGTTTTCTCGCCCAACAACTCACCCAAAATATATGTTCGGCTTCTTCTAATACCTTTTTCCAACGATTTCGTAACAAGGCTTTGTGCTGCAGAATACGCACATCAGTTCCTCCTCTAATCGATAGAAAATACGGTATGCCAATTTGATTGGCGATTGCAGCGCCTAACGTGCCATCAATCGCCAGTTTATGCCCATGAATAAGCTGGCAGTTGATCTGCTGCGTTTGGATAAGATTAAACAGAAGGTGTCGAGCAAGAAACAGAGATAAAGTCAGCGCTAAGCCAAACGGTAAGCCCCAATAGTAAACCGAATACAATTTAGGGTTATGCGGAATAACACGCACTAACCAAGGCCATGGGGTACGATGAATAACAAACACGGTGTTAACGATACCAGAGGTGGCATCTAATAAGGATTTTACAGCAGGCGTACTTAGATCATTACGGCCATCAGGGTAATCGGAGTGTATATGTAAAACATTCATATCATAATAACCTACCGCAATCCGCTATTTCCCAGCAGATAACCACTACTAAACAGTAATTATAGGCATTACATTCTGATACTGACCACATTTTCGATGTGATAGAAAATGGGATATTACTAAGTACATAAAAATAAAGCCAAGTTTCACATCATGTATTTTCACTACAATCAGCAACACTTGGCTTAACTAAAGTATTCGAGTTATTGAGCTTAAAGCTTATAAACCCTGAGTATATTGCGCATTTGTTGCCACAGGCACTAGGTTATTTAATGCTACTTTTGACGTTTCATCACCCGCGAGTAGCGCTTCAAAGTGTTTGATTAGCTCTACTTTGTCTTGTTCTTTTTTAGAGCCTGCACCAATGTTGGTTAGATCGATAAAGAATTCGTCAAACAGATGAGAGAAGTCGTTTACTGCATCAAAGTTTAAGAACTGCTCGTCATTGTAAATGCTTGGGTAGCCGCCTTTTTGTTTATCAACCGCAAACGAAATACCTTTCACATTGGTAATTGTGGTCGCTTTCTCACATTTCAGCATGCAACCATCTTCAATCGCTGGTTTCTTACAGCCAACCGTTTGTTGGAAGAAACATTGACGACTCGTCATCATCAGGATTGGATGGTAGATACTGTAGAACATTTTAAAGTTCTTTGGACGGGTAATATTTCTAATTTGACCGCGGTTGATCTCGTTAGAAATAAACGCACCGGCACAGTTTAACTCTTCTTGCAGGGTTAATAATGCATGTGAGTTGGTGGTGTTTAAGAACGGACCAGCAACCCACTCGATACCCATTTCAAACGCTTTATAAGCAATACCGGTATTGTTAGTAACGATACGCTTAGGTTTCACTTGTTCCAGGATCTTCACTGACTCAAGGTAATCTTTACCAATCAATACCGCTGGGAACCAAGGAATTAAACGTGGATTTTCTTGTAATAATTTAATGTGTTTAGGACAGTTCTTTTTCAAGCTTTCAGGGATCTTGAAGTAGATATCGGCATCTGTTACGTCAGCAAGATGTAAATCTTTCAGGTTAGCAATAAGCAGTGATAACTTAGGCGTTTCTTCTATTTTAGGGTGCTGAGGTAATGCAGGTACATCAACGTGTTTAACCACGTCACGTGAACCATTCAATAAAAACGCCACTTGGTTTTTCAGTTCAGTTAATTCTTTAAACGGTACTGTTAAATTGGCATCAAAATTATCAAAGTTCATTGGCGCAAGATCGAACGTGGCATTGTTGAAGCTACGGAAACGTTTCTCAACCGTTTCTGGTGTGATTGAGATTTCATCTGCAATACGTAATACTGAATCACTTTTAACTTCAAACTGCGTATCACCAGCCATAATTTTGACTGTTAATGGGCTATTTTCTTTCGCAGTGAATGCTAATGTAAGACCAATCTTATCAATGCTTAGATCTTTAATCTTTTCTGCTAGTTCAGCGCCTAATGCATTTTTATCAGTATAAAGGTCTTGTTTTACGTCATGGATTTGTACCACTGAGATCGCATCACTTTTTTCAACTGCGTAGTTCACACTGTTATCACGAGGATTATCAGTAAACATTTTCTTGTTTAGGTCGCCCTGCAAGAATGAGTTAGTGAAGCTACGGTTAAATACTTTATGCAGGTTGCCATCGTCAGCTAATAATTTGCCAGACTCAACAAAGCTGTTGATCTGCTTGCGCCATGTATCTACAACTGTGTAAACATAATGTGCGCCTTTAATACGGCCTTCAATTTTTAATGAGTCCACACCCGCATCGACCAGTTGTGGTAAGTCAAAGTATGCTGAGTTATCTTTTAAATTAAGCGGGAAACGATGACCTTCTGCAGTCACTTCATATTCATCACGACATGCTTGGCTACAACGACCACGGTTACCTGAGTTACCCACACTCACTGAGCTTGAGTAACATTGGCCAGAGAATGCAATACACAGTGCGCCATGCACGAATACTTCGGTTAATACGTCATGGTCATGCGCAACAGTTGTTAATTGCTTAATTTCACCAAGGTTCAGCTCACGAGATAAGTTAACACGCGTGGCACCGATTTTATGTAAGAATAAAACCTGACCTTCATTATGCGTTGTTAATTGAGTCGACGCATGAATATGTAGTGATGGGAAATGCTTTTTAACAATATTGAAAACACCTAAGTCTTGTACGATGATGCCATCAATACCGCTATTAACCAGTTTATTAAGCAGGCGTACCAAGCTAACAACTTCGTGCTCTAAAATCACAACGTTAAGCGTTAAAAAAACTTCACAGCTGTTTTCGTGTGCAAGTCGTAATACGCCATTTAGCTCATCAAATGAAAGATTGGACGCACGGTTACGGGCATTGAACATATCCAAACCACAGTAGACTGCATTTGCACCAGCAACAATCGCCGCTTTAATTGCTTCTACGTCACCACCCGGTGCCAATAATTCTATTTTTCTACTCATGCTAAATAACCCACTTAATGCTTTTATTGTAATTTTTTGAGGGGGCATTCTACCTGTATATGCAGGTCAATGCTATGAATTAGCAGTTATTGATCTAGATCAAGTTTCTGAATTACGATTTACGGCGCTAAGGATGTCTATAATGTGGTACAAATAGCGCATATTGAACACTATTTATAGAAGGTTAAAAATCATCACAAAAGCTGAGCGAGAGCTAGAATTAGAATTGAGGTTTGAGTTGGAGTACGGAGAGCAACAATGGCTGATGATAAGATTGATAAACGTGTAGCACGGGCTTTTTCTGCCGTTAAACGGCGTTGTTTTATGTCAACTGATACTCAGCATCTGGCAGACTACGATGTGCCCTTCTCTATCGGCCATGCGCAAACAATCAGTCAACCGACAACCGTTAAACACATGCTGTTATGGTTAGCGCCCGAAGCTGGCCAGCGTATTTTAGATGTGGGTTCAGGCTCAGGTTGGAGCACCGCGCTGCTGGCTTATTTAGTCGGACCAACAGGCGCTGTGTTTGGTATTGAACGTATTCCTGAGTTAAAGCGGTTTGGTGAAACAAATTGCCAGCGTTTTGGTTGTGATAATGTTGAATTCTTCATTGCCGAAAACAAGATTGGACTGGCGGCATATGCACCCTTCGACCGAATTTTGGTCAGCGCAGCGGCGAGTGAAGCGATCCCCGATGAGTTAATTAAGCAACTCGCGCCTAACGGTAAGCTTGTTATCCCGGTTCACAATAGTATTTTTGAGTTACAAAAAGATACACAAGGTAACATTGATTATTGCCATGAGCACTTCGGTTATGTTTTTGTGCCGTTAATTATTGAAACTAAAATACCGCAGGCTAAGTCGAAACTTAACCTACAATAATATAAGGCTGTTTACCTACTTAGCATCGGGTACCAGTTGTTTCACTGCGTTAGGTAATACCGTCACAATCAAGCCGCGAACCGGATGCCATAACGCTGACAGTAATAACAGAGCAGCACCGATTGCGACACCTGTCATCGCAAAATTAGTACCGACATCGCCATACATACTCATCAAGCTTGATAATGCATACAATACGTACACCAGTGATGACACCATAAAGGCACGGCGATCGATAATAATAGACACTAATGACATCAATAAGTACAAGGTAATAATAATCGCAATACTGCTGATACTTTCCTCACCATTCAAAATCCCGACACCGAGAAATATCGGATGAATAATTAAAGGTGCTGATAATAAGTGCAGCCAGAACGCCGTATCGGTACGGCTCGTCACACGTTCACGATCCGAAGCATCCCAGTACATTGCGAACAGGAAGGTGGAAATACCGCACGCAAATATCACCACAAGTATCCAATCAGTTAATACATTGATCATCTCTGGCGTGGTAAAGGTCGATACGAAAGAAGAGACAATGAAGCCTGCTGTGGCTGCCGTACCAACTGCGATCGTGATTGGCACACGGAAACGACGCCAGTGACAATAAGCCGCAATAACGGATGCGCCAGTCGCAGCAATAACAGCTTGCTCACCGAGCGTAGAAAATACTTCCATTGATAAGTTAAACACCCCACCAATGAAAGCGAGCAGTAACATAATCGCGGGAAATGCCATCTTTCTCTTCAGCACAAAGAATTCGGCAAGCGCCCATGACAACACGGCAAACGTGGCTAAACCTAAACGCGGATCAATCGTTTTGACCGCCCAAAGTGATGAAAACAAGAGTAGCGCACAAGCAATAACGATGAATATATCGTTAAATCCACCGATTAAACGAATATTTTCTTCATCAGCTATCGTCACGTGCTTGGTTAACAATTGGTCACGTCGAAACTCATCAACGGACGAAGCAGTAAAAATACCTTTATCTACCGCACTGTTAAGGTCTTCATCTGTATACATAGTGGTCCTAAAAATGTTATTAATAATATATATTATTTATAAGGTTAGAAGTGTATTGGCTTTATTTATAAGGGACAAGATAAGCGTTAAATAATTCCCCAAAAAAAGTATATAAGGTGTAAATACAGCACACAGTTACCCGCTTTACGGAAAGTGTGACATACAGCCAACCATTGGATGTTTATTTAGTCGTATTTTTTACTTCATTTTAAATAAAAAGTAAATTAGCGTATGCATTCATTCAGTGCATCACATGTACTATCACCGTAATACGCTATTTTAACAAGGAGATGTTTTGAACCCACAAGATTATTTTAATCAACTCAATGATGATTATTTAGCGCTACACCGCCGCAAAGAAGACCTATTCTGGCAAACTTACATGGGCACCAGCGATGACCATGAAGGCTTTGCCGCTGCCGAAGCTAAGCTCAGTGCATTTATCTCAGACCCAAGTCATATTAAAGCGACACGTTGTAACCTTGACGTACTATTACAGTTAACCGATGAAGATGATGATCTAGTACAAGGACTCAAAGGTTGGTTAGCCTTTTTCGATGCCAATGCAATTGAAAGCGCCGAAGGCCGAGATAAAATGGCCGCCTTGATACGCAGTGAGTCGGTATTATTTACCAAGCGCCAAGATTATCTGATGTATTGTAATGATGAGAATGGGGACAAACAGCAAGCCTCTCTCACCGTACTAGCCGCTAATATTCGCACCAGTAATAATGAAGGTGTACGTCAATCAGCACATCAAGCATTATTAGACCTTGAACAATGGGTGCTAAATAACGGTTATATCGACCTGGTTAAGCAGCGTAACGATTTTGCTCGCCAACAAGGTTTTCGTAACTTCTTTGATTACAAAGTCAATAAAACCGAACAGATGACACCAGAGCAATTGTTCACTATTTTGGATGATTTTGAATTACGTACACGTGAACAAAACCAAAACAGCATCCAAAACTTAGCCAAAACTAAAGGCGACAGAGCGGTTCAAGGCCATAACTTTAGCTTTATGTATGCCGGTGATGCCGCACGTCAACTTGACCCTTACGTGCCGTTCTCAAAATCATTACGTCGCTGGATTGAATCATTCGGTCGCCTGAATATCGATTACTCACAAGCCGACATGACCCTGGATTTATTAGACCGACCGGGTAAATATCAAAATGGTTTCTGCCACGGCCCTATCCCATCGTTTTATGCTGAAGATAAGTGGCAAGCCGGTAAAATCAATTTCACCAGTAACGCTAAACCAGACCAAATCGGCAGTGGTTATGATGGCATCAATACCTTGTTCCATGAAGGGGGCCATGCGGCGCACTTTGCCAATATTAAATTAAACTCTCCGTGTTTCTCACAAGAATTTGCACCAACCTCTATGGCATATGCAGAAACGCAATCTATGTTCTGTGACAGTTTATTAAACGACGGTGATTGGTTAAAACAATATGCTTATAACGCGGATGGTGAAGTGGTGCCAGATGCAGTTATCCAAGCATTAATTGCCGCAAAACAGCCGTTTAAAGCGTATCAAGAACGCAGTATCTTAGTGGTGCCTTATTTTGAGTGGGCGGTTTATAGCTGTGATGAGGACTTACTAACGCCTGAATACTTGACTCAGCTTGCCCGTGATACTGAACAACGTATCTTAGGATTAGCAGCAAGTCCACGTCCATTGTTGGCCGTACCGCACTTATTGTCGCAAGAGGCTGCTTGTTCTTACCAAGGCTATCTACTCGCGCACATGGCGGTTTATCAAACTCGTGCTTACTTTATCAATAAATTTGGCTACTTAACGGATAATCCTGAAATTGGTCCGTTACTGGCCGAGCATTACTGGAAACCGGGTAACAGTATCAGCCACGATGCAACATTACGGAGTTTAACCGGTGAAGGTTTCTCTGCAGCTTACCTTGCAGATACTTGCAATAAAACCAGTGAGCAGGCTTGGCTACAAGAGCAAGAAAAGATCAGCGCAGCACTCGCGCGAAAACGAACTGAACCTGCGGCTTTAAATGCCAAAATTAGCATTGTTGATGGTGCAGAGACTATCGCTGATAATAACATTTCGGATGGTCAATTATGCGATGATTTTGAGATTTATATTACGCAGCGTTATGGCAGTGACTGCTAGATAAACGGATAAACAAGTACGTATCACCTGTCAATACTTAGGGATACGTGCTCTCCTCTAATCATAATCCCCCTCCTCACATTCTAACGTCCCACTAAAATAACCAGCCCCTCACTTGATCAACATTCAACCAGAATCACAATTCCCTTCTAATTATTTTTACACTTAAATCAGCCACATACTAGAAAAGAAACCAAATCGACATGATCAATAAACACACAAAGAACAAATACTAATAAATAGGCACACGACATGTCAATGAAAATCATTTTCATTTCCATTTAATGCGATTACGCTCGCTTAAAATGATGCTCATCATTGATAATTTAACTTTATAATTCTATAACTCAGGTTCTGCAAGTCGAATAGGAAAGTATTGCGACCATTTTGCAGCAGGTAATAATTCTCGCTCAATAAGGAACCGGGCAACATGAAAAACAAACTCAATAAAAACAATAAATTATTAAACTCAATGGCAATAGCGACAGCTATTTCAACCTTAGGAATTAGCTATGCAAATGCTTTCCCTCAGTTTGATGAACTCGATTTACCGATAAAATACATCGTTAAATTCAAAGAAACCAGCGTTGATGCGCCTTCTATGATGGGGCTCAATCCCGTTTGGGGCGCCAAGCTACTTCAAGAATCAATTCTCGAACGAGTAAACGCTAAAAAAGTGGAGAAACTCGGAAGTAAACCGCTTTATAGTGTCGAGATTGAACCGCAAGCACTTGCGAATTTACAGCTTAATACTGACGTTGAATATGTAGAATTCGACCCGCCTCGTTTTTTATTAAGTGAGTCCATTCCTTGGGGACAAGGAGCGATTAATGCTGCAGGCTTAAACGACAGTAATACCGGAAATCGGACTATTTGCATTATCGATTCAGGTTACGATCTTACTCACAATGACCTAAGCGGCAATCAGGTCTCAGGCACCAATGATAGCGGCACCGGTAGTTGGAACGCTCCAGGTAATCATAATGCTCATGGCACTCATGTTGCGGGCACCATCGCTGCGATAGCCAATGGTGATGGTGTTGTAGGTGTAATGCCAAATCAAAATGTAAACTTACATATTGTGAAAGTATTCAATGAATCTGGTTGGGGTTATTCATCCAGTCTAGTCAAAGCAATTGATACCTGTGCGCTGAACGGTGCCAATGTCGTCAATATGAGCTTAGGCGGCAGTCAGTCGAGTCGAACTGAACGTGATGCGCTACAAGAACTATCTGATAATGGTGTCCTGCTTATTGCCGCTGCTGGCAATTCTGGGAACACCGCACACAGTTATCCTGCTTCATACGATTCTGTTATGTCAATTGCAGCGGTAGATAATCAAAACAACCACGCCGCATTCTCCCAAGCCACTGATCAAGTTGAAGTGGCAGCACCAGGGGTTGCAATTCTATCAACAGTCACCGTTGGCGAAGGTGTCCTGTCTGATATTGTGATTAACGGCCAACGCTATTTTGACCGTGGCATTGTTCCGCACAACCGCAAAACGCTTGATGGCACAGGCAATTATCAGTCGAGTCCTGTTGCTGGTTCTTATACAGGGCAACTCGCACGCTGCGATATTTCAGACAACCGTTATAACTGTGGTGACATGACAGGGAAAGTTTGTCTAACTGAGCGTATTGAGAATCAACGTACTGGTTATCGACCAGAAATTGATCCTGTAAAAGCTTGTCATAACGCAGGCGCCCAAGCCGCTATAATCTATAGTAATGATGCCTTATCTGGTCTGCAAAACCCGTTTGTATTAGATGACAACAATACTTATCCAATCGTTTCGGTTTCAGTCGATAGAGCCCTTGGCCTTGAACTATCAGCAATGCTAGAACAAGACGTCACGGTGTCTACAACGACAGGTGAAGACTATCAATATTATAATGGGACCTCTATGGCGACACCACATGCAGTAGGTGTCGCGGGTCTTGTTTGGAGCTATCACCCTCAATGTAGTGCAACACAGATTCGCTCTGCATTAAAAGCATCAGCAACGGATATAGATGTTGTAGGTCGAGACAACAGAACCGGCTATGGATTGATTAATGCGACAGCGGCAAATGACTATCTAGATGTAAGTTGTGATGGTCCAGACGGAGGTAATAATAACGGTGACATGAGATTGGAAAACGGCATAGCAAAATCGCCAATTTCAGGTGGCAGTCGTTCAAGCACTCTTTATAATATTGACGTTCCTGCTAATGCAACGGCATTAACGTTCACCATGGGTGGAGGCTCAGGTGATGCAGACCTTTACGTGTTGTTTAACGGTTTGCCAACAACAAAGGATTATGATTGTCGCTCTTGGACTGAAGGAAATAGTGAAGTTTGTAGTATTGATAACGTTCAAACAGGCCAATACCAAGTGCTTGTCTATGGCTACGAAAAGTACGATGGTGCGTCACTGACCGCGACTTATAAAAATGCTAACGGTGCGACAGATTATGCCAATAGTACAAGAGTCGTTATCCCAGATAATTCATCTTTCGGCGTAGTCAGTAACATCGATGTTAAACGTATTGGTGATGCAGGAATGGTGAATATTCAGCTAGATATCAAACACAGCTACATTGGTGATTTAAAAGTAACATTGACGTCACCAACAGGTACCAAGGCTATACTGCACAACAATAGCGGTGGTTCAGATAGAAATCTAAATACAACTTATGATGTTGACTTCTCAGGCAATGAATCAAAGGGTCGTTGGCAATTAAAGATCGTCGATACGAGCAGTCAAGATACAGGGAGCCTAGAAGGCTGGGGATTAAACTTCCAATAAGGAGCCATTATGGCAAAACAAGGGACTCGTTTTAAAATTCGATATCTCAGTATTTGCTTGGCTCTGGTACTCGTGGTCCCGGTGAGTTATTCACATCAGTCCACACCAGTGACAGAGTCAACAAACATAATCGACATGACAAAGGAAAACAGGTTGAATCGGTATTATGTGAAATACCAAAAGGGAGGCGAAGACGCAGCGACAGCACTAGTGAAGAAACATGAACTCGCTATCGTTGATGTGATACCAACGCGTAACATACTGATTGTATTTGCAAATAAGCAGTCCATTCAGGAATTGGTTGAAAATACTGTTATTGAATATGTTGAACTAGAGCCAACACGCAGTTTTTATTCACAATAATAATCAGCCCCACCATGCGTGGGGCGTTGTGATTAAAAAGGACCACAAACCAGAGCGATTTTTACACCCGGTGTTAGCTTATCTAGCCCATCAATCAATTTTTCACGACCAATCAATACATCGGTGATTTGACCTGAATAGCGAATAGCCGTTTCACGCATCATGCCCATCATAGGCCAACCCCATAAGGATGAGATCAACACGCCGTCTTGAATAAAGTAAGGCTGAGTTAAGAAACTACAGCTGATCACAGGCTCTACCGGACTACGGTTAGTCGCACTGCCACCGACTAAATCGATAACAACCGAATTTTCAGGTATTAACGTTTTCACATCCTGATTACTGATTAAAAAATTCTTGCCTCTAAGCTCAGCAGGCTGTTCAGCACCATTCACCACGATATCAGCATCTTTTAGCCAATAGCCGATGCTCTCTTTGGCTGTTTGAGCGCGACCTAATACATGGATATTTTTGACACCTTGTTGATGCAATTCATCCAGAGCACCCTGTCCCACATTACCATAACCAAGGATCACCGCTTTGATGTTCGCGACATCCACAGACGGTTTATGCTCTTTCAATAACGACAAGCCATATCTGGCACCAGCTTGACCCGTTTCGTGTAAACACTGGATACGACGTAAACCAAATTTTTGCGGTGGGTGACTGTCTCGGTAAGCTGACATTGCTTGTTGTCCGTGTTCACGCTCAAATTCACTCAAATCAAAAAGATGGGTACCCGCATTGTGTAGCTGTAGCAATATGTCTTGCTTATCGTTAAAACTCTGACTGTCATAGAAATACAATGCATTAGGGCCTACAGCATCAAGTTCGTCAAATGCAAGTGTTGGTTGAATGACCTGCAATGAAGCTGGAGAACGATTTCCTGCGCGCTTAATACCACCGCGTAGTCGTTCACTCCAACCGATAACTCGAACTTGCAAGTCACCGATAGTTTGAGCATTGATAAAAGGGGTTAATGCGGCATTCATCGCCACACGAGCAAGGATCTTATGATCGGGTTCATGCTTAGGAGACTCACAAATATCTTCCATCGCAATCACATTAATACGTCTATCTTGCAGTAATTTAGCGCGATCTGGGTAAGAACTAAAATGAGCCATACAGAATAACGTACAGCCTTCACTCATTTGCTCTACAGAGGCAAGCGCAGGGCCTTTGAATTTTATGATCAGTGATTTATTGACATAAATTTGTTCTGCCGTTTGCATGATAGCGTTATTTTTTACATATTCGTCATCACTAAAACCAACCCCGTCGCCAGCACCATGCTCAACATAAACTTTAATACCAGATTGGACAAGTTGACCTACATCACTCGGTATCAATGCAACACGCTTTTCTAGTCCTCCAGGATTTTCTGGTGACTCAATTTCTTTAACAAGTGCAAGGGATGAATAACGTGATGAACTATCTGACATAAGTATATATTCCTTAATACCACAAAAAAGATATTATTAGCATGAAACATCGACTACTCCAAACACCTGAAACTAAAAGGCCACCAAAACATATTTATACAACTTTTAACACTGCAAAATAGCAGGATCCACCGAATTTAATTCCTGATTTCGTATTCGTTCTTTTAGATATTTAATAAACAACTGAGTACGGGTATGCTCATAATCAAGCGTTGGGTAATAAGCACACACAGAACCATGGTCGACAGAGAGTTCAGGTAATACCGGAATCAGATCCCCCACCTCGGTCAAGTCTTCAAGCATTTTTTGACTGGCGAGTAATACGCCCATACCGCATTTTGCCCCGTAATATAAAGCTTCAGGATTAGTCGTGGCAAAATTTCCTCGCAGAGTAATACGATTGCCCGTTGAGAGTTTCACTTCTCGTATCGGTCTTTCACCCCAGATGAGCATGTTATGCGATTCAAGATCAGCAATACTTTCAGGCTTACCGTATTTTTCGATATAGTCTGGGGACGCAAAAAACTTAGCGTCATTTTTAAACAACTCAATGGCTTTATAACTGTGGGTATTTAATTGTTCTAAATCCCGGCTAATAAATACATCAACGTAAGCTTCAGGCATTTGCCCAGGAGATGTTGTCAGCAGTTGTATTTTAATTTTTGGATACATCAGTAAAAAGTCATTGAGGTATTTAATGATGAACTTAGAACCAACAGCGGTCGTCGCGCCAATCTTTAATATCCCAGTAGGTGTTTGATTAATTGAACGCGCCTCGTCCACCAGCGACATCCATTGATCAAGTTGCAATCTGGATCGCTGATAAAATAACTGACCCGCTTCTGTTTGGTCTAATGATCGCGTGGTTCGCTTAAGTAACTGCACGCCAACTTTATCTTCTAACCAGTTGATGCGTTTACTGATCGCAGAGCCTGTCGTATTAAGCTGATAAGCCGCGCCGTTAAAGCTACCTTCCTCAACCACCTTAATATAACTGCGTACACACATGATCCAATCCATAAGTCTCCCATTTGTTTTACATACTGACACAAATATACTATACAAATTCGCAAGCATCATTAAGTCCTAATTAGACTTAATGATGTTCCAATTATAGCCATTATCATTTATATAGCACTAATGTACACTCACTACATGAATATAAATAAAACCAAATTTAACAAAATCCCACTTGCGTTGGCCATGATGATCATTGCTACAGGACAAGTCGGTGTCAGTATTTATCTGCCTTCATTGCCATTAATAAGCCGTGATCTGGGAGTCTCTCAAGCCGACGTACAGCAGCTTGTCACCCTGTTTTTACTCGGGTTTGGATTATCACAACTTTTTTATGGCCCTTTGTCTGATGCTATCGGTCGGCGCCCGGTATTTTTACTCGGTCAAGGTATTTATTTGGCTGGTACCCTCATGTGTGTGTTATTACCAGACAGTTATACCGCTCTGATTGCCGGTCGGTTATTACAAGGTTTAGGCGCAGGTAGTGCATCGGTATTAGGTCGCAGTGTGATCCGCGACAGTTACAGTGGTAGTCAGTTAACACAAGCGCTGTCTTATATGTCAATAACGGCATCCATATTACCGATTCTCTCGCCTGTTGTTGGCGGCTGGGTAGCATGGCATTTTGGCTGGCAATCCGTGTTTAGCTTTGTATTAGTTTATTTATTGGCTATTTTCACCTTGGGCTACTTTATCCTGCCTGAAACACTGCCTCATGCAGTAACAAAATTTAAACTAAAAGAAACACTCCGTGGTTATTGGCATTTATCAAGAAACTACCAAGTCATTTCATCAGCAAGCTATAACTGGATCGGTTACTTAGCGAGTCTAGTCTCTGTGTCACTACTGCCCTTTTTATTACAGGAAGGGTTAAAACTCAGTGCCGCTGATTATGGTGAAGTGATGATCATCCCGTCTGCCGGGCTGCTAGTGGGTAGTTTGCTGTTAAATCGATTAAATAAACGCTTTACCACCAATCAACTGATGTATCTCGCCTCAAGTATCATGATGATCGCAGGCTGTTGGTTAGTCTTTAATGACATGTCGCTAGTCAACCTTATCTTTGGTTTTACCCTACTCGCCATTGCACAAGGGATCAGCTTCCCATTGTCGATAAGCATGTTACTCTCGCCACACAGTAAACAAGTCGGTGCGGTGTCGGCATTATCGGGATCGGTACAGATGTGTCTTGCCGGACTGGTCGGCGGTTTTTTAATCAAACATTTGATCAACAATCAGACAAGTTTGGGGATCTTCTATCTACTCACAGGTTTAGCTATTGCGCTGATATTAACGCATAGCCGACATAGGTATATAAAAATAAACCCTATTTTAGTCTTACACTCGCATGACTCTAAATAAACTTTTAGTTGAATCTGCACCGCTTTCTTGCTCAAATAACGTTAACGTAATTTATGTAATTAAAATAAGGCGATAATTCGCCTCACTAATTGAGCAAAATAACCTACCCATGAAATATAACCGCGTTTTTATTAATAGCCTGACCTATGAACTAGCTCCAGAGATCATAACAAGTACAGCACTGGAGCTTCGCCTAGCGCCTTTATATCAAAAGCTGCGTATTCCTGTGGGCCAACTTGCCGCACTAACTGGTATTACCCAACGTCGCTGGTGGCCAAAAGACTACATGTTATCTGATGGCGCGTTAATTGCTGCACAAAAAGCCCTAGATGAAACTGGCATCAATGTCAGCGACATCGGCGCTGTGGTATATACCGGAGTCTGCCGTGATCAGCACGAACCAGCAACCGCCTGCCGTATCGCCGCAAAACTGGGCGTATCTAATAACACCGCCATTTATGACATTAGTAATGCCTGTTTAGGGGCCTTGTCCGGCATGTTAGATATCGCCAACCGCATCGAATTGGGCCAGATCAAAGCTGGTTTAGTGGTTTCTTGTGAATCTGCACGTCACATTGTTGATGTGACTATCGATGATATGTTAGCCGATCCGACCATCAGAAACTACGCCACATCACTGGCAACCTTGACCGGCGGTTCTGGCGCAGTAGCTATTTTACTTACCGATGGCAGCTTAAATTTAGCTGGGTCTCACAATCACCAATTACTAGGGGCCACGCACTTATCTGCGCCTGAACATCACGACCTATGCCAGTGGGGATTGAAAGAAATCGATACGCAGTTATACCGTGAATATATGCGTACCGACGCAGTCAAATTGCTTAAAGAAGGCGTATCACTGGCGCAAGAAACCTGGCAGCAATTTTTAGAGCAACGCCAATGGACACCCGAAGATGTCAATAAAGTGATTTGTCATCAGGTGGGCGCAGCCAACCAAAAGAAAGTGTTAACCGCCTTAAATATTCCAGTTGAAAAAGAATTTCCGACCTTCAAATACCTGGGGAACATGGGCACAGTATCACTGCCGGTGACCGCAGCGATGGCCGACGAAGAAGGCTTTTTGAAGAAAGGTGACAACGTGAGCTTCTTAGGAATAGGCAGTGGCTTAAATTGTATGATGCTTGGATTAAAGTGGTAACTTGGATACTTCAAATATGTTAGATAAATTATTCCCATTTAAACGTAATTACCTTGACCGTAATGGTCAGCAATATCATTACCTCAATGAAGGAACCGGAGAGCCAGTTGTCATGGTTCACGGTAACCCGAGTTGGTCGTTTTATTATCGTAATCTGGTCTCGGCATTAAGTACCAATTATCAGTGTATTGTACCCGACCATATTGGTTGCGGTCTGTCTGATAAGCCCGATGATAACGATTACGACTATACCTTAACCAGCCGAATTGATGATCTGGAAGCATTACTTGAGCATCTGGATATTAAAGAAAACATCACCTTAGTCGTTCACGACTGGGGTGGCATGATAGGTATGGGTTACGCGGCGCGACATCCAGAACGGATCAAACGCTTGGTGATCTTAAATACCGCGGCGTTTCATCTACCGTTATCAAAAGCGTTCCCACTGCCATTATGGATCTGTCGTAATACCGTTGTCGGCACGTTTTTAGTACGCGGTTTTAATGCCTTTTCATCCATCGCGTCAATTGTTGGCGTACGTCGCAAAGCCATGAGCCGAGATGTTCGCCGTGCTTATGTATCGCCTTTTAACTCTTGGCGTAACCGTATTTCCACCTTACGTTTTGTGCAGGACATTCCATTAAAACCTGAAGACCGCAATTACCAGTTAGTCACAGATATTGGCGATAGTCTGGCTAAGTTTTCGACTGTGCCAACCCTGATCTGCTGGGGATTAAAAGATTTTGTGTTTGATAAACACTTTTTAGCACAATGGAAACAACGCATGCCGCACGCGCAAGTGAATGAATTTGATGACTGTGGTCATTATATTCTGGAAGACGCCAGTGATGAAGTCATTGAATTGATCACCGACTTCATGACCGATAAGCGTTGAGTTGTATGACCATTAACGCAACGTCAGAGGCGATAAATTTCTGTCGCCACCTCTCTCACGCCGCATTCGCGACCCCCGACTCGCTCGCGGTAGCTGTACAGCAGAGTCGTAAAGGGCAATTGGTTTATGACGAGATTAATTTAGCGTCACTTGATCAGCAAAGTGATGAGCTCGCCTATGCGCTAAATGCTTATGGCATAACACGTGGGATGAAAGCTGTGTTAATGGTCACGCCAAGCATCGATTTCTTTGTCTTGACCTTTGCATTATTTAAAGCCGGTATCGTGCCGATCTTGGTTGATCCAGGAATGGGGATCCGCAATCTCAAACAATGTTTTAGTGAATCGGCTCCCGATGCTTTCATTGGTATTCCCAAAGCCCATATCGCGCGAAAATTGTTTGGCTGGGGTAAAGACAGTGTGCGATTTAGTCTTACCGTCGGCGGTTGTGAAATACTGTCTCGCCTGACTGGGCAAATGAGCTTACTGCGTTTATTAACCGATTATCGTGCCAATTTAACCGTCAATAAACAGCAAGATGAGCCGATTAAGCCGTATCCTATCGCGCTATTTGATAACAGTGACTTGTGCGCCATATTATTCACCAGTGGCAGTACTGGCGTGCCTAAAGGTGTTGTTTACAGTCACCAAATGTTTGAAGGGCAAATACAAGCACTCCGCGATGATTACGGTATCAACCCCGGAGAAAGGGATCTCAGTACCTTTCCGCTATTCTCGCTATTTGGTCCGGCGCTGGGCATGGCGTCAATTATTCCAGATATGGATGCCAGCAAACCGATAACCGCCAATCCGGACTTTATCTTTGCTGCCATTGAAAAATACCAGTGCACTAACCTGTTTGCTAATCCGGCATTAATCGAGATCCTTGGTCAAGCAGGCTGCAAACACGATCAACCGCAGATATTAACCAGCTTGAAACGCGTGATCTCTGCTGGTGCTCCGGCAACCTTATCGTCAATTTCACGCTTTACTCGCTTGCTTAAAACCGATGTAGAAGTATGGAATTCTTACGGTGCAACAGAGTCATTACCCCTCACTAAGATTGGCAGTAAAGCACTGCTAACCATGCAAGAGATCACAGATAACGGTGGCGGGATCTGCGTTGGCCAGCCAATCAAAGATGTTGAGATCGCCATTATTGCGATCTGCGAAGATGTTATTGCAGATTGGGATGATGACTTAACCTTACCAACCCAACAAATTGGTGAGATCGTCGTGAAAGGACAAGTGGTCAGTCAGCGCTATTATCGCCGCGACGTCGCCACCCAACACGCCAAGATCAAAGATCCAACGAGCACTGAGTCACAGCCAGTGTTTCGACACCGCATGGGGGATCTGGGATATTTAGATGAACAGGGCCAGTTATGGATGTGTGGCCGTAAAGCCCACAGTGTCGCCACGCCGAGTCAACGCTATTTTTCGATCCCTTGTGAGCGTATATTTAATACCCATGAGCAAGTGAAACGTACCGCACTGGTGGGGATCCAATACCAGGGTGAAACTATACCCTTACTGTGTGTCGAATTAGAAAATGATGCTGTCATCTCTACTGAGCAGTTATTTAACGAACTTAACGCGATTGGCAATAAACATCAGCAAACATCCACGATCAAGGCATTTTTAATTCACTCTGATTTTCCTGTTGATATTCGCCACAATGCCAAAATATTTCGTGAAAAACTAGCGGTTTGGGCGCAAAAACAAGCACCTTATAATCGTTAACAGTATTCCAAAACAAG
The DNA here is from genome assembly GCF_000170855.1 of Moritella sp. PE36. Lineage (GTDB taxonomy): Bacteria > Pseudomonadota > Gammaproteobacteria > Enterobacterales > Moritellaceae > Moritella. The sequence goes on along the minus strand of NZ_ABCQ01000010.1, from coordinate 50,048 downwards.
GTCTAAATATGACGAATTTCAGCTCGCGCCCGCCCGTTGAACAGCGCGCCCTTACTGCATTAGCCGCGACCACCAAACATGCGTTTGTCACGGGTGCTGGTGGTTTTTTAGGGACTAGCATCTGCCTGGCATTAATTGCCGCCGGTATTAAAGTAACCGGGTTCGCCCGTGGCCATTATCCGCATTTATCGAAGCTAGGTATCAACATGGTACAGGGCGACATCTGTGATTTGTCGGCGCTCACCGCGGCGATGAAGGACTGTGATCTGGTCTTTCATGTCGCATCCAAAGCGGGTGTATGGGGTTCGCAAGCTGATTATTATCGCCCTAATGTGGAAGGGTCTGCCAATATCATTCAGGCCAGTCAGTCACTGGCTATCGAGCGCTTAGTATATACCAGCACCCCGAGTGTGACATTTACGGGCGAAGACGAGGCTGGGATCAATGAATCGCAACCTTACGCCCAATCATTCTTAAATTATTATGCGCAATCCAAAGCGCTGGCCGAGCAAATGATACTGGCCGCGAATAGCGATAGGCTCAAAACCGTAGCCATAAGGCCACATTTAATTTGGGGGCCCGGTGATCCGCATCTGGTACCACGCGTCATTGCCCGAGCCAAACTCGGTCGATTAAAATTAGTCGGTAAAGAGGATAAACTGGTTGATACTATCTACATCGACAATGCCGCCTATGCTCATATTCTGGCGGCGCTAAGACTCGCAGACCCTACGCCAAGTTGCGCCGGTAATAGTTACTTTGTCAGTAATGATCAACCGATCACGATGGCCTGTATGCTCAATAAAATACTTGATTGTGCCGATTTACCACCTGTAACAAAACGCGTACCAGCACTACTGGCCTACATAGTCGGCACCGTACTGGAGAAGATATATCTGTGGCTTGGCAAGACCCAAGAGCCGATGATGACGCGTTTTGTCGCACGCCAATTATCGACCAGCCATTACTTTGATATCAGCGCAGCTAAAGCGGATCTGGGTTACCAACCTCTGGTCTCTATTGACGAAGGTATGCAGCGCCTGAGAGTTTCCTTGTCAAGATACATTAAAGTTTGATCGTGTTAAGCCAATAGGCTGAGTTTAGGATGATTGCTGAAAGGTTAATTGGATAGTGAGCGTGACGTCGTCACACTCACTATTTGAACATAATAAAGAGTCCCTAGAATTAGAAGCCTTCTATATTATATTTTGAATGAGCCTACATGAAGATCTAAAGTTTGAGCAAGTTGCTCCAGGGTTTTACTAGAAGCTTCTAGCTCCTGGCTAGCGATCAAGCCTTCTTGAACAGAGTTATTTACCAAATCCATATTGATATTGATTTCATTTGCTACACAAGATTGCTCTTCGGTAGCTGTTGCGACTTGGGTATTCATATCAAGGATAGTAATTACTTGCACTGATATGTTTTCGATAACTTCCAGAGCTTGAGCGGTGGTTCTTGTACCTTCTTCTGTTAAAGATCGGCTACTCTCCATCGCCTCTACCGCATTTTTTGCCTCATGCTGCAACTGATTAATCATACTTTGAATTTCATCGGTTGACTGTGCAGTTTTAGTAGCAAGATTTCTGACTTCATCTGCGACGACAGCAAAACCTCGGCCAGCCTCACCTGCTCGGGCAGCTTCAATTGCGGCGTTGAGTGCAAGGAGATTAGTCTGCTCTGAAACACCTCTTATAACGTCGAGTATGGACCCGATTGACTGTGTTTTTCCCGCTAATGATGTGATAACTGATGACATGTTATTCATTTCATCACCAAGGTTATTGATGGTATTAGATGAGTCTTGTAATGTTTTACGCCCAGATTGAGTTTCGCTATTTGCACCATTAGCTGAATTTGCTGCACCCGCAGCATTTTGCGATATTTCATTAATAGTCGCGATCATTTCATTTATTGAAGTTGCTACTAATAACGTGCGCTCGCTTTGCGCTTGACCTCTTGATAATCCAAGCTGAGACTGACTGCGAAGTTCAGTCGCTGAACGACCTATACCTAACCCCGTATCTACTACTTTGGAAATTATTTCATTAATATTACCCACAAAAATATTGAATGCTTTAGAAATATGGGCTATTTCATCTGTTCCTTGTACAGGTAATCTAACGGTAAGGTCTCCATCGCCTTTTGATATATCTTCTAATGCCTGTTGCAAGCCAGCAAGCGGTTTGAAAAATCGACCCAGTAGCCACATCAACACGCAGGCACATATCAGAAAGATGGCGGTGATTGCGATTAACTGAGTAAGCACAATGTCTGCGACAGCATCATCTACTTCTGAAATTGGGATACCTATATCAAAAGCACCCAATAGCTCACCATTCTTATCATAAACGGGGACCATTATGTCGTACACCCACATTTTTTGCACATCCGCATACCATTTAGAGAATTTTTGCTCTCCTTTCCCTGCTCCCTCCATGGTGTAGCTATCTTTATAGATCTTATTTAACTTGTTTATATCGCTATGTGCAACGGCTTGAATTTTTCGGTCTATGAAAATCGCGTAGATAATATCTGAACGCTCTGAAAGTGACAGTACTAACTCTTGCAAATCAACCAATGGCTGGGAAGATTTTTGTAATACATACTCGACGTTTTTAGCAATTACTTCAGCCTTTGCTTGGGATTTTTTTAATATAATTTCATCAATTTTTTGATTGGATATATAAGAGGTAGAGGTGATACTTGTTATGCCTGCGATCGCAAACATTATGAATACCGTTATTAATATTAAATTTTTCATACACAACATCCTTGGCGCTATCATCCAGTTAAAGTAATTAAATACGATGTATTCATTCCAGTTGTTATCATCTAGAATCAGCAGATTACAATAACTACAATATTCTACCCCCACTTATGAATCAGAGCATAGATTGAAAAATTAGAATAACATGGCGCCATGTTACAGGACATTGAAACTTATTCATTTAAGGTGAGGTTTGCCGCTACTTAATCTATTTTTTACAATTGTAATGGCTCATTGGAGGCTTTCTTGATCTAGAAATAAAATCGTCGATATACGGCCTATTGAACATGAAGGTGATAATGCGCAGTGTCATTTCACTATTCAGGCAAAAAGTCCTCTCTAATGCGTATTTCTAATACTTTTGTAATATGGGATACAAGTCACTATAGGAGGAAGAGCATCCTTGCATAATATCTAATCTAACCAAGGCTGGATCACAGCAGCTATGCGCCGGTTGCGCAACAAACATGAAATATGATGCCTGACTTTTAGTTGAAACGATTAAATTCCAAAATCAAAGACAGAAACTTTTCTTTCTTTGCAGTTCCTAATGAACCGAAAACCTTATCATCAATTTCTTCAACAACACTAATTGCTTGCAGAGTTAAGTCTTTGCCTGTTTCAGATAGTTTTAAAACAAAACTTCGTGAATCATTTAGTGCTTTACTTTTTATTACCAATTTATTTTCAACTAATCTTTTCAAGGCTTTAGACAACGTCATTTTATCAATACTTGTTAAGGCCGATATTTTAGCTTGGGAAGGACTGGTTTGTTCTTTTTCACACCAAAGAGTAGCAGCAAGGATAACAAATTGAGTATGGTTTAATCCTAACGGCTTCAGGTTTACTGCAATTGCTGCATTCCATTTCGTGTATAACTATTAGCCACATCGCATAAGGTAATTACTAAGGTTGAGTCGCAAAGTTGACTATATAAATCAAAGCGTTGGGTGGTAAAGCATGCATCACAACTTGAAGCCAGATTTAGAAAAATAAAACGTGATGAACCGCCGCACGGGCATTCTTTGATAAAGCGATCCTTAGTAGTGTGTTACCAAGTAAAGTCGTTATTGATAAGAGTGGTGCGAATGCCGCCGCGCTAGACACTATCAACATTCGCCTTTGGTTGTCTGGATATATGCTTTCTATGATTGAAGTATTCGCAGTAAAATATCTCAACAATATTGTCGAACCAAGCCATCGAAAAGTGAAAAGAAAAAATGCCGTTCACCTTAAGTGAACGGCATTACCCACAAAGGGCGTTTTAACTCATCTTTTATGACATTTATATTTTAACGTTAATAACCTTGCTGACAACAGCACCATCATTATCGATTATCTTCAATGTCACAACATGATGACCGTATGAAGGAAACATTGCCGTAATAAGACGACCATGCTTAGTCTTGCCATTCGGTAATTGCCATTCGGTATCAACAATACGGCCATCACTGTCAGTACTGGTTGACCATAATGTCACCAGACGACCTAAGTGAATGTATTTCGCATCAACTTCAGGTTCAACATTTGGAGAAACAACCTCAATTGTCTCAGATACTGTCGCTGTTACGCCATCATTATCAGTTACCGTCAGGGTTACCGTGTAACTGCCGCCTTCAGTATACGTCCACGCAGGTGAATTTTCATCACTGATCTGACCGTTGCCAAAATCCCATAGATAGTTAGCAATCTGACCATCACTATCTGTACTTCTGTTTGTAGCAGTAACCTCTAGTCCGTCAACAACAAAGTCAAATATAGCTTGAGGTGCAACATTTGGCGCCTCTGAATAAGAAACTTTTAGAACACCGTATTCGTTGTTTTCAGCCTGCTTCAGTATATCAATAACAAGACCATATTCGGTCACGATACGCCCTGAATCCGGAGCTTGTGGCAAACTGTAATCTTGATTATCAGCAAAATGACCATTGGCCTCAAGATTACTATCTTCCAATACATTACCATCACGAGCAGTCAAACTAAACTCAGTTTGATCATGTAACGAGAAAGCTGCATCACGAACTTGAAAACGAGTTTGTGCAGGGAGACCAGTATCCGTCCATAATAGCGCGTTCTGATCAGCATCTAAAATACCAAGCCAACCCTGACCAGGATGTTTACCTACCGCGTTATCCTTAAATGAATCATCAACGTACCAAATAATCAATCCTGGTTCGAAAGTCACTAACTGACCCATACGTTTAATATTTTTCAAGCCTTCATCAACGTCGTTATGACTACGCCACTGTAGTAAGTAATAGTGGTTAGACTCGTAAAAACCTGTGTTGGTCTTAAAGCCATTAAGAACAAACGTCGACGTTGATTCAGCATCATCAATCAGGGTACGTTCACCATCACTAACCAGAGCAATGTTATCAAGGAACAGTCCTTTCATTGCCAGACCACCATCCGTGATGTAATCAAAACCAAGCGTAACAGTTTGTCCCGCGTAAGCCGACAGATCGAATTCAGCATCGATCCAACCATCAGATTCACCACCAATAGCTGGTGCTAAACCAGTATTAAGCGGATCGTCCAGAGTCGTAATATTACCTGTGATTGGTTTACCGTTAATCAGCACTCGGGCAAAGTCATAATCCTTTTCTATTTGATACCAAGCTTTAAATTCCAGTTTAACGACATCTGCCACTGGTATATCTAAGCTTCTGCTCATCGAATTGTTCAGGCCGTCACCCTGTTCGGAATGGAACTGAGCCGTCCCTTCGAACGGTTTCAATCCTTCGCTTTTCTTCATCGGTAAGTCAATGCGTACCATATTAGGGCGATCGTTATCTGTAGTTTGGAACAAGGTAAAGAATAAATCTTTTTCTTTTAGCTCTTCAATAGACAATCGCTCATCATTGATCCAGCGGCCACCGATTGCAGTTTGCAAGAACGTTTTAGCCCATGAGCTGAATGCTGTCGGTTGGGTTCCACCAATTTTCCCAGCCCAACTACCAGAAGACATGATTGACCAATAAGAAACAGGTTCGCCAGCGCCGCTATACTGAGTATCATACTCATCAGGCAGGCCTAAATCGTGACCATATTCATGTGCACAAACCCCTGCTGCGGCGTCTATTGGTTGGATCGTATAATCAAACGCTGCATAGTTACCATTAAATTGTTCTGGCACAGAACTTGTCGTACCTTCAAGTACATATGGCTGACCAAGATTAAAGCGGTGTGACCAAATCGCATCAGGACCCAGTACACCACCACCCGCTTCTTCCCCAACAGAGGCATGAAAGACCATGAGATGATCGATAACGCCATCTGGTTCACGGAAGTTACCGTCACCGTCAAAGTCATAACGATCTTCGATATCATAGTCGGCCAAATTCACACTCGGATCTTTAGCGAGCTGTGCCAACGCCTCGCGCACTAACGCTTGAGCATTTTTGTCATTGTCGGTTGTCGCAGAGTTGCCTCCGTAATAAGCTGCATTATTCTCCGCTGTATACCAACCTGTAGCTTGACCCGAAACACTGTAACTATCTCCTGACTCTTGCTCGTAATATTGACGCATAGAGATCAAATTATTGCCTTTCGGTCCGGTATAACCAGTATCTGAGAATAATAGATCCTGATAATGCGTAGGTGAATAACTAGGGTAAAGCATCGACGTATGCTTTTCAGTCAGCCGATTATCATCCCATGGTAGGTCGGGGAAATCGACCAAAATTGCCAATACTTTATCGGTGCGCTTATTCGTGATTTCCAGCGTAAAGACACTCGATTTTTTAAAACCCTGCTGTTTTTCGATAACATTAATAATGCGACTTTGATGAAATTTAGCTTGCTTCCCAAATTGAGCATCACCACTAAATCCATGTTTTATCTTATGAGCTAAATAGCTTTTTACTGCATCTGACCTTTCCTGTAATGACGCTGAATCATCAAGTAATCCCCTGCGAACCAGCATTTCGGCCAACTTATCTTCATTAACCACCCCCAAGTCTACTGGGGTTTTCGCATGCACAGCATTGACACCAAGTAAACTGATTATCGCTGTCGCAACCAATGTATGTTTGAGTTTTTTCATTATATTTCCTTGTTATTATTTTCCATTTTAATATCACCACACTCCGCAGAACCTGTTAATGAGGATCAGCAAACATGTTGATTGATTCCTTATGAGTATTCTCAACCGGGATTATTCGGGCGGTAGAATGCAGGTATTTTTTTCATTCGAATTTGCAGGCTCCGAATTAGGCATTTCTGCATGTAAGTCGTTAGCAGTATTAACGTTAGGAACATCGTGGTCGGGATACACCGAATGCTTTAGATTACTCGGTTTATTCATGCTGTTATGACGCTGTTTACGCTGTAAATATATTGCTAAAGCCTTTTGTTGTTGATCGCGATTAAGGCCTTCGCAAATGACGCCTCTGGCTATCAAGGCACCGAGTAACCTTTCACTTTCATCCGCAGGAACAGAGGCAAACACTAAATGACTAATAAGCGACATCGCCAAACAAAAGACTATTTTCATTTAACCACTCTTGATTTGTAAATTGTTTGTAAAGGTTTCGTTAAGTTATTACTAATGAAATTTATTGCAAAATAAATAAACCAAACTTGAGATGTAACCCAAAAGTAATAGAAGTAATTCGTGCATACCTCACATTTTAAATATTTTCATCACTTAAATACATAATTCTGCAATCATAAACATGCCTTAAACTGATTGATTATTAGTCACTTAATATATATTCACAGGCGATATCATGTATCAAAAATATAAATTATCAATTTGGGTATTATCAGTCCGAACATGGGATATTTAAAAATAAAAGGGAGGAGAAGGAATAATGGCTGATATGACTGAATTTTAACTCTGTAACAAGATAAAGAACGAGTTAATGATATATTGGGTTACACTAAATTAGAGTCTTATAATGATATTTTTTCCTGTATTGACACATACTCTAATGCTCGAGAATATTCAAAGGTTACATTTTGAAAATGTTTGCTATCTATTGTATTGGTATGTATTTTTTTCAAACGTCAGCAATATTGAAGTTCGATGAAAGCTTGAAATAAAAAGCAGGTGGTGGGGTGACTGTTGTTGCACTTTTGCTTAGCCATTCATGAAATTGATACAAGACTGGTTCGGCTTTTGTCTCAATCGCGTACAGCGATTGAATGTAATTTAACGCCACTAGTGTTGCAAACAACGACGATCAGAATTCCTGATACATTTTATCCCACAACAGTTATGTATCATTTTCCTATCATTCGAATACGCTATTGGGTTAAATCGCTACTTTCCCATAACACCGCGCCTTTCCCTGTCTGAGCTAATATGTCTTGTGGGTTTCTAAGTCTGCACTTATTGATAGATAAGCATCCACAACCTATGCATTCATCAAGCTCATCTCTTAAGGTTTGTAAACGGTTAATACGTTCGTCCAACTGTAACTTCCACACATTAGCCATCACTCTCCACTCTTCTTCAGTGGGGGCGTTATCTTTGGGTAAATGCGACAGTGCAAGTGTAATTTCTTGCAAAGACATACCCAATTTTTGCGCCATTTTAATTACTGCAATTCGCCTTAACACACTGCGATCATAACGGCGCTGATTACCCGTGTTACGCCAACTTTGAATAAGCCCTTTCTGCTCATAAAAATGCAAGGTTGATACTTTAACAACTGCCCTTTTGGCTACTTGCCCAACACTCATTTCCATCTAACTCTCCCTGTTATTTTATATAAGCCTATGAAAATATCGCTTTACCTCAACATAACTTGAGGTATTAGACTAGCACTAAATAAAATATTTATAATAAATAATAATGAAAAGCATGGAGCATAATATGAGAAATAGAACGGTCCCCTATCTATTCGCGCGATTTTTTGATGGTATTTCGTCTGGGATGTTTATGATGGCGTTACCGTGGATCATGCTTTCAGAAGAAGGTATGGGTATGTTCGTGGCGATTACGGCATTAGTTTGTACCTCTGTATCATTTGTTTTCACACCCTTTTTTGCCACTTCGATAGATCGCTATTCTAGAAAAAAGATTCTGATATTCATGCAGTTAATACAAGCAGCTACCGCATTGATGGTGTTCATTACTTATTACAACGGTATTCAGTCTCACTGGCTTTTGGCTTTTGCGCAGTTAATCTTTTGGTTAAGTAATGATTTAGCCTGGAGTTGTAATAATGCTTTCACGCAAGAAAACTATCGTCAGGATGAATACGCAAAAATATCCAGTTATCAAGAAGTTGTGATGCAAGTCACCACACTTGGTGCCGGCGCATTAGGGATCATTTTACTTGAACACTGGTCAATGCTTGAATTTTCCTTTTTAGCTGTATTCGCTTCATTCCTGTCTGGCTTATGTTATATCGCGACCCCTTACCAGCGCCAGTTCCGTCCATCCTTAAAAGAGGCATTCTTTAAACAGCTTGTAGCAAGCAAAAGCATATTTTCTAAACAAAAACGATTCTATACATTTTTGGCATTATCTTGCTTGTCTTATCCAGTATTGACCTTTCTGGTAAAACTTGTCCCTATCTATTTCGCTGAACAAGGCATTAGTGGTAGTTGGTTTGCGACATGGAAAATGAGTTATGGTCTAGGGGCGTTACTCAGTGGATTGTTAATTGCTCACCTGTTAAGGCGTTATGATCATGACAATGCCATGATAGTTTCAATTCTAGTGATGGCGATCTTACTTCTTGTGATGGGCTCTTACCTGTCCCCTACTTTGATTATATTACTTACTATTGTCCTTGGCTTTTTCAATTCATATAATCGTATTGCGAGAACCAATAAGATGCATCATGTCATAGCGATGGAAGAAAGAGGACGCGTTGAAGGTGGATTAAAACTGTTTTCTACCCTAGCGCAAAGTTTGAGTTACGTCGTTATTGCGCTGTTAAGTTACTTACAACTCACGGCCTTGGGTTTTATTATTATCGGGATAGTATTGCTGATCGCGGGGGTGATAATGCTGCACTTAAAACAGCATTCAAATATTAAAATGCCTCTAAATCAAGAGCAAATTATCGGTCACTAGTCAGTATTCAGTATTCATAGCGTATTCTTGATGGCTGTAGTTTCTTTGATTCGGAGTTGAACCCTTACCGTTATTGGCAACGACGCTCTAAATGGAGTTTGTGCCACCTCCTCAAAATTGCCTCCCTACTACGGGGCTTTTTTGATATTGATATAAAATCATCGATATACGGCCTATTGGACATGAGTAAATGTATCGCGAACTGTCATGAGCAACATGTGACTGAACTAAGCCGCTGCTGGACAAAATTGGCTTAGAGTTTAGGCTGTAAAGTATATGGTTCTCATTATAGAAACTATGGATAAATTACGCAAAAAGCACACACTTGAATATAAGCGTGTGCTTTTTAAAATATTCGTTTCAGCAACGTCATTTTTTTTCAAAAAACTCATGCTTCATCAGATTACATTAATATGCAATGTAACCAACTCTGTTAGTTTCTCGTTTTTTCAACACAAGTTACCATTACGCTGGCCTCTGTTGACGACTCCTTCTTCAGCCCTTCACAAACACCTTTATTATCTTCCAACGTCTTGTTTTGGCTTGTTTTCCAGATACCTTGCAAACTTGAAATTTCAATCTCGATGCCGACAATAGCGCGTAATTGACGCTTAATAAAATCACTCGGTGCATCCGAAACCTCCCACGGTTCATCACGCCCCTTTTCATTGCGGCGTGTTAGTTCTGTTAAATGCGCAAGAATCCAATCAGCATTTTTGTGTAGCTTAACTTTCCCTCGAGCATGAACCATAATGTAGTTCCAAGTAGGAACAACTTTGTCATGCTCTTTTTTTGATGGATACCATGACGGTGTGATGTAATGGTGTGGGCCTCGAAACATAACAAGTACTTCAGTTGTATGATCAAGATTTTTTACAATGGGGTTGCCAAGTGTAATGTGACCCCGTAGGTTTCCTTTTGCAGATAATTCAGGATGAATTACCAAAGGAATGTGATCAGCGACTATGTCACCCTCTTGCATTGAAATCAGACTTGCAAAGGGATTTTTATGCATCATGTCATGCATGATTTCAATTCGATCTTCACGAAAAACTGGTGGTTGTAACATAATTTATTCCTCTAAATAACACTGTTTAATTTTGTATTTCTATATTCCCAGAACAACTCTGCTCTTTGGTGATGAGCAACAGAGCAATATTTGTCCTTCAGGCACTGGATTTAAAGGCTCTTCGTTATATTCAACAAAACCTTCAATAAGATCACAGGTACAACTACCACAAATCCCATCGCGACAACTATATTCAGGTGTTAGTCCCGATTGCTCAGCCAAATCTAATAGTGAATTTGAATCATTAACCCATCTAACATTACTACCTGAATTAGCAAAGACGACTTCGAAGCCTTCTTGTTCATTTGTCAAAACAGGCAAATCCGGCTTAGATTCAGAAGCGATAGTTTTAAAAGTTTTGGCTTTGCCGAAGAATTCATAAAAAATTCTCTCAGTTGGTAAACCAATGCTTCTAAACAACTGAAACATTGCGCTCATAAATGATTCAGTGCCGCAAAGATAGAGGTCATAATCATCCAGTGGCAACAAACTTTGAATTAACTGACGGTCTATAACATCTTGACTATCAAATAAACCTAACTCTTCGTCTTGATGAGTTGGGTGTCTATATATCAGATGTGTACGAATACGGCCGAGAGACTCAACTGCAATATTGTTAACTTCGCTCTTAAAAGCATGAACATCGCTGTTGTCACATACGTGAATAAACCAGACATCATTTTCACGTTTTTTCAAACTGTGGAGCATTGAAACCAGAGGCGTTAGGCCAACGCCAGCTGAAAGAAGCACAATTGGTCGAACGCTGTTATTATCTAGTACGAACTGTCCTCGAGGAGCTGAAATATCTATTTCATCTCCTATTTTTGCTAGATCGTGAAGCCAGCATGAACCTATGCCATCTAAAGCACCTTCCCAGTCAACATTTGCGGTTTCTCGTTTTACGCTGATCCGATAACTCTGAAGATTTTCGACGTCTCCTGAAATTGAATAAGATCTTAAAACAAAACCAGTACCTGTAGGGATCCGTAGCGTCAAATACTGTCCTGGCTCCGCATCCCAGAGCGAACTACCATCCGTAGGAGTCAAGTGAAATGACGTAACTAACGTACTTTCCTTGTGCTTTTTTAAAATTGTAAAACTTTTAAATGTTTCATTCATAATCAGCCACCTATGTGTAATACATTCCAATTATCATAAATTTTAAGATACCTGATACTGTATAACTCTTCATTTTCGTATGATTATTTTGCTATACTATTGGTCTACTTAAAAGAGCCAATAATGTCAAAAATGAGCATACCAATGTGACTAAAAATCTAAGTTCTTATTTCATCATCGACAGATCTAGAGATACCCCTATATTTGAACAACTCTGCGAGGTAGTAAGAAAGCTTGCACATTCAGGTACTTTAAAAAAAGGCATTGTATTACCAGCAACTCGTGTGCTGGCTGAAGACTTAACTGTATCCCGTTCAACAGTTGTAACTGCATACGAGCAGCTTGTAGCCGAAGGTTATTTGGAAGGAAAAGTAGGTGCAGGTTACACAATTTGCTCAATTGGAGCAGTTGAACTACCCCATACCAGCAATGATAGTATTCAAGCTACAGAATGCGTACCTACACTGATGCCACTTACCCCAAGCCAGCCGGACATGCGTTTATTTCCTTACCGACATTGGGCAAAAAGTGTCGCGCGAGTATGTAGAACTAACCCTGAATCAATGTTAACAGGCGCTGATATCTTTGGTAATTTTGCACTTCGAAAAACGATCGCTAATCATGTTAATGAGTGGCGTGCCTCAAGGCTCTCCACAACAGTTATATTACGACGGGGCGACAGACGCACTGAATATTTGTTTCGTATGTTAACAAAGGTAGGTCAAACGGTTGGAATGAAGATCCTGGGTATAAACCAATATCACGTTTTGTGACAAGCCAGGGTTTAATTCCTGTCTATTTGGATATTGATAAAAATGGTGCTGTATTACCTGAAAAAAAAACCAAACCGCGTGTTGTTGTACTCACTCCTTCACATCAATATCCACTCGGTGGGGCTATGTCGCCACAACGTAGATTGGACTACATCCATTGGGCCAATACCAACCACGCTTGGATCATAGAAGATGATTACGACAGTGAGTTTCGATATTCTGGTCGCCCTATTCCTGCTATGGCGGGTTTTGACAAATTAAATCGTACAATATACGTCGGTAGTTTTTCTAAGATTTTCTCTAACACTTTGAGATTAGGTTACATCATCGCCCCTAACTCACTAGTGGCCCTCATCCGTAGAACTATGAATGATTATGGTTTGAAGGCCGGGTTAATGCCACAGCAACCTCTTTCGGAATTCATCGATTCAGGCGAATTTTATCGACACTTGAGACGAGTTAGAAAAATTTATAATGAACGTCGAAAATTTCTAGTAAACGAGCTCTCTAAAAAATTTAGTCACTTCGGTCATGTACAGGATCACCCTGCCGGTATGCAGCTAATTTTTCATCTTAATAACACGTTGAAAGATACTGAAGTAGCACTGCGTGCAAAAGAGGTGGGCATTGCGTTAGAGCCCCTATCAGAATCTACAATGCGTAATCTTGATTACAATGGATTCATTCTCGGTTTTTGTGGATATACGGAAGGTGAAATGGATATCGTATTAAAGAGGTTACTTACTTTGCTTTCACGATAGCTCAACATCTATACGTAATAAATTTTAGTTATTAACCGTAGCAGACTTCCAACTGAATGGTTAAGTGTAACTCGCCAAACTGAATTCATTATTTACTCTATAAAGATGGCTTCGAGCCTTTTCAATACCCGAATAGATGTCGGCTGCGCGACACCTATTTTTATTGGTATTGGTATTGGTATTGTTAAAAACTACCAGCCACAGCTTTCTCTAAGCGGCTTGATGATATTTTCTAAACCAGCGGTATTGAAAATCGCTGTAACTGAGCGTTCATTGTACAACGTTACTTGAGTCACTAACTTCGGTGAATCAAGCAGCTCTTTTATGAAAGCAATTGGCTCGTTGTGATATGTGGTATTTTTGTCAGTAGACAGACTCCAGCTTTGAGTAATTGCCTTATTAGTACCGACTTGAGTCAGAACCGAGGCTTCGCGACCAAGATAGTCGTTCCAGCCAATATAGAGATCTGTTGTATTATTTTTACACCTTGCAACCAGGTAAACCGGTTTACCCCATCGGTTTTTTCCAGAATCAGCATTCAAAGTCAATGTAACAGCCTTAGAATTACCATCTACGGATACATACCACTTTCCTTTACCCACGAACGATGCTGGTTTAACTTGACGAACATTAAGTTTTTTAGCGACGGCCAAATTATCAAAGCACTCAAGTCTAGCCTGATCCCCTTCAACGATAGCGCATTTAGCATATTCTTTTTCATTTATTGCAGCGCTCGAGTTTGCAGCCAACAACAGTGAGCCTGCTACCAGTAAAATTTGTCTCATCATCTTCAGATTTATCCTTGCGATGCTTAACGCTTTAATACTCTTTATGAACAACACTTTACCAATTTATGAGGGTAAGGTAAACGGCCAGCGACTATTGATGATTATTCTCGTGCGGTACGCCGCATTTCTGCTTACTTTGACCTTTCATCAGATAAGTTCACAACCTCCAACCTAAGCCTGCAATCTAATCCTACAACCATTGCAAAAGACATGACCAAAAGGCCAGCAACCCGATGAGAAAAATATTCCTCACGTACCAATAACGTCGAGTAAATAGCGTCGAGTAAATCCATTGAACAGGTACTGTTATCGCGTTTTTCTCTTTGCGCTACTTTTTGCTATACTCTGCCATCGGCAAACACACTGTGATGACAGTAACTTAAACTCTATTACTCTATTACTCTATGAATCGGCATCACGGCCGCATAAATATAAAGGCTTAACTTGGAATTATTAAACATTGACTGCCTTGGCAAATCGCTGCGCCTAGAAGGCTCGCTAGCGGGCTGGCAACAAGTATTTTGGGACGACAAACTAGTGTCGGTGATCAACGCCTCGAGTGACAATGAGGGCAGTAAAACCCATGAATTTGAACTCAGCCAGCACAGCGGTGATGCGCAGACACCAGCCAGCATCCTCATCAAGCTCACCACCGAACTGCTCTGGCAACCCTTTAAAATAGACTATGCCTTGTATGTTAATGAACAGCTAATTAACCAAGGTCAGCGCGACACCAAAGATATTGAACGGCAAACCCCACAACATCCGGTTACCGTAAAGAAAAAATTTAGCTTAATTGGCTTAGGCTCGCTGGCGTTAAAGTTATTGAAGAGTGCCAAGGTTATCAAGGTAGTACTGGTCGGTGCCAGTCTGGCGGCTTATTCATGGCTATTTTCATGGGAGTTTGCCCTCGCTTTAATTGCTTGTCTGGTGTTTCATGAATACGGCCATGTTAAAGCCATGAAATACTTTGGTATGAAAACCAAAGGCATTTACCTGATCCCGTTTATGGGCGGTTTGGCATTAGGCGATGATAAGATTAATACCCGCTGGCAAGATGTGGTGATCTCGATTATGGGTCCCACCTTTGGCTTGCTCATGTCGCTGTTGTCTCTGGTCGCCTACTGGCTAACAGGAGAAATATTCTTTGCCGGACTGGCCAGCTTTAACGCCTTGCTGAATCTATTTAACCTGTTACCGATTTTACCGCTCGATGGTGGCCACATCCTCAAAAGCATTAGCTTTTCGATGAACAGCGTCGTAGGCCTAGTTGCTTGTATCGCAGGGGCCGTGGCCGGGATATTCATCAGCTATAGCTTAGGCTTGGCCCTGCTTGGCTTCATGCTGTTAATTGGTAGCGTCGAGATCGTATTTGAATGGCGTGGCCGTCACCAAAGCCATCTATTACCCCTCGACAAATACGGGCAGCTGTTTTCCGCTATCTGGTATGTGGCAACAGTCGGCGCGCTTATTGGCGTGATTTGGTACTTTGCCGGTATGGGCGATGAGTTACTGTCCCTGCCACTGCAGATATTACAAAGCTAATTACCCGCGGTGCCACCAGCCCATTGCGACTAGATTTTCGACAGTGGGCTGCAATGGGCTTCATTGTTCATTAGTTTACATAACCCGTCATTTCCACAAATCCTTCTCCGTCATGAGAACCTGTAAAACTTACCATACCCTCAAAATACTCAATACCAAAACGCATGATCTGCTGCTGATTAACTACCGCAACTTGTAGGTCGACATTTAAACCAATACTTGATTTATCCACTTGTAAGTCAAACGCATAGGGATAATCTAGCGTATCGTTAATATGACTTACCAACTTAATATTGTCCGCATCAAGAATATCAATATCGCCATTCCTGTGCATCAAACTGCCATAGACAAAATCCTGCTCAGAAGAACGAATACGGTAAATCATTAGCGCTTCATCCGCTGACAAACGCAGTGAGAACCAGTCCCAGCCTTGTTGATCTTGCGCGAGTATTGCCGAACCCCATTCTCGGTCAAACCAAGCTGAACCCGTCACATTTAGCCATTGTCCTTGCCATAATATTTCACCTTTTACATCAATAAAGGGCTGAGAATAATAATGGCTAGCGATCGCGTCATCTTGATGTTTTTTACTATAACCCTGCTCGCCTTGCAGAAAAAATGGACTCGCAGTCACTAGCGATAATTTAACCTGCCACGCTTCATTATCAGTGCGCGCAGAACCATAATTAAGCTGTGCAGGTAATAATGCCGCAAACGACTGCCATAACCAATCATCAATGGCTGCGCTAAAAGGTTGTTCAGTAATAGTCACATTGGCAAATTCTTCCCGACCCTGACGAAAAGCCGCAAGATGTACCTTAGTATCTGCTAATGCACCATGAGCAAAGTACCATTGCGCTTGATTAACTGCAGTTCGGAATAACGTCCACTGCGTAGCAAAACGTATTCCGGTGTCAGTCTTTAGATTAGCCGTTAAGTACCACCATTCATGATGATAGTCTTTATGTGGCGAATGTGCTCGAGGAAAACTAAGTCTGTTTTCTGGTGATGCTTGCGTATACTGCTGTCCATTATCTTCAACTTTAAGCAGATTTCGATTCGACTCAGAAGACATTTCAACTTGCTGCTCACAAGACAATAATAACAATACGACTAAGACTAAAAACACAAACAATTTTAAAAATTTACGTGATTTCATCTGTCGCTCCTTAAGTTCAATTTGAACAGCGGGATACTGAGCGCTGGCAGCAAAAATAATAGTCCGAATATGCTGCTAATGGCAAAGGAACCCACATTAAACATCAATGGCATTGACCAACCAAAAGAAGCCGGTAGTGCCTGACTCACCAGTGCATTAGCCAGTATCGTTGCGATAGGCCAACTTAACAACACACAGCCAACCGTAAGTAAGCACCATTGCATCAGCATATGAACAAACAGCTCGCGCTTGCTATAACCCAAACTACTCAAAATGTACAAATCGGCTTTACGCGCCAGCTCTAAACCATTAGCCGATAAGAACAAACCAAAACAAGCAATCACCAGTAATATAACCGCGATCAACCGAGTAAGTACAAAGGTCTGGGCAAAGACTTCCAGCGCTATTTTTTTTACTTGTGCTGGTTCATATATTTGATCATCGGCCAACCCCAGAGCCCTGCTCACAACATGCTTATCAATAACGGAACCCGGGTTAAAATACACGCCGAAGCCACTATAAACCCAACCAGAAAATAACGAATTTGCTTGCTGGGTATCTAACGTCAACGAAAATCCTGGATAGCCGTATTCATAATAGATACCCTGAATATAGCAGCTGTATTGCTGTTCACCCTGGCGAAGGTTAATGACTTGATCAACAACCAATTGTCGTTTGAGCGCGAGTTGTTCATTAATAAAACATCCCGGTGTGGCTTTGATTGACGACGACTTTAATAATAGTGAGTCAATCTGCCGTGAGGACTGATAACTGGACACTTTAACCGAATCATCCGCACTCTTTGCCCAAGTGTGTTGATGGAGAATGTATTCATCGATATCACGATTATTCTGCAACCAAGTTTCCACCGATTGTTTTTGACCCGGATGATAGCGGATCAACAGATCGGCACTTAATTGCTGGTCGAGAAAACGCACAAACGACCCCTCAAAGCTGTGTACCATTAAGGCTGCGGCAATACTTGTCGTTAACGCCAGATAGAAAGCAGCCAAGGGTAAATAACGCCGTCCAATCTGGTTGCTGGCATCTTTAACAATGTAATCCATCCGGAAAGCATTTAACTGAAAATAATGTAACCCCAAAAACTTAAAACAAATCCCACTTAGACATAATAATCCTTGTAAAAAATGCGGTAACAGCGCCACACTGGCGATCAATAACATGCCGTATTTAAGCATTATTTGATACCAACTATGCTCTGGCCACCAGCTAAATAGCAGCAATAAGCTAACCGCGACAGCCAAGGTTGCCCGTCGAGGAAACCGCACGGTTACTTCGCTTGCTGATAACGTGACATGGGCAGTACTGATGCGTTTGAATTGCTTGATTAATGCCAGTAATACTGCAACAGATGAAATAAGCAGCGCCCATAACGCGTATCGCCACTGCCAAGTAAAGTGACCACTCATATTCAGTGAATAAAGCTGGCTAAACGTAAGACCCAGCAAGGGTAACAACACAGTAACCAAAGCAACTGCAATCAATACCCCGACAATACTGGCAACCAGCACCAGAAATAAAGCTTCAAGCAGCATCGCTAGTTTGATCGTGTTTAACGCAACCCCCAGCAAACGTAACTGCATCGCTAATTCTGCACGTTTATGCCAAGCCTGCTCTCCCGCCTGAAACGCAATGAACATACTGACAATAAATCCTAATACAGCTAATGCCATCAAGTTAAGGTGCAGCGCATCAGCAAACCCACTACGCTCTTGATATGACCACGGCTCGTTGAGAGACAAATGTGTGGGTAATGCAGACTCTAAATCTTGCTTGTGTTGTTCTGATAATGGCGCAACCATTAACGCGCTAAAATCAATCTGCTGGGGAAATAACTGCCAAGCGAGTGCAATATCAACTAATGCAACTCTGCCCCATTGTTCGCTTGTGGTTAAAACAATCGGAATAACGGTATTGTCAGCCAAGGATAATTCAGATTTAACACCTGGATCTATATCGACATCTATCGCCAGTGACGCCAGATGTGCTTTAGTCAGTAACACTGCTTGGTGATTATATTGCGCGGGGTTAGCAATACTTAGCGCGAGCATATCAATCGCAACAAACTTCAGTCGTTTGCCATTAGCCAGATGTTTTCGGAACGTTAATACCGGGGTGATTTGCGTAAAACCCTGCCTGCGCAAGTTAGCAAAGTCACTTTTAGTCACTCGTCCACCTTGCTCGGCGACAATATAAAAACCGATAGGACTGGTTAACTGAGCGTTAGCTTGGTGATACTGCAGCTTACTGGCATGATTTAAGACCAGAATGCATAACAAGGTACTGGTCGCTATGGCTAAACTGAAAATAAAGCCCAAATGTAACAAACGATGGTGATTATATTCTGCAATCTGGGTTCGTAATACCAGCCACAATTCTTGCCGATCTAATCTGCGGATGAAACTAATAGTATTACTATCCGTCATCGTCTCTATCACCCTTGGGTAGACTAACCAACTCGATAAGCTCTATTTCTGTTTTTGTTATTTGTTATTTGTTAACTAAGGTTAGCTGACCATCTGCTAATTGATAGATCTTATCCATTTTCGCCGCAACATTGTGGCTATGCGTAACCAGCACAAGTGCGGTACCGTGAGATTTAGCTAACTTGACCAACAACTCCACCACACAAATACTATTGTTATCATCCAGATTACCGGTCGGCTCATCAGCAAGCAGTAATTTAGGTTGGGCACTCATTGCCCTGGCAATCGCCACGCGTTGCATTTCGCCACCAGAAAGAGTCAAAGGATATTGATTTAATAAGGCTTGAATATCTAGCTGTCGCGCCAGTGCAGTGCACAGAGATGCATCGTAGCGATCAGCCAAACGAGCGCTAAAAGCGATATTATCTTGAACCGACAAACTCGATAATAAATTATATTGTTGAAAAATTATCCCCAACTGTTTTTTTCTCAGCTCACTCAGCTGCTGCTCACTCGCTTGTGCCAGCGCCACCCCTGCGAGGATGATCTGGCCTTGCTGTATCGGCTCTAGTCCGGCGATGAGGTTAAGTAACGTGGTTTTACCGCTGCCACTGTCCCCCATCAAACCAATGCATTCACCTTGCCCCACAGTTAAGCTTAGATCAGACAGCAATTGTCGCTGCCCATGACCATCGGTGATCTGATGATTAAGATACTCGATGGTTAATGACACGCTTACTCCTTAGCTATCTGCGCTTGCAAAGTGGTTAAGATGACGCTCATGCCACGTCGTTAGATTAATAATAGTGGTATTTTAAACGCTTGGACTAGCCGTACGTGACAGATACTATATTGACATGATATTAGATATTGTTAGTATGCGATTAATATTTATATCTATCATAATTATTTTATCGGTACTATCAGCGAACATGCCTAATTAAGAGTGCAGAATACCAATTTAATAAAAGGTAAATACTGCAATTATACTAGGTAATATCGAATTATTTAGCATATTACGTTAATGCAGGAAGCTTATGTAGTGTTATTAATTGTATCCCCAGCCCTGAGCATGTTCAGGCGCCAACTTTTTTTTCTACTCCTAATGTTTGTACCAACAGTTAATGCCGCGTCACATAAGGTGGTCTTCATTAGCCCTGGGCATGCTGATCAAGGTTTTTGGCACGCCGTAACTGGTACGATGAGCTCTGCTGCCGAACAATTGGGTTTTGAGTTAGAAGTTCTGTACGCCGATCGCCAATGGGCAAAGATGGTTCGCAATGCAGAGAGCGTCATCGCGCGAGCTGACAAGCCTGATTTCTTAATACTGGTTAACGAATATCAGCAAGGGGCGCGCTTGCTGGCATTAGCGGATAAGGCTAGTATTCCGACCTTAATGCTGTTGAATAGTTTGACTCAACAGCAACGCGACATCTACGGCGCACCTCGCGAGCAGCTGAAAAACTGGCTGGGTAGCCTCACGCCTGACAATGAAAACGCCGGATACGAAATGGCAGAGTCTTTAACCCATAATACGAGACAGGAAAATAATCCGCCATCAATCGCCTTGCTAACTCTGGCTGGTGACAATAATACGCCGGCTTCACTGGCAAGACTTAAGGGTTTAGATCGCGCCTTAAATGACTTCCCGGTGTTGAAAGAACAGCGTCGTATTTCAGTTAACTGGTCAGGTGATGAAGCGTATAAACGAACGCGCTTGTGGTTGCAAAGCGGACAACCATTAGGGGCTGTTTGGGCGGCTAATGATGACATTGGTTTGGGCGCTATCAAAGCCATTCGTGAAGCAGGCTTGAAACCCGGTATTGATGTACAGGTTTCAGGACTAAACTGGTCTCAAGACGCCATTAAGCATGTCATGAATGGCGAAATGACGTTAACCCACGGCGGCCACTTTCTTGCGGGCGCTTGGGCTATGGTGATGCTTTATGATTATGTACAGGGGCACGATTTTAATGCCATTTCTGCAGAGGTTCACTTCCCCATGACAGCCATTAACCAAGCCAATGCGTCTGACTACCTAGCACATTTTGGCAATCAGCAGTGGTCTCGTATTCCTTTCAAAAACTTTTCTTTAACCCATTCAACCAAATTAACTCGCTATCCGTTTACATTAACCAAGCTACTTCAGTCTCAGCAAGAGCCAATACGAAAATGAGTACTAAATCTACAATAGATTTTGGTCGAGGATTGGCCGTTCGCCAGGCTTACATGACCGTCGGCATAGCTTTGCTGGTTGGTTTTTTGATGGCGCTGATATTATTATTTTTCGAATATCAAAGTGAACAACGTCGGATCGAACAGCAGTTACAGAGGGTGATAACATCTTCATCCGCAGTAGCGGCAGAATCACTGTGGACACTGAGCACAGACTTGGCTGACGTAGTATCCGAGGGACTGGTAAGTCAGCCCTTGATCGTGGAAGCCACTATTGAAACCTTTACAGGTACTGTGCTAAGTCAACACAGCAGACCTGCTGTATCAGAATGCTGGTTAGATACTCTATCATTTTTATTTGGCCCAACAAGAGTAGAAGTTATACCACTCTTTCACAAAAATGATCTTGTCGGACATTTAAAATTGAATATTGACCCCTTACCAGCACGACAAGTCTTTTTTAAGCGAATTCAGTATATTGCTGTTGGTGAGCTGGTAAAAACGCTGATTTTAGCTGCTGCCCTGCTAGCGCTATTCTATATAACACTGGCACGACCTATTCGTAATTATGCCAATTGGGTTGAGCGGATTGATCCCGATAACCCCGTAGGCTGGCGGCGAGCGCCACCAAGACGTGAACAGCGTGATGAGCTGACTGCTTTAGGTGAATCAATCTTTCAACGTCTTGTACAGGCACGAACCTATTTTTTGGAATTACAGCAAACTCGTAGTGCATTGGAAACCCTTAATCAAGAATTGGAAGATCGTGTACAAGTACGAACTAAAGAGTTAGAGGTTGCGCTGGCCCGTGCTGAGCATTTAGCCACAACAGATGTAATGACCGGTATCCCTAACCGTCGTAGCTTTATGGATCAAGCAGAGAAAAGGCATGCAGAATGGCTGCGATATAAACGTCCCTATGCGCTGCTAATGATAGACTTGGATACATTCAAGCAGATCAATGATACTTATGGGCATCCAGCAGGCGACCAGGTTTTAATCTCTGTGGCTGCAGTATTACAGCAGCATACCCGATGTGAAGATATAATCGGTCGCATAGGAGGGGAAGAATTTTGTGCGTTACTGGTTGGAGTCTCCGAGGTTGGGGCCATTAATCTGACCGAACGCATACGCGCTGAGATAGCGAAGTTGCCAATTGAGTTTGGCGGGCAATCTATCCCAGTGACTGCAAGTTTTGGCCTAGTACCGCCAGAGTCGTTACAAGAAGACTTCGATGAAGTACTTAAACATGGCGATCAGATGTTGTATCAAGCTAAAAATGAAGGTCGTAATCGAGTTTGTATTTACCACAGTGAGATTTGTACTAGTGCTCACTAGCATAAATCAGTGAACTTCGCCCTGCCCCCCTATTCTCTAGGCAAGGTACTGATACCGCAACAGGCAGGATTAAACCACCCGCTGGTTATTTATATTTTAGCGCTTATACCCTCTCTATTACCAAACTAATTGCTCTTTAGCTCAGTAATTATTCATCAAACAGTTTTACTTTTAACTGCTATGAACTCAGCACCACCAGTGATCTCTACGTTGTCATAAGCAAAGCGGATTTCTCTTGTTCGTCGTTCAATAGCCTGCGGTAAACGAGTCGAGTTAGACAATAACTTAACAATCTGCTTGCGAAAACGATATATTTGAATATTTATATGGTTTTCACTCTGTCCCAGCATCTTGCTCAGTAACTCTTTATCAATCCAGCCTTGCTCACTTGCTCTCAGCCCTTGAGCTATGTCTTCCAGACGTTTTCGAGCTAGAATTAACAATAAATAGTGATGATTACGTTGTCCTAAATCGTATTCCTGCTCACCCATGATGAGTTTCATCGCAACATGTTCTTCATTTTGACTAACCACAAATTGTATTGATGTTTGTTCTACCGTTGCAAGAACCAAAACATCGTTATGCAAGGTTTCCGCAGTGGCACTGGCTTCAATAAAACGCCACGCTTGTTCTCGGCTACCGACCAAATCTCCGGTTTTAAGCACAGATACACCAGATTCACTTTCGCATACCCAGTGACCACTGGCCGATATGTATAACGTATTCTCTGGCTGGTCTTCATTCGGTAATACTGTTAAATCTTTCAGCACCACAGTCGGTAATCCAGGCGTCACTGGTATTAACAAGCTATTTGGCGGAGACAGATCAACAATACGCCATGTATCACCGGACAGGCTGGCGAAATTAATCAGGTCACCCAGATGTAAATGGTGAGCACTACCTCGATGAATCAGTTTACCATTAACATAAGTACCATTACTGCTGGAATCTTGCAGTACCCACATACCGCGATCCCAAAAAATAGTTGCATGCATTCGAGAAGCATCGGGTGAAAACAATAAGGTGTGCGAAGAATTAGGGTGCCGACCAAAGAGATGCTGTAGCATTAAAGTGACTTGCTCTTCGGTATTAAGATTAATAATTTTTGCCATAAGCAACTCCATCTATAATTATTTAGTCGTATCTGTTACATTTACAGTTCTGTGCAGGGCGCCAATTCAACACAATTTCGCCCCTTTCCTTTCGCTCGATATAAAGCTTTATCCGCGCGGGCAAACAAGCTATCCAATGTGTCATGACTCTGAAACTTGGCACTGCCGATACTGCAAGATAGCTTAAATTTAGCTAATGAACTATTTCTAGCTACCGCATGTTTAATCTCCTGCGCAAAACATGAGATGAAATGTTTATCTGCATCATTGATCAAAATAGTAAACTCATCTCCAGCGAATCGAAATATCTGTGCACGTTCACTGCTGAACTGTAATAATAGCTGCGCAAAATTGGCCAACACAAGGTCCCCGGTTTGGTGACCGTGTTTATCGTTAACCCGTTTAAAACCATCAAGATCAATTATAAGTAGTGAGAAATTCACTTGTTTTTTATAGCTACTTACAGCTAATTGTTGATAGCAGTGTTCAAATTGATTTCTGTTAGCTAACCCCGTCAAGCTGTCTTGAAATGCCAGCAATTTCACTTTCTGATATTCCAGCGCATTGCGTAACGGATAGACTAACACTTTAGATAACAAGGTTAATAACGTTTGCTGTGCTATCGTCAGGCTTTGTTCTAAATCACACTCTAATTGACCCAAAGTATAACCGTCATCAGACAAATCGAACTGTAAGCTAGTATTACCGGGAGCCAACATTTCTGTTGTAAAAATGCAATTTTCAGTTTGAAACGCCAGATTGCAGATAGGGATATATTCGCTGAGACTCTGCTTGAAAATAGCTAATAATACTTCAGGATCCAGACTGGACTGCAATTTATTCGCCAAATCGATGCAGGCTTTGTCGGCTGCTTTGGGTTTGAACCGCATATTGAACAATCGCGGATATGTGAGGCTAAAATTAAATAACTTATGAAGTAACCGAGTGTGTGCTGTCATTGTTATTATCACCAACTTATGTTTCCAAGTCAGCAATATAAAATATCTGACCTTCCTCAAGTTATTATTAAAATAATAACGGGGCTCGTCACTGTTTCTATTATACAACTTGCTAAAAGGCAAACTGTGTATTAGTAAACAATCTAGATCCAGATTATCCTTTTTAAGAGCTAAAAAATATTACAACTTATTACACTTGTAATAAGTTGTAATATTACACTTATTTTATGAAGTAAAGCATGCCAAATTTATATCGTGACGACTTGCTCTTTCACAATAAAATGACAGTAAGTTGAATGTATTACCAAGATGCTTTATAAGTATTACTACCAAGGAAAGTTGTTAATCCGTTAACATCATTACAACTTAAATAGTCGCCAATAATACCTGCAGTTTGCATTGAGATACACTGCGCATTAGCTAGCTTAATAGAGCTTAATATAGTTACAATTTCACTTTTTTGTGTACAAGCGATAACGTCATCACGTACCGCTTTGTCAGATGCAATTGCATGGATTAATAACGCTAACTTACCTTGTTCAGTACTGCTGAGGATCGTAACATCTTTATCTGCCAGCTGAGTTTGCTCAACAAAATCAAGATTATCTGTATTTGAAAAAGCACAGCGGTAGTTCGCATTACCTAACAATAGTTTAAGTCGTGGCTCAGCATCTAGACTGCCCGTAACATCAACCAATAATGATGCAAAATCGTCGCTCATCACGACACTTGATAATTTACTTGGTTCGTCAAGATAACGATCGACAAGATCGAGTAACACATTAGACTCTGCAAGCTGAATAACCGAGTTAGGTAAATAATATAAATCTTTCAACTTTGCTTTTAATTTTGCTTTATTATCGCCCTCGCCCGAAATACCCGGATAGATAGAACTAGTAGTAATTTGCAATTCATTGTCGCTAACCATAGCAACGATTAATTGAATACAGCAAAATTGATCGCGAAATAAAAATAACTTCTCTATATCTGTAGTATTTGGCATTTACTCTCTTCCTTATTTTTTAGTTTTATGACTTATTTATTATTTTTTTGTGACTAATTTGATAAATTAATCTTAGTTCCAGTAAACACATCTTTTATTCTTTCCGAAAAAATAAAATCGTTAAACTTCGCTTTATTGGCACGTTTATGGCAACCGCTACAGCTCGTTCTTTTTTTACTGAAGGCTTCCAATATTGGATTTTCAAGTTTTTCTGGCTTTACATATCCCATATCTGACCACTGATTATTAATTATGCGGTAATTTTTCCATACACTATTTTTAAGTTCCCGCATTGTGGCATTGTTGTAACTGGTTAGATTTTTGACGTCCTGCTCAGAAGGATGTAAAACTATGGTACTTTTTTCGCAAGGTTCTTCCTTCCCACAACCATTTTTATTGATTGGACATGAGGATAAATTTTGCTGCCACAGGCCCTTTTCATTCACACACACTTTTCGTAATCCAGTCCAATCCTGCTTAAAAAAGGCCCAAGAGTTACCTAATGTAGGTTTGATACTATTCTCTGTTAATTCTTCGATACCATCCTCAGTAAAGGTGTACGAAGGAGCATTCCCAACAAATTCATACGTTGCCCAGCTCCACTTATTAGTTTCGTTAGCGCTAGACCCAGGTGAACCAATGTTTTTAGGATTATTTTTATTTACTATATGCATTGCCGATAGGCCTACAACGTTAAGTTCACATATTTCCATTCCATCCGCTGTTTCCGACGTAACCACTGCGAACGACTTATGGTAATTAGCAAATTCTTCAGGCTGTAATACTTTCCAGGCCGCTTTAATGAAGATGGCTCCTCGTACGGCACTTTGTGTGATGCCGTACTGTTCAGAAACTCCTTTAGCAACCGGATAATTTATGTCATCAGTTACTGATGAAGATAACCCTTTTGAAAATTCAAAAGCCGGTTTATTCATATACACTTGATACCTGACTGCCTGCGCATTAATATCAACAACAATATCATTTTGCGGATTCACAGCATTCGTTAATACTTCTATTTTAGGTCCTCGAGGCACTGTCGGATATTGCTTAATAAAGGCTGTATATTTAGAGCCTTTCCCCTGAGACGTTTTCTCAAATAAATAACCACATGATGTAGGAATGGTAAAATCATTCTCATCCCAATTATTTATATCCGTATATTTCACCTGGTGAGTCGTTGGCCATGATTGCCACACAGGGAAGGTATCAGCCTGTTCCGAACTTTTTAAAGCATAATTAGGCAAGCCAATTGTATCCCCATCGACAGGCCAGTTAAGCGCATGAAACTGTCGATAAGCATCACGGATCAAAGTTTGGTTGGTTCGATTATTGCCTAATGTCGCGGCAAAACAAGCAAGAATTGAAAATGGTTTATTACTGATATTCTGATAACCGGGACAGGATGTAGTGGTCGGTAATTGATTAATTAACGCATCATTCGTAGCCGTATTATTATCATTAGTATATGAGTTTGCGATCGCACTATAAAAACATAGAAGCAAAACAACAGCACCTATAATTAGTTGTTTTTTCTTATCATTTATCAAGACATCCATATAAAACTTAAATTTCCTTTCTTCATTAGAATAATATTGAACATGTTAAACAGTGATCAAATAAAGTGTATATAACAGGATAAGGCGTAGATTATCTTATTTACTAAGAAATAATATTACGCCTTATTACATAAACAGGGTGGATTTAACTAAAAAGGGGGTCAGAGAGACTCTTTTGAATAGCCAGAATATCGAATGCAAAACGTTTTTCACCATCACACTCGAGCTGCGCTAATGCAGAGGTCATCAAGGTTGTACTTTGTTCACGTTGGTCTAATTTCGCGTAACTCTGAGCCATTAATGCCTGCATCCAAGCGCGATGAGAAATAGCACCCGCGCTAGACCATTCTATATAACCCGCATCCATTAATTCTAAACCATGCTGTTTTCCCTCAACATTAACTAATACCCAGCCGAGTAGAAACGTTGACATTGATTTCCAGGTAACGATATTGTTTTTGCTGGCAATTTCTTGCGAACGTAGCGCATACTTTTTCATCGATTTAAAATCTTTCATGTAATACGCAAATTGAGCACGGTGGAAATAAAAGAACGCAAGGGTATGTGGGTCTTGAGAATCATTAGCCGCATCATAGGCGAGATCTAATTCTTGCTTAGCCAGTATAAGATTGCTGCTCTCGAGCTCATCCCTCTCTAATAACGCTAACGCATGATGTGAATGTAAGGCACTCAACAGATCATAAGGGACATGTCTTCGGTAATTATCCTTACAAGCAACCAAATTAGACTCACTAACTTGGTTATATTTATATTTTGCCAAGCTATATTCTTGGTACGCTTGGGGAGCGTCTCCCGAAGAATGAAGTATAAGCGCATTCACAAAATGAATTAACGCCGTGAAATGTTCAGGTATGGTCACTAACTTATCCAGTTCGTTATATTTCATTAACCCCTGTGGTAATTGAGTTAGTACCGCGTAATTGATCATCAGACTAAAGTAAATTGAACATTGTCTTTCTGAATCTAATTTTTCCAGTGGCAGTTTATCTATCTTGGCGATATTTCTTTTATAGTCTTCAGAGCCAAAGCCTTTCACTGTCATTAACAACATACTATAAGTTAAACGTAAGTCAGCCTCGCATGTCGGTCTATCGTCCTCAACAATACGATGTAAATTATTCAGCGAGTGTTCAATCATATTCATGGCATAAATAAAATGGCCGTCAATCGACAGCGCTGTACCTATGTTCACAGATTGTTCAAATGCCTTAACTGCATTACCGGAGTCAAAAAGATGATCAATATAAATCAACGGGGTTTTCTTGATTAT
The DNA here is from genome assembly GCF_000170855.1 of Moritella sp. PE36. Classification (GTDB taxonomy): domain Bacteria; phylum Pseudomonadota; class Gammaproteobacteria; order Enterobacterales; family Moritellaceae; genus Moritella. The sequence goes on along the minus strand of NZ_ABCQ01000010.1, from coordinate 21,147 downwards.
CTCCGATTGCCCTTGTTCCAATATATAGACAATTTTTTTGTGCGACTCTAGCGTTGCCGATTGTGTTTGACTGTCATACGCGGCATCCTTCACTAACGCATGCTTGAAAATATAACTATCGCCCGCGACTTTACGTTGCAGATAAATGATCTCAGCATCAAGCAATTCATTCAGATCATTCTGCACCTGACTTTCACCGTAATGAGAAGCGGCAACCAACAGCTCATAATCAAATTCACGGCCTATAGTCGCTGCTAATTGAGCTGTCTCTTTAGCATAAAGCAAACCATCAAGTTTTTGCTGTAAAGAATCCCGTAAGCTATTTGGCACTTTATCAAGCTTATCAGGGTTCACAAAATCAATTACGCCATTAAGTTTGTGTACTAGCTCTTTTTGTTTCAGCATATTAGCCAATTCTTCAATAAATAGCGGGATACCATCAGTACGCGCTATTAATACATCCAGCACATTTTCCGACACTGTTTCATCATCAAACAATGCGAGGATAAATTTGACCGTCGCTGCCGTAGTTAGCTTATGTAGTGTTATAGAGTCAAAACCCAATTGTTCTAACGATACCGGTAACGCTTTACGAGATGTACTAATAACAACATCACTTGTGGATTTTAGTACCGTAACAAATTCAGCAATGAACTCTAAACTGGTTGGGTCTGCCCAGTGTAGATCTTCAAAAATAAACAAATTTCGTTGTTTGACAGCACTCTCTAGGTCACATTGTCCATCACTGATTTTTTCATCCGCGAGCAAGGCTATCAAGGTCGAAAATAGCAATTTCTTTTGTACTTCAGGGACCATATCACTAAGCGGTAAGCTGCCGTCCAAAGGTAAATTAAGCCAGCTACAGAGTACCGAAAAACCTTGGTTTTTCTCCTCAAGCGTGTTGTTTTCTAGGGTTCTTAACTCCATCGTCTGCATGGCCTGAGTTAAGCGCTGTAATGCAACTTGAGGAGCTATATCATTTAATGAATAACGATATTTCAATATTTTTAGTATCGGATAGAGGGCATTATTTTTATGTTCAGGCAAGCACTGAGCTATATGGTGACGCATTTTCAGGGCTGTATGTCTCAGCTCAAATACCAGCCTAGATTTACCGATGCCAGCCTCACCGCAAACATGCACTAAGTTAGTCGTATTTTGTTCACTATCATTTAACAGTTCTGAAAGTTGTTCAAGTTCCTGTTCACGCCCAATAAATGCGTAATTTTTCTGGCTACTGCGTAAAAAACCAAATGCTTCAACCTGACGTTCGGCGAGTAAACGGAACAGCTGTGTTTCCACACGACCCACGCCCAACATGCAGGCTTGCGCAGGTTCGAATTCGATATAACTTTTCAACAAATCACGGCTAACATCTGAACACAGTATCTGCTCACCGTCAGCCATACGTGCAAGTTGCATCGCAATATTTGGCGTATCACCTTCTGGTGTAGCATCGGCATAGCTCGTCACTAACCCAGTGTGCATACCAATGCGGATCTCCATTTCAATACCTTGACTAGTTCTTAGCAAGGCATTACGCTTATTTAAATTACTAATAATATCCAGAGCCGTGCGCGCGCAGAGACGGACATCATTATCACTCACCATTGGATACCCAAAATAAAATAATAAGCTGTCGCCTAAGCTACCCACATGACATGCTCCATAGCGGATCGCAGTATCTAGACATTGATTTTTTTGGTCTCGATGCAATGCATCAACGACTTCATGATCGATCGGGTTATCGGTCACCGAGCGTGCGCTTAAAAAAATACTTAATGCCGTGATCTGCTTGCGTTCAGTAAGCCCTGTATAATAAATAGCATTGTTATTGATCAGCGTCTCATCACAATCCATTGGTAGTAATTTTCTATCTGATAGCCTGTTCTGTTCTTTTCGGGAAACGAGTTCACCAACCAAATTAGAGAGGTTAATATGGATGAGATCTTTGTATAATGCAGCAGCATTAACACTGCGTTCATGTGCTTTTTTCTGCAGTACTCGTCGAAGCAGCGCCGCGATAGGATGACCGACAATGGCGGCTGGCAGAGGCACATTTTCTTGGCTCAGCTGCTTATGAAATATAGACGCAAGATTGGAGCCTGTGATTGCGGGTTGACCGGTTAAACATTCAATGAATACCAAGCCCCAAACATAAAGATCAGTCTTTAATGTCGGCGGCTCTCCCCTAAGCTGTTCCGGTGCACTATAAGAAGGCGTACCTAAGGTTTCTTGCGTCAAGGTAATACTTTTATAATCAAGTTGACGCGCTTCGCTGATCAGGGTCCCAATGCCAAAATCTAATACCTTGGCATGCGTTTTTGCCCCGGATTTGGTTAGCATAATATTGGCTGGTTTAATATCTCGGTGGATCACGCCTTGCTTATGAGCGTGCGCTAACGCATCCAGTACCTGCGACATAACTTCAACGGTTTCCACCGGAGATAAGGCACCAGACTCGATCAAGGTTTGCTTTAATGTTTTTCCATCAACATATTCAAATACCGCATAAAGTAATTCACCACAATGAACTTTATCTAATAAACGTACGATATTAGGATGTTGCAATAGACCGACGAGTTGAGTTTCACGTTGAAAACGTTCTATATAACGCTGCTTTTTCGCATCATCAAACTCAGCACTGATCGACAAAAATTTGATCGCGACACTTTGGCCTGTATTGAGCTGTTTAGCCCGATAAACGCAACCAAAGCCGCCTTCACCGATTTTTTCAAGCAACTCATAAGCACTCGAATTAAATTGTTTAGCTAGCGCATCAGGATTTTTTATAGAGTTAAGCATGATAGTATGTATATTCTAGGACTATGTGTTAAAAACAAATATTACGTCACAAAACCTACACGAACAATATCAAAACCATATAAAGCATTGAATAGTCTAGTATTTAGCATTTAAATCAAAAATCACGCCAAACAACAGTTTATTCTGCTTATTATTTAACTTCACAAAAACAGAAAATCTGATAATACCGTAATACAGTACCACCTATGGAGTAACATTCTAAACGTCGACCATGAATAATCTTAAACCCTATTAGCCATAAACAAACGCAAGAGCAGAAAGAGCTAACTGATACTAACCTAGCTGTTTTATCACACTGGCATTAACTGAAATTGGATACTCTGCTTATGCCCTGTAAAAACACCCTTTATGTCATACAACACACTCTCATTGGATCTTGGGCTAACCTGGTAAGAACTGCTAGAGCTGCCGTAGGCATGATCCCAAGAAAATTCAACTTGAAAACTTCGATCCTGGGCTGCATAGGTTGCACTGCCCTTAGGCCCCATCATCGTATCTGATTTGCTTGCGCACGCCCATGCTTGCGAGAATATTATCTCTTTTGGTGGCGCTTCAGTAAATTTACCGTGCTCAACATCAATGCCAATTAATACCAATGTTTTACCCGTAAAGTTATTTACCGTCATATCGACTGGTCTACCCATTTTACTTCTCCGCTATAACTCTAAACTAGCATGCTATCTATGATTTCCCGTTGCAGTTAATATATCCAATTTCCATAACAATATGTATTACACATTATTACAGGCACAAAAAAGCGACTCAAGTGAGTCGCTACAATTCATTTATTAATACTATCCATTCTTACCGAACAGTTATTTTTTCTTCGCTGGGCGGCGGCGACGTGGTGGTTGAGAACGTTTTGGTACATAACCTAAGATAGAGTCAGGGATACCAACTTTCGCTTCAAAACCTTCAACTTCTTTACGTTCGATAACATGGTCTAGCAATTGTTCGATAGCACATAAGTTACGGAAATCATCACGAGAAACGAATGAAATCGCTTCACCGGATGCACCAGCACGGCCAGTACGACCAATACGGTGAACATAATCAGCCTGTTCTTCAGGTAGATCGTAGTTTACTACGCGGTCTAAATCATCAATATCAATACCACGAGAAGCAACACCAGTCGCAACAAGAAAGCTTAGTTCACCGGCTTTAAATTCTGCTAATAACTGCTCACGCATCGCTTGGCTACGACCACTGTGGAATGATTCTGCTTTAATGCCACGTTTTTCAAGTTGACTTACTAACTTAGCCGCACCACGTTTTGTTTCAATAAAGATTAACGCTTGCTTCCAGTCATTTTCAATAATCATGTGGCTAAGCAATGCCGATTTCACATCTTTATCTACAACAGTTAACCACTGGTCAATTTCTGGTGCAGTTGTATTTTCTGGTTCAATCGAAATTTCCAGCGCGTAGTTAATAGCAGTTTTTGCTAAGAAACGTACTTTGTTCGATAACGTTGCCGAAAACAGTAAGTTTTGACGTTCTTGCGGTAAACGCTCGATGATTTTGTTGATATCGTTAACAAAACCCATATCTAACATTCTGTCCGCTTCATCGATAACTAATACTTCGAGTTCGTCAAAGTGAAGCGCACGTTGATGTGCCATATCGAGTAAACGACCAGGCGTCGCAACCAGAATATCAACACCTTCAATGAGGCGTTGTTTTTGTGGGTCCATATCAACACCACCGTACATCGCCATTGATGTTAGGTGTAAATGTTTACCGTATTGCTCAACGTTTTCTGCTACCTGAATTGCCAATTCACGTGTTGGAGTTAAGATCAGCGCACGAATACGCTTCGCACGTAGTGTGTGTTTGTGGCTGAACATTTGTAATAGTGGTAATACAAAACTTGCAGTTTTACCTGTACCGGTTTGCGCAGCGGCAATCAGGTTTTTGCCCGATAAAATCGCAGGAATTGCTTTTTGTTGAATCGGCGTAGGTTGCTCGTAGCCTAACTCAGCTACTGCTTGGGTAATTAATTTGTTTAATCCAAACTTAGAAAATGGCATTTGTAATCTCAGGTGTTTGATAAATAAGTAAAATAGGTAAACTGTTAGGATTGGAATAAGTAACAGTTGGATATTGGCGTGCATTCTAACACGAAGCGAGAGTTTACGGGATAATTTAACGTTTACTGTTTTTATTTCGATACATAAGTCGATCAGCTTGCGCAATCATGTCTTCAAGCACTGTCGTTCGCTCATAATCAAATGTTTGATAACCATAACTAATCGATGTTATTTCACCGACATCGTATTCTGACGCCGCAAGGTTATAGCATTCTAATATGCGAGAACAAAGCGCCTCTAATTGTACGTCGTGAATACTTTCATCATTAAACGACGTCATAATAATAAACTCATCACCGCCGATACGCGCAATAATATCACTTTCTCGACCATTTTCTTTTAGCACATTAGCAAGGGTGATAATACATTGATCACCCACTTGATGACCTTGCTTATCATTAATTTGCTTTAAATTATCAATATCAAGATAAACAATCCCTATAGTTTGCTTTGCACGTCGTGCGTCTTTAATGCGTTGCTCACCAAGAAATGACAGCCCTCTGCGATTATTAAGACCCGTTAATTCATCCGTTAACGCCAAATCATGGATCGCTTCATAATCATGCAGCATTTGTAAATCCGCAGTGATCAAACGACAAAACTGTTCAAGTAGCTTAATCAGCGTTGGTGAATACTCAGTTTCTTTGGTATCAATGATACAAATAGTGCCAAATAGTTGACCGGAAGGCCAAAAAATGGGTAAACCACAATAAGAACGTATCTTACCCTCAACTACAGGTGGAGATAGTTTCCAGTAAGCGTCAGATTTAGCCTGTTGAATATTCAGTTCTTGCTTGGTTTCGACAATCTTTCGACAAAAGCTATTTATGTCCCATGGCCACGTCACATCACGAGACAGAAAGCTGTCTTCATTTTGACTCGCAACCACCACGTTAAATTCATCTTTACGTAATTGAACAATCGCACCACATGCCGAATCAAACAATTCAGCAATAAGATCAACAGTTTGCTGCCACTTATCGAGATCAATAATACTTTGCTGTGCACGAGATAAACAAGATTGACTATCAAACATGGCGATTGTCCTTTTGAAACTAGAATAATCATTATAAAACTGAACATATTAGGAAGGATATACCTCTATTTCATTAACTAAGCATAAGCAACCATGTTGTAGATAAATGACTCGAGGTTTATGTCATATTCTAAATAATTGTTTAAAACACAATATGAATAAATAACAAAAGTTATTAATATTGCAGTTTTTATCATTAACGAAGTCATAATAAAATGCTAGGTGCAGCACTATCGCCAATCATATTGGTTATAATCATGTGGTCCAACATTGCATATGCATTAATTGTCGGTGACATCATAGAATGATATGACTGGACATTTGTATTATCCGCAACGCTTGGTTATAGCGTCTATTTCTTGTATGTTTATTTTCGCTCATCGTTTTCATCAATATCTTTCACCATTAACACAAAGAGCTATTAAGTCATGTTTGATGCCATTAAAGAATTCTTTAACCCTAGTGAAAACCCAAATATATCCAAAGCATTCGAGTATCAAAATATCCATTTACCAACATTATGGTTATTGGGTAAAACGGGCGCAGGTAAATCATCATTAATCCAAGCGATCACGGGTGATAGTGATGTTGAAGTCGGTAATGGATTCGAGCCTTGTACCATGACATCACACGCGTATAGCTATCCTAAAGCGACGCCGTTACTGCGTTTTCTTGATACCCGAGGGTTATCAGAAGCGGATTACGATCCTGCTGACGATATTAAAATCAGTGCGCGACAAGGCCATGCTTTACTTGTCATTGCCAAAGCAGAAGAACCTGAACAAAGTGATGTCATTAACGCACTAAAGAAGATTAAAAAACAAAATTCAATCAAGCAGATCTTAGTCATCCATACCGCAGTTAAGCAACTCAGTGCTGATGAGCAAGCTAAAACGGTGCAATACAATCAACAACAGTTCGAAAAAGTATGGGGTGGTGAAATTCCGCACGTCGAGGTCGACTTCGAACTCGTTAACGGCGATACATTTGGCATTTCAACGTTAAAAGACAAGCTAACGGCATTATTACCGATTATCCAACAGTTTAATCACCAGCAGCAACATGCCGATACCGAAGGTGCTAATTTTCAAACATTAAAAACAGAAGTACTCTGGTATGCGGGTTCTGCTGGCGCAGCAGATGCAATTCCGGCGGTTGGTTTGGTTGCCGTGCCGAGTATCCAAGCAAAAATGCTACACAGTTTAGCCAACCAATACGGTGTCGATTGGGATAAACAAGCATTTGCAGAATTTATCGGCACGTTAGGGTCGGGTTTTGCTTTCCAATATGCATCTAAGTTCGGTATTCGCCAATTAGTCAAATTAATCCCTGCTTACGGGCAAACCATAGGTAGTGCATCCGCGGCAGTGATTAGCTTTGCATCTACCTATGCCATTGGCCGTGCAGCGTGCAAATACATGTATCATAAGAGCAAAGGCGAAGTTGTATCGAATCAGGACATGCAAACGATATACAAAGACGCCCTAGCAAATATTAAAGAGGTAGCGAAAAGTGAAACGCGTTAAGAACAGCCTGACACAGTTAAATAACCTCTCGGCAGGTGTAACCACAGTGCTGACATTAGCGGTATTCCTGCCTGTACTGGTACTGTGTGGTTTTGGTTTATATGCCATTATTCAATATGGCTATACTCTGGAGTTTGCGATTGTATTAGTCGCTACATTCCTGCTCTCTTATATCCCGCTGCTACTATTACGTCAAAAAGCCCAAGTGAAAATAGCTGAATTGCGAATGCCTGAAAACAGTGTACCTGAAGACAGCTTAGTGACAGCCTCTGCCGATTGGTCTGATGCCGAAAATTCAATTTGGCAACGTCTTAACCAACAGATTGAAGCACAACTTGCCGAAGATGATGCATGGGGATCGTTAAAAACACACGGTCTTGTTATAGCGAATACCACCGCCGAAGAGTTTTCCCGTGGTAATCTGCAATTTTCGGTCACTGACGGGTTAAAACTATTGGAAGAAGTGAGTCGCCGCTATCGCGCAATTCTCAAAAAGAACGTGCCCTTTGTCGAAAACATTAAAGTCTCTCATTTAAAATTCGCCTATAACCATCAAGATAAAATTGCAACCGGCAAGCAAGCCGCTGGCGTACTCAGTAAAGCTTATCGGGTTTATCAGTTCATCAATCCTGCTGCAGCGATAGCCAAAGAAGTGCGTAACAAGTTACTCGGAGATATGGCTGGGAATGTCGGAGCCAATTTACAGCTCAATATGAAAAGAGCGTTTCTGCAAGAAGTCGCCGCGGTTGCAATTGATTTATACAGTGGTCGTTTTTCCATTGAAGAAAGCGATATTAACAAAAGCACGATCGCAGTTGAAGATGAAAGCCGTCAGCCAGAACAACTGGAACCCTTACGGATTGCAGTGATCGGACAAATCAGTGCCGGTAAGTCGTCGCTTATCAACACCATAAAAGGGGCGCTTGACGCAGAAGTAAGCGCCCTGCCCTCCACCAGCGAAGTACATGTTTATAGCTGTGCTGTTAGTGATATTGAAGTACTAAACTTGGTTGATTTGCCCGGCCTTGATGGTAATGAACAGACCAACAAAACAGTGCTTAAGCATGTAACCAATGCGGATATGGTGTTGTGGGTGCTAAAAGCCAACCAATCATCACGACAGCTTGATCGTCAATTCATGCTTAGCTTAGATGAATTTTACGCGCATAAAGATAACTTGCATCGAAAGAAGCCCGTGATCACCGGGATTTTAAACCAAGTTGATAAGTTAAAACCGTCATCTGAATGGTCACCACCGTATGATTTAACCCAATCTGATTCAGCAAAAGTGATGACGATTAACAAAGCCATTGAGTACAACCAAAAGTTACTTGGCTTCGATACGATCATCCCGACTTCGTTTTCAACTGACTCGAAGACGTGGGGACAGGAAAGTCTAGAACAACTGATTGCCAATAATGTCGATGCAAGCATTAACGTGCAACGTAATCGGCAGCGTTTAGAGGGGGGCAATACCAGCGCGTCAGCACAATTTAAGCGCGTATTTAAAGGCGGGACAAGCTTGTTTAAAAATCTTATTTAAACAATTATTTTGAAATAATAACATGTTAAACCCCTCCAAACATTTAGCAGGTCACAACAAAAAAATGCTGGGAGGATGACGACGCCCCCCTGCATTAATTTATAACGCTGGGCACTTGAATTGAATTAACTTAACGGAACCGCTTCAGCGACCAATTTAAGGTGTGCTAAAAATTGTTGTTTATCCATCTCACCAACAACGCGTAATTGCTCCATTTCATTACCGTTACCATCAAAGAACAACATACTTGGCGGTCCAAATAACTTCGATTTCGCCATCCATTCTGATTGCGGTTTGGTATTGTCAGTAATATCAAATTTAAGCGCATTGATTGCAGTCATTGCAGTTTCGACACTTGGGTCTGAAAACACCTGTTTGTCCATCACTTTACACGATGTACACCAGTCAGCGTAGAGATCTACCATGGTCACGACTTTGGGCGCTTGCAGGTTATTGATCGCATTATCGATAGTTTGCACCGACGCTGTTTTCATAAACAGCGGCGATGAGCCTTGTTCTGCGCCTGGGCTAATAACGCTGCGCTGAGTGATATGCTGCAACGGATCGGCTATATCATCGGCTCCTGTCATCATGCCCACAAGTAACATAGCGCCGTAAACCAAGGATACGAATACCACGACGTGTCGTAACCACAAACGACTTGCTTGTATATTCGTGATATTATTGATGTACATTGCACAGCTAATCATAAGCAATGCCCACAAGCCTAGTGTCACACTCGGAGCAGCAAACCGGCTGATAAGTAAGATAGCGATCGCCAGTAGCATCACGCCAAACCCTTGTTTAACACGGACCATCCAAGGGCCGCTGCTTGGTAAGAATTTACCACCCGACGTACCGATTATCACCAAGGGTACGCCCATGCCTAATGCCATCACGAACAATACACCACCACCAAACAACCAGTCTTGAGTGGTAGAAACATACAATAATGCACCCGCAAGTGGCGCTGATACACAGGGCGAAACCACCAAGGCTGAAATAGCGCCCATCATAAATACCGTTATCGTCTTACCACCCGTTAAACGTTGCGATTGGTTATTCAATGCGACCTGTAAACGCGATGGTAATTGCAACTCATAAACACCAAACATCGCCAGCGCTAACAATACAAATAAACCCGAAAATATCACTAACAACCAGGTTTGTTGCATCGCAGCTTGTATATTAACGCCCTGCCCAACCGTCGCCATTAACACGCCAATCAGTGCATAGCTTGAGGCCATTCCCAGCACATATGCTACCGAAATATAGAAACCTTTCCAGCCCGTCATGCCAGAACCTTGACCACCAATGATGCTCGATAAAATAGGGATCATCGGCAATACACAGGGGGTGAAAGCAAGCCCTAAACCAAGCACGAAGAAAAGTAACAAGGCTTGTGTTCGTCCAGCCCCCGCTAACATACTCGCTAAACTTTGACTGTCATTCGCTGACGCCGTTGTCACATTAAGTAATTGGCTTGAAACAGGACTGATAGGTTCAACAACAGACTGCATTACCGGAATGTTGGTCACCTTAGCGTCAAGTTCAATCACTTTGCGCTGGGGTAAATAACATAAACCACTGTCAGCACACCCTTGGTAGCGGACCTTAACACTGCCACTTCCCGTAAACGGCAAGGTAACTGTTAACGGTTGATGATAAACCTTCACTAAACCAAAATTAGGATCTTGTTTTTGTTCTGCGATGACTGAAAATTGTGGTTTAGCTAAGTTGACATCGCCATCTACGACCTTAAACGAAAAACGCTTGTGATAAAGGTAATAACCCTTCTCTGTGGCAAACGTTAATACCAATTTATTGCCATCTTCAGCGCTTAATATTTGTGATGAAAATGGAAAGGCTTGATTAACCGTGAGGAATTCAGATTCAGTATTACTGCTAGTTTGAGTCTGAGCAATAGTGCTAATACTGGTTAACAGTAGCAACATGATACATAGCTGCTTCATTGCATCATTTAATTTAAAAAGTAACTTCATGATAATAAAAAATCCGTATTTTGATGAACATTCAACTGCTCATCAACTAATGCAAACCCAATCTCTTCGGGAACCGTTAAGCGAGGGTTAATCGTTAATGCTGTGCTTATGATCCCAGCTTGTAATGCGCTATCAGCAACAACCGTCACTGAAATAACCTGCTGGTGAGTATCTTGTGACGCGAGAATATGAGAACTTTCTTGGTCTGAAAACTGTTGTCGCCTTGCATAATGCGCGGATGTTGTCAGCGCCTGATTACGCAGTGGTAAGGCAAACAACGCTTGCGTCTGTTGATGAGGGTTAACAACCCCCACCACAAAATCACTACCATCCACTTTACAGCCCGACGCGCGAACATCGCCACCAAAGTTAATTAGCGCACCACTACTCGCTTGCTCTACAATTGCCATTGCCTGATCAACGGCGACTTCTTTAATCACGCCACCGAGATCCAATTGTGTAATAGGGAAATGCATAATCAAGATATTATCTTCTATATCCCATGCCGCTAATCCCATATAAGGAGCAGCACCTTGGTAGACCTGTTCACGCGTTTTCGCACTGCTTTGCAATAACGTTTTGACTGTACCAACCGTGATGTCAAAGATCCCCTGCGTCGCAATACTATATTCACGTACCTTAGTTAAAATATCTCGGGTTTCAGCATCGATAACCACACGTTTACCACTGCGTTGATTAATCGCTTTCGTTAACATTGAAGTATCAGAATAGAAGTTAAACTTTGCCTCTAAGCGGCGTGTATTTGCTTCAATATTCCGTGCTAATCCCGCTGCGTCCGAGGCAATCAAGGTCACTTCACAAGGGACTGTCATTGCCATAAAACGATGTACATAAGCGTGCTTAATAGTCATATGTTACCCCGACAGCCCACCAGCGACTGGCATAACCATTACTCTGCTCATAATAAGCAGCTAAAGCATTCACTCGCCATTTAGCTGATAGCTTAAGGCTTGCTCCCAGTTCAAAGGCATTGGCATTAAAATCACCTAAGCGAATATCCGAAGTGGCATAACCTGTTGAAGCGAATGTTGGGTCTGCCGCTTTCGGATCAATGAAGAAATTAGCACCTTGCTGGGTATACCAAAAATAACCCGGCGCAAGCGTTAACCAGTCAGTGACTTTGACACTCATTTTGCCACCCAGTTGATGTGACATTACGCCCCAATCATCGGCGAAGAATTTATAACGCGGGCGCACCACAACACGGTCACTCACACTGTAAAAGGTTTGTAAGTTCACCCCGCCAGACAGTCGTATATCAGGGCGTGAATCTTGGCCTAAAAACACTTCATCATCACCAATACTGCCATCGCCATCAATATCTACTTCACGTAACACAGTAAGATAATGATTACTCAAATAACCACTTTTATAACCGCCATAAGCCGTAAAGGTCGCATACAAATTAGGGGTGAATACTTGTGACATCCCGACTTCCATGCTTGATGTGAAAATGTCTTCCCATTGCTGACTATTACCGCCATTTTGATATTCCTGAAATGCCAATGTCTGATCAGAAAGAATAGAACCACCAAGGCTAAACGAACGGTTTTTACTGCTATCCGTATAGATTAATACTTTCGCATTGGCGCCCATGCTTTTGTAATCTTCCTCTTGCGAGTAGTTCACGCCGACGGTCCATTCATCTCGGTCTTTATCACGGAAGGTCACATTTGTTGCCGCAGAATAACGAGTATCCTCTAACTCAACAGGGCGTATCTCGTAATTGTCACGATAAGGGTCATAACCCGCACGAATCACTTCCGAGGTCATGTCCTGTGCATCTTGCGTAATTTGATCATGCGATCCAGATGGCGGTGTAGTCGCAACCCAAGCAGGTGACGCACCAGATACCGTGTCGTAGCCCAATTCGGCGGTAATGGTCCAATCTAAACCAATATTCTTTTCTAATGACAGAAGATTATCACCGGCATTAATTTTATCACCGTATTCTTCAAAACTCATGTGGTGTATAGAAATATGATCGGCCGCGGATACTGAACCAGCAACAAGACCAAGTAAGGTTAAAGGTAATTTTATATTCATTATTTATCATTCATCATTAATTAATTACAACCGTGATTTATCAGCTATTCCTTATAAATCACTTACGATATAACCAGCGTTTATTTATGCGCTATACAAGGTGCTTTTAGTTACAACCACAGCCGCCACCACCAACACCATTACCGCCAATCGAGCCTTGCTTATAAGCAAACACTTTTTCAGAGAACACATCAAACTCAGGTACTTCACCACCGGGTTTCATCGCCTTTTTCGCCAGAGTGCCCTTTTGCCAAGGTTTCACTGGCTTCACGCTAAACCAGTCACTAATAGCCGATAATAATGACGGTTCTTCATATACTTCATTACTCGCAGGTGTGACTAATGCCGATATATTCAATACAGGCTGAACCGATATGACTGTTGGCATAACACTTGGTATAGTTGCATGCGTTACCGTTGCTATAGCTGCAGGTTGAGTAACCGAAAGCGCCGACAATGGTTGAATTGGCACCGTTGGCACATCAATAGTCGCATGAACTGCTGGCGTTATCTTCAATGGCAAAGGAAGAATAATGGGAACCTGCTTAACTTTACTTTCAGGTTTCTCTGCCGACTCAACTATCAATAATTCAGGCTTTGACGCTGGCAGCTTCCTTACGTCCTTCACAACAGGGGCTGTAATGATCGCAGATGTTTCAGCTACCGGCTTAGTATCTGTTACAGGTTTACTAGACACGGGTAATACTTCCGTTATAGCCTGCAGCCCTTGATAAGTAACACTAGAAACTGACTCTGTCATTTGGATTACTGCAGCTTGCAAACCAAAACTGGCTAATAACAACGAAGAAGACAATAAAGTTAACTGTGAATAGGATTTCATTGACCTAACCCCATCCCTTTCAAATCACTCATGATCACATCACCGATATGATTGATAGCGCCATAACGCACCTTTAAAACTTGGCCTTGATAAATGTAATACAGCGCTGGCATACCAATAGGTTGAAAATCATCAACCAAGGTTTGCTTTGCATCATTAACAACACGGAAGTTCAATCCAAGCGATTGTTGAAACGCAATACCTGCAGCCACGTCCTCATCGACATCGACACCAACAACATCAACCCCTAATGCATGTAATGACGGCACTAACTGATTCACTTCAGGTAATTCAGCACGGCAAGACACGCACCACTCAGCAAAGAAATCAATTAACGACACTCGATTGGGGTTTAACCCGAGTTGCTGCTGAGCAGCTGCAGAAAGCATTTCGCCTCGTTGATAAGCGTACGCTTGGCTAGACAACAATAATGTGAACACCACAAGCCATTTTTTAAACATAACTACCTCTAATACAATTAATTTAACTAATTTTTAAACTGATTTATAAAACAACGGAACAAGACTTAATTTCTACTCACCCAGTACAATCCGTACCTTGGTTTCAATATTGATATTGATTGCATCCTCAAAATAATCCGCTAACTCAGCCGTATTGTTAGCATCAAACACGGATCCATTCCTGCCTGCGCATTGCTTAAATTGCTTGATGCGATCTGCCGACACCCCAAAACCAATAAAGCTAACTTGAATATTAAGATCTTGCTGGATCACATCACACAAGCCAGCACTCATTAAGTCATTGAAATAATCTCGTCGGTTATCATCACCATCAGTAAACAAGATCAAACGCTGAGTCAGGGATGATGATTGCACAGGTGTGACTTGCCACTCTTTTTGCCATTGATCAGTCAGTGTGCGAACGCCCCAAATAAATCCTTGATAAGACGCGGTACTGCCACCACTCGTATCTAATGACTCGACGTAGCGAATGACACGATTAAGGTTGTTTGTCAGTGGTAAAATAAATGAAGTCTCGCTACAGCGGTCTAACCAACGACCCGGCGTTACTTCGTTAAAATCCAAACGGTCTGACGAATAATTTAACGACTGCACAGTTTTATCCGCATCTAAATTGCCGTTTCTATACACCAGACCATCCACACACTTAGGACTTGCTTCAGAGCTAAGTAACCAAGGCGCACCGCTCACACCAACTCCCGTTTGAAACGGCACAATTGAAAAACGAACCTGATTACTACTTGGAACGATATCGCTGATTACATCGGTAATAATTTTTTTCAACTCAGGTAAATGCCATGTCATCGAGCCTGAGATATCCAGAACCAGAGAGAAATCTACCGGATTTTGAATCCCATTCACATTCACATTCTGAACCAACTTAGCGCTTGACTGACTGTTTGATACAACCTCAGTATCACTATCAATCGCAACGGGCAGCGCGTTCACCATCGCAGGTTCAAATCTATATTGCGCCGAGATCTGACAGCCATTATTGCTGTTTAACTTGACGCTTTTATTCAATTCCGGTAGCACGAAATTCGGTCGGTAATAATCCAAAATACCCTCTGTTACCACTCCTGTGTCGTTTTGCTGATAAGCACAAGCAAGTACTGCTGAATCAGCCGCTTGCCCTGCTCGAATAACAACTTGGCTGTACATAGCAAAAAACACCGTAATGGCTAATAAACTCACTATCGCAGGCAACATAAAGGTGAATGTTAACGTTATCGCACCACGTTGACGCTGTATTACACTCATAGTGCACGCCCGATTAATAACGCAGAGCTCTGATAAAAACTGTCACTAAAACGGAGTAAAAATAAGGGCGTGAAATCCTCCGCAATACTACTCATTCCTTTAATACAAAGAGTGACTTGAAATAGTTCAGCATGCTGACCTGCATTTAAGCCTGGAGTCGTGCCAATTGGAGATAAATCAGTTAAGGACAATAGCCGTTGCCTCGATAAGCATTCCGCACCAGCGTTAATATCATATAATCGTGATTTCTGTGTTGACGAATCAAACACCACTTGCTCAACATGAAGTCCAATTTCTGCTGAGGAATCCTCAATCAAAGTATTGAAATGGCGTTGCGCAACCAGCAGTAAATAATCAGCAAGCTCGGTCGAAATAATCTTTACTGTTGGTGTAGAGGAGCCAGAGCCCGACACAAGCATGGTATTGTCACATCGTTCACAAGCAACAATAGATGTGAGTGAATAAGCCAAGTTATCGAGTTGATTTTTTTGGCTAATGCCTTGATTTATTCTCACTATAAATAACACCAAAATGACCATGAAAAATGTGATCACAGGTAATTCAATAACGCTGCTGCCTCGCTGTAACGTGCGCATATTAGATTTAATTAACATAGCTATCACTCCCCTCTAACGAAACTAAGATCGTGCGTTTAAAGCTAGTTAAACGGCTAAAGCTATCAATCTGACCTGAAATAAATAGCGCTTGGTAAGGGTATACCAGCGTGAATTCCGCAAAGTCTTGTTGCTGAAAATCTTCTAATCCCGAACCATCTGCAAGCGACGTTAAAGATGTGTAGTAGCGAGCCTCAACTGTGACCTTGTTGCTATCAAGTAAGGGTAAATCTAGTTCAGACAAGGTTAGTTGTAATTTGCTGGTCAGATCTTCACCTGCACTTGTTACCACCAACTGTCGAGCGGCAGAAGTGAGCGCCACATCAATAACACTGCTCACCATCATAAAACGGCTTATTTCGATGAGTGCTAACAGCAATACAAAAAACGGTAAAATAGTCACCGCAAACTCAATACTGACACTGCCTCGCTGACTCCGCTTTACTTGGCTACAATTCATTTTGTTACGAATTGTCATTGCTTAACCTGCTGTAACGGCAGTAGTTGTAGCGGCTGAAATTGTTGATAATAGGTTACATTATTTTCCAGTTCGGCTTTAGTCAGATCTTGTTTGGCAATCGCTTTGGCCGCGTCAAGATCCCCTTTCATGGCAAATGCTAACGCTAAATTTTGACGACTTTTAGATGTTGAATTACCACGTGCATAGTGTGAATAAAGCACATCGATACCCTGCTGCGGCTGACCATCTAAGATCCAAGCCAAGGCTAAGTTGTTACGGTATTCTAGATTCTCTGGTTCATTGGCTAACGCCCCAATAAACGCCGTCCTGGCATGGCCATAATCTTTAAATAACGCATAATTAACACCTAAACTATTTAATGCTTTCGCATCATCAGGCAACAATGCTACTGCCTGTTTTAAATCAGCTAATGCAGGTTTCACTTGCCCTAACCCTTGTTGTGCATTGCCTTTTTCACGTAATATCTGCCCACGAATTTCACTCGACTCATCCGAGTTACTTGATTCATTCAATTCACCCGCGTCACTAAGTAGCAAATATTGCGCCTTTTTAAGGTGGTGTAACGCTAAATCAAACTCAGATATTTGGTTGTAAGCCGAGCCTAAATCCAGCAATAATGAGATATCATTTGGCTGCATTTTCAGTTGGTTACGATAAATACTAATCGCACTCTCTGGTCGGCCACTCTCGAGTGCAAGCTGTGCGAGTCCACGATCAGTTTTCATATCTTCGGTTATATTGGCTTGATGAGAACTACACCCCGTCAAGGCTACAACCCCACAGATTAATAACAGCTGTGGTAACGATTTTTTAAACATCATGTTTGTTAATACTGTTTTTATTAATGCTAAGGCCATGATTACAATCCTCCTATGCTGTCTAATAAGGCGATAATAGTGGGCGCAACAATCAGTACCACTACTGGAAGCATGATTAACACCACTACAGGTAATGACATTTTCGCAGGGATCTTGCCGACTTTTTCTTCTAAACGAAGATATTGATATTGGCGACTGTCACTGGCAATCAGACGCATCGTTGGGGCTATTTTACTGCCGTATTTTTCTGCTTGAGACAATGCAATAACCATGTTTTCAACTTCAACTAAATCTGTACGCTTGGCTAAGTTATTCAATGCGGTTAAACGAGAATCTAATAAACGTAACTCCGCTTCGGTAATTAACCATTCACGCGATAACTCAGGTGAAACGGCCGTCATCTCATGACCTACACGTTGGAATACCGCTTCTAAAGTCAAACCTGATTCAACACAAATAACCATCAAATCTAATGCATCAGGTAAGGCTAGAGCAATACGATAATTGACAGTCCTCGCCCGCCATTTCAGCCAATGCTCTGCCAGTAAACCACCTGAAATAGCGAACACTAAGGTTTTAGCTAACACAAATTTATCTAAGTCAAAATCGACATACCATTGCCAAGCCAACCCACTGATTAACATCACGCTTATTTTGCTCAGTAAAAAATAAGCACCTGCTCGCGGTCCATGAAAACCCGCCTTCACCAATAACATCGAGATATCAGGCGCAACGTTTAAACGCGGCCATAAACTGGATGTGGACTCTGCTTGAGGTAAATGAGTAAATCTGCGGCTCTGTTCAACCGATACCAACGTCAAACGCTGCAACAGCAATTCTCGACGTTGAGCCTGACCATTAAACATCAACGCAATCACAGCTCCTGTGATAAGTAACGCGACAGCAATCCATAAAGATAAAGTCATTAAGCGCGCACCTTCGTTAACAAATGGATAATAGCCATACCAAGCGCCATACTGGTCACCACATACCCCAAAACCAAATGACCTCTTGGACTTTGCGTTAAGGTAATAAAAGCACTCGGGTTTTTGAAATACATAACGCCAATAAGTAATATCGGTAAACTTGCTAAAATTGCCGCAGTCATACGAGGCTCGGCAGTTAAACTTCTTATCTTCATTTTAATTGCGGCATTGTCATGCACAGTACGGCTCAGGCTATGTAGCACTTCTCTAAGTTGACCGCCGTTCTCTTCATTTAATATCAGCGCGACACTAAAAAAGTGAAAACTAACATAGGGCAAACGAATACTGGCTTGATTCAGCGCTTGCTTTAAGCCAATACCAATTTCTAATTTATCTCGGATCAAACTAAACTCTCGGCCTAGCATCCCCTGCTGATAATCAGCAATCTGCGCAATGGCTTGCGGTACCGAAATACCAGCCGAAACCGCACGGGACATTTGCCCCAGCACTTGGGTAAACGCGGCGTCAAATTCACGATGTTGACGTGTACGCATCAGCCAATAACTCCCCCCAAGAACGACAGGAAAAGCAATCGCAATAATCATCATTCTCACTAGAGATGAAAAAAATGGTATGAAAAACCAAATGCCAAGCACGACAACAGCCAAGATTATCAATAACCAACGCTTAGTTTTACGATCAAAAAGCGAATCAATACGAGATTGCATCTGCAACCCATATTCCATCAACGGTCCTGTTTTCTGCTGCCAAATAAACAAGCTAGAACTAGCCATATTCGCTGTCGAATTAACGCCGGAAACTAAATTTAATCGACGCTTTAATACGAGCCGTTGCCGCTGATATTGCAGCACTTTACAACTACTCACGATTAACACCAAAAATAACGAGAAACCAATTATAATCACTGGCATCATTGCACTCCTAGCGCTTGCTTTAACTGCGATTCAAGTTGGTAATAACTGGCTTTTTCACTAAACCGGGGTAATATTTTTGTCGATAAGAATTGCCCAACAAGATCGCCATTAACATCCATGTGCTGATAATCAAAATGAAATAGATCATGGGTAAGATACTGATCACCTTCAAGGCCGACAACTTCGGTAATGTTTACTACACGACGCTTACCATCTCGCATACGTTCCACTTGCACAATGACCTCTAAGGTACTGGCGATTTGACGACGTAATGCCGATATAGGCAGATTTACTTCTGCCATCAATAACATATTTTCCAAGCGAATTAAGGCGTCATGAGGTGAGTTAGCATGAAGCGTTGACATCGAACCATCATGACCCGTATTCATCGCTTGCATCATATCAAACGCTTCGGCACCACGGACCTCGCCTAAGATAATACGATCAGGGCGCATTCGTAGTGCATTACGTAACAGTTCACGTTGACCGATTGCTGCAACACCTTCCACACTTGCTGGTCGTGTTTCGATACTCACCACATGAGGCTGTTGTAGTTTCAATTCAGCTGCATCTTCAATAGTGATAATCCGCTCATCTGGTGATATTCCAAATGACAACGCATTCAATAAGGTCGTTTTACCCGCACCCGTACCGCCCGAGATCAATACATTAACACGTGAACGAGCAATAATATTCAGCACACTCGCCATCTCTGTTGACATAGCGCCCAATGCAGCAAGCTGTTCTAAACTGTGTTTTTGATCATTAAATTTACGAATAGAAATACACGTACCGTTTAATGCCAGCGGTGGGATAAGTACATTGACTCGACTACCGTTTGGCAAGCGCGCATCGACCATAGGCGTAGTTTCATCAACACGACGGCCAATTCGACTGACTATACGCCTGGCCAAGTTCAACACATGTTCTTCATCTCGAAAGCTGACATCTGCACGCTTTACTTTACCGCGATACTCAACAAAGACTTCGGTATGTCCATTAACCATAATATCGGTGATCTCAGGATCATCCATCAACACCTGCAAAGGACCGAGGCCAAGCATCTCATCGACCAGACGCTGACTAATCTGGCGTTGTTCAATCCCGCCAATTGGAAATTGCTGACGTGTTGCAATATCCCCAACCGCTGCAAATGTACGAACCTCTAGCTCTTCCGGACTTAAGGTAACAACAACAGCTGGCGCAATGATCGTCATGATCTCTTGTTGAATGGACCGAAAGCGCTGCTCTTCAATACTGCTTGCTGAACTCACATCCGTAGCAGGCGTTGATAATGAGAGTGTCAATGCAGATTCAGTTATAGGCGTCGAGGTGGTTATACTAGATCCAAACATTATGCCCCCTTACGCCAGCTGAACAAGCTTGGTTTTGCTATTTGAGCTTGGCCACTAATTAAGTTGACGAGTTTTTTCAATGCTTTTGCATTGCGACTTTTTTGGTTAATCGCTAACACACCCAACGAGTTACCCGCGCGCATATCTGCTGGCGCATAAGGAATTTCCGCATCCAATTTACAATCCAGAGTAGTCGCCACATCCTTGGCGGTAATCAAAGATGAAGACTCAGGCTTGGTATGATTAAGCACCACTAATGTACGTGTTGAAGGTAACGCGTCTAATTTTGCCAATAACTGATTGGTGCTACGAATCGATGCCAATGTAGGTTCCACAATAACAAC
>NZ_ABCQ01000011.1 GCF_000170855.1 Moritella sp. PE36 | reverse complement strand
TGTTGCAAGACGTTGTGAATATCACACGCAATCTCAATCAATATTTCCCTAAAACGAAAGATCCTGTGATTGTTGTTAATGCCGGTGGTTGGAATCGTAATGGGTTTACTGATGAAAAACTCAATGCTGCTAAATATCAATTGATTTCAGAAGCGCTGAATGAACTTGATTTAGATGGTGTGACAATTGCTATTCAGACTATGCCCCCTTTCCCATGGCATTTTGGTGGTCAAAGCTACCACAATCTTTTTGTTGGTGCGGATGAAATAGTTGAGTTCTGTAAAAACAATCCTAAAATAAAAATTTGCTTAGATATTTCTCACTCCATGATGTCATGCAGTTATTATGGTTGGGACTTGCTCGAATTTGTAGAAAAAGTTGCTCCATATAACGTGCACTTACATATTGTTGATGCTAAAGGTGCTGATGGAGAAGGGATTGAAATAGGGAAGGGCGATGTTAATTTTCCTGCATTAATGTCATTACTAGACAGCGATAATCCCAATGTGCCATTTATCCCAGAAGTATGGCAGGGACATAAAAATGGCGGAGAAGGTTTTTGGTCTGCTTTTGAGTTTTTAGAAACAATAAAGTAAATGTAATCGATAATATTAGATAAGTTCAAATAAGAAGACGCTATTATGAATATCAACTGTTTAAAGTCATTGTTGAGCAACACGAAAAACCACTGTTTGAGTTTATAATAGATTATTCTTATGTCGAAGTAAGACAGGACCAGTACCATCCATATGATTAGTGCTTACGCTACTTCGAATAAGCTGGTACTTGGGCTGATAAAAACAGATCAAAAATGCAACGGAATCACCGCCATTCCCGAACTTTTAAAGATGCTGGACTTACGTGGCGCTCTCGTGACAATCGATGCGATGGCATGCCAGACCAAAATTGCCAAAGCATAGTTAATCAAGGCGGGGACTACTTACTTGCGGTTAAAAATAACCAAGGTAAATTGCGTAAAACGGTAGAGAAATCTTTTAGTCATCAAAGAACAACGACAGCGCAAGGCATTGAATTTGACAACGGGTCATGGCCGTGTAGAGTCTCGTCAATGCTATGTGTTAAGTTGTGATGTTTTAGAAGGTAATTTCTCTCGTTGGACAGGGCTAAAAAGCATCATAATGGTTGAGGTTTTCCGATGTGAAAAAGGAAAATCGACAAGCCAAGAATACCGTTATTACATTAGTTCGAAAATATTAACAGCAAAGTAAGCTACGAGTGCTGTTCGCGAACACTGGGGCATACAGTCGATGCATTGGGTACTTGACGTCAGTATGAATGAAGATACGTGCCTGATATACAAAGCAACGGAGCGTAAAACCTGTCTTGCCTGCGTCACATGGCTCTCAATATGCTTAGGGCTGAGTCAACGAAGGTGAGTATCGCAGGGAAACAAAGGTATTGCTTGATGAACACAGTAATGTTGGAAAGAGTGTTGATTGCAGGGTCGTCTAAAAAATAAACACTCATGCGGTTGCCCTGAACATTCTTTTAATCAACATACTGTCGATTTATAAAATGAAGTTGATGTTGACTTTTTTAGTGTTGAACCTTGTGATCTTAAGAAAATGCAAATACTTTCAAGATATGATTGTAACTATTTTTAGTATGGGCAGTGTCGAACTATTATGTAGGTTCGATTAAATTACTCACAGCGAGAGTTAAATGAAAAAATTATTGATGGTTTGTTATGGAGGAGGGCATATGAAAATTATTGCTCCGTTATATCACCATTTAAAAAATGAATATGATATTACAGTTTTGGCATTAACTATAGCCCAACCTTTTATGTCAAAATCTGGTATTCCATATGTTGGATTTAATGATTTTGAATGTATCAAAACTAATGAATCCATTACTTTTGGACGAGAGTTAGTTAAGAACATTCCAAATGATAATGTAGTGTCTATTGCTGAGTCTATTAGTTATTTAGGCGCTTCTTTTTCAGATCTTGTTACAGAACTAGGTTGTGTTAAGTTAGCGCATGAAAAATTTATTGAAGAAGGTCGAGCTTGTTTATTGCCGACTAGGAGCTTAACCAAAATTATAAAGCAATTAGATATTGACCTAGTTGTAACAACAAACTCTCCAAGGGCCGAGAGAGCTGCATTGATTGCAGCTAAAGCGTTGCAAATACCAAGTATTTGTATTAATGATAATCTTGGTTTTTTTGGTGGTTTGCTTGATATCGTGGAAAATAACTTAGCGACTAAAATTTGTGTATTATCAGAGACTCTTAAAGGTATTGTTTTAAATCACAGTAATTTAAGCTCTACAGATGTTGTTGTAACGGGTAGCCCTGTATTTGATAGTCTTAAAGAGCAATGTAGGACAAATTTTTCAACAGCAAAGCCTAAAGTTTTACTTGCTGACGATGATCTTCCCAAAACTCATTTAAGGTTTAAAGGGGTAATCGCCCAGAATGAAAATATAGATATAGAAGTTAGAGAGGAGTTAAATCGATTAGCAAAAGAAGGTAAGATTGAGGTTGTGTTCAGACCCCACCCTAATCGAGTTTATAATTATGACGCTTATGAATATTGCGAAATTTCTAAACCGGTAGAAGATTTAAATGCAGTATTGGCTAAAGTTGACTTAGTCGTTACAGCAAACTCAACGGTAGGCCTCGAAGGAAAATGTTTAGGACTAGGTTTAGTGTCAATAGAAAAGACTGTATACTCAACGCTAGAGTCTTATGCTGGCTATGGCTTAGCTACCGGTATTATTGAAGCATCTGAATTATGGGGTGCTATTAAGATAGAATATTCTAAGCTTAATGACGGTCGCTCTGTTGAATTATATAATGGAAAAGCAGTTGATAATATTGCTCGTGTGATTAAAGAGCTATTAACATTGTAGTGTCAAGTGTACATGATATTGACTATCAGCTTGGTTCTGAACTCTCTGAAACTACTCTTGATATTTGTAAATATTGTAAACTTCTATTATTCAGCAGTAACCGAGTGAACTATCTTTATAGTTAAGTTAGTATAAGCTCTTTGATTAGGCTGTCATTATCTAGCTAATATACTTAAGGTCAGATGTAAAATGAAAGAAAAATTATACAATGCACTAATATTAATGCCCTTCATATGGGCCTTTAGTGGGTTGTTGTTGTTTCGAAATGGTGATAAATTAATGATTGTTGCTATTTTGATATCCATAACAGCGACATTATTACATTATGGTTTTGATTCAATAAAACAAAATTTACGAGATAGAGGTTTATGGTTAATATTTACCCTGACCATATATGCTGTTTTTAGCTATTATTATCACGGTTCCAGTTCTCGAGAAATGAGGGCGTTGCTCGGTGCTATGCTCTTACTACTTACTTTTCCTCGAATACTTCTTTCTAAGTACCATTTAAAATGGTTGGTTGCTCTAGGCTCTACAGTTGTGTTGTCGAGTACCTATTATTTAAGCGAATATCTTCAAATTCACCGCGTTGATTGGCCGCTCAACGCGATACCTCATGCGACGATTGGCGCTGTTATTGCAATTGTAACGTTAGTTTTACTGCTTGATGAAAAAAATAATCGAAATAAAATGATGCTGTCATTATGTTTTAGTCTATCAATTGCCGCGTTACTTATTAACCAAACGAGAGGTATATGGTTAAGTGTTGTTATCGCCGCTATCCTGATCTTGTTTTTGAAAGTGAAGATTAAACATATCAATTGGCGTTATACGCTAATTACCTTAGTTATTTTATCTATTGGAGTATATGTTGCGAAACCTCAGATTCAACAACGGATTGATAAAACTAGCACTGAAATAGTCCAAATTAAATCGGGTGATTTTACTTCATCCATTGGCATTAGATTAGAATTGTGGATGATATCGCCGGAAGTTATAGCTGAGCGGCCGATACTTGGTCATGGTAATGGAGATCAAGAAAAGTTGAATGAAATTGTAGCAAGAGGCGGAGTATATAAACGGCTTGTTGAATTTAAACATTATCATAATCAATATATAGACCGTTTAGTTAGTGGCGGTATAGTTAGCTTAATATTGTTATTAGCGTTATTAACTTATCCTCTACTATTCTTATTGCCTGGCGTTAATCAGCAAATAGGTATAGGGATTTCGATCGTTTATGCAACGGCAGGTTTAACTGATGTACCTTTTAATCATGGCGCTACTTTGTTTATGTATTTATTATTAATTTTTACGCTGAAAACTAAAAGTTATGGGGTTAATCGCTAACATTTATGACTGATATCTTTGTAGTAAATTTAGAACATTCTGTTGAGCGAAAAGAATATATCTCAGCGCAACTTGATTCAATGCCTGTTAAGTATGAAATGTTCCCAGCCGTTAATGGCCATGAATCTAGGCTTTCGATATTGGATATGTATGATGATGGATTAAGCCAGGCGTACAGATCTAAGTCTTTGACGAAAGGTCAGATAGGATGCTACGCAAGTCATTATTTACTTTGGCAAAAATGTGTTGAGTTGAACAAACCTATCATAGTTATTGAAGACGATATTGCGATTGATAAAAAGCGTTTTATTGAATTCTATGATTTAGTGCCGGAATTAGACTCTAAATATGAGTTTGTTAGACTATCCGCACATCGTCGACGCAAAGCAAGACTTACAACTATCGAAACTATTGGAAATCTTAGTATCCATAGAGCAAGTAAGGGCCATATGAGTACTATGGGCTATTTTTTAACACCTAATGGTGCTAAGAAATTTTTAAAATATTCAACAGCGTGGTACATGGCTGTTGATATTTATATGGACCGTTTTTGGATTCACGGTGCCGAACCGTTTGGACTTGAGCCTCCTTGTGTCTCTGAAGATATTCATTTTGAATCAGATATTGGTTATGAAAAAAATGCCTCTCGTTCTCTTTCTGGGCGTTTAAGAAGAGAAATTTTCAACTTATCTGAAACGACCAAACGTGCAGTTCATAATATTAAATTTAGATATTATAACCGATAACGACACATCTATAAACGGCATAGTATGGTTTGTAAACGTCATTGCTAAGATAAAGTCTATGTCGATACCGCTCAATATTTAAATAAAGGTTCCAGCAATGAATAACAAGATCTCTGTTTGCATAATTTGTAAGAATGAAGAAAGTAAAATAGCAGCATGCTTACAATCTGTGATGTGGGCTGATGAAATTGTAGTTGTTGATTCAGGCAGTACAGATACAACCCTTGTTATTGTCAGAAAATATACTGATAAGGTATTTGTCCGCGAAGATTGGCCTGGTTTTGGTGAGCAGAAACGTCGCGCCGAAGCCTTAGCAACGAATGATTGGATCTTTTCAATTGATGCGGATGAAGTTGTGCCTGAAAAATTAGCGTTAGAAATTCAAGCCGCAGTAGCCAATGCGAATGATGAACAGGTATTTAGTGTTAACCGATTGACTCATTTTTGTGGTGAATTTGTTTATCACAGTGGTTGGTACCCTGATAAATTACCGCGTATTTATAACCGTAGTCGCTATCGTTACAATCAAAAAATGGTGCACGAATCTTTAGAGTGTAAAGACGCGCCAATTATCGACCTGCAGCATAACCTGCTGCATTATACGTTTTCTGACCTGAGTATTTATTTACAAAAACGTACTGGTTACGCAGAAGCTTGGGCGCAAGAAAAGTATGACAAAGGTAAAAAAGGCTCAATGTTAAAAGGTTCCTTGTCTGCTGTTTTTGCTTTTATCCGTCATTACTTTTTACGTCGTGGTTTTTTAGATGGTCGAATTGGTTTTTTGATCGCGGCAATACAATTTCAATATACCTTTAACAAATATACATTGTTGAAGTTTAAACATATCAGTGACAATAAAAAGAATCATACCAAGTAAGCACCAAAAGACTAATGTAATCAACTGAATGGGTCTTTACTACTACATAATTTGATAGGTTAACAATGAGAATATTAGCATTTCCTGGTTTTGCCAATGCATACAATAGCGTACGTCCTGAAGTTGAAACATTTATTGGTCTTGCTAATAAAGGGCATGACGTAACCGTTATGATACCTGAAGATTCAAATGCCTTGAGCTATTATCAAGAGGCTGGAGTTAAAGTTATATTCGGCTATCCGAAGCGTAAAATATGCTTTGAGACAATAAAGATCCTACGACATGAATTAAAACAACATGATTATGATGTTGTTTATGCAACCAATTCTAAAACGATCCCCAATGCGGCTTTTGCTTGTATCGGTTTACCGGTTAAGTTAGTTGCTTATCGTGGCACAACAGGTGGATTATATCGTCATGATCCGAGTGCTTACCTTACTATTTTACATCCGCGAGTTGATGGTGTTATTTGTGTTTCTGAAGCGGTAAGACAGGATATTCTGCAGCAAGCTTGGAAAGGTAAAGATCAAGTTGTTACTATCCATAAAGGGCATAACCTGGCTTGGTATGACCATAAGGCGGCGGATTTATCTGAATTCGGTATTAAAGAAACCGATTTTACTGTGGTATGTGCTTGTAATGTGCGGCCAAGTAAAGGCATTGAAGTTATGTTAGAGGCTGCTAGTCAGCTTATAGATTTAGATAACTTTCACTTAGTATTAGTTGGTAAGGGACTTGATCAAGAACCTTACAATAGCCTTATTGCGAAACACCCGATGAAAGCTCGTATTCATGTAACGGGTTATCGTAAAGATGCCCCTGAAATCATTACCGCCTGTGATGTACTTGTACAACCGTCTATCAGTGGCGAAGGTTTACCGCGAGCGGTCATGGAGGCTATGTCATGTGGTACACCTACAATCGTGACGACAACCGGTGGTGGTAAAGAGGTAGTAGTCGATGGCACGACAGGATTTGTCGTACCAGTAAAAGATGCGAATGCAATTGCTGAAAAAGTACGTTTTTTCCATTGTAACCCACAAGCGATTACTGAGTTTGGTGTAGCAGGTAAAGCAAAATTAGCGAACGAGTTTTCAACCAAGAATACTGTCGATAAATTTGAGAAATATTTTCAACAGCTATAATTTATTGGCGTATTTTGCATTTAATCCCCCTCACCCTACTTTTGTAAAAGAGTAAGGGGAGGGGGATTTTAGTATCTGCTTAAAAGCGGTATAATTATTGCTGATATTAATGATATGCTGATTTTTTTGACACTCGGGAATTGTATCTGAACATGCGTTTAGTTTTTCTCGCGCTAAAAAAGGATAAATATGTTTAACAACAAATCCATTCTCATCACTGGCGGCACTGGTTCTTTTGGGAAAAAATACACGAAAACCATACTTGCTAACTATAAGCCAAAACGTTTAATCATCTTATCCCGCGATGAACTCAAGCAGTTTGAAATGCAGCAGGAGTTTAATGATCCTTGCATGCGTTATTTCATTGGTGATGTGCGCGATGCTGAGCGTATGATGCAAGCGATGCAGGATGTCGATTTTGTGATCCATGCAGCCGCGCTAAAACAAGTACCTGCCGCAGAATACAACCCGATGGAATGTATTAAAACCAATATCCACGGTGCCGAAAATGTGATTAAAGCAGCAATTGCTAACAAAGTCGAAAAGGTTATTGCTTTATCTACGGACAAAGCCGCTAATCCAATTAACCTGTATGGCGCGACAAAATTAGCGTCGGATAAGCTATTTGTTGCGGCAAACAATATGGTTGGTAGTGGCCCAACCCGTTTTGCTTGTGTGCGTTATGGTAATGTTGTTGGTTCGCGTGGTTCTGTGGTGCCGTTTTTTAAAGGTTTGTTAGACAAAGGGGCTGAGTCGTTACCCGTCACTCATCCAGATATGACCCGTTTTTGGATCACCCTACAAGATGGCGTTGATTTTGTGTTGACCAACTTTAAGCGAATGCAGGGCGGCGAAATATTTATTCCTAAGATCCCTTCTGTGCATATTATGGATTTAGTTGAGGCTTACGCGCCTGGTATTAAAACTGAAATCATCGGTATTCGTCCTGGTGAAAAATTACATGAGATCATGTGCCCTAAGGATGACTCGCATTTAACCTTAGAATTTGCTGATCACTATGTTATCTGTCCGACTATTATCTTTTTCGATAAAAATATTGATTATAGTGTCAATCAATTAGGCGAAAAAGGCCAAGCAGTACCACAAGGTTATGAATACCATTCCGGTAATAATCCTGATTTCCTTGATATTCAACAGATCCGCGATTTTGATCGGTTGGCAGAGTTATAACTCTTTATCAAAAGTTATAACTCTTTATCAAAAATTATAACTCTGTATCAAAAGTTGTAAGGCCTTCTAATAATGAGTGTTGTCATGATCCCGTATGGTAAACAAGATATTAACCAACAAGACATTGATGTTGTGATAGCTGTATTGCAATCAGACTTTCTTACCCAAGGTCCGCAAGTACCGTTATTTGAGCAGACCTTGATTGATCATACTGGTGCTAAGTATGCAGTCGCTTGTAACAGCGCTACATCCGCCTTACATCTTGCTTGTTTAGCGCTAGACCTTGGTGTGGGGGATTGGTTGTGGACGACGCCGATTACCTTTGTAGCTTCGGCGAATTGTGGCTTATATTGTGGCGCTAAGGTTGATTTTGTTGATATTGACCCTATTACTTATAATCTTTGTCCCAAGGCGCTTGAGAAAAAATTAATTACCGCTAAAGCAGAAGGTAAACTACCGAAAGTGGTTATTCCTGTGCACTTATGTGGTCAATCCTGTGATATGGCCGCTATTCATGCCTTATCATTACAATACGGTTTTAAGATCATTGAAGATGCCGCGCATGCGATTGGTGGGACTTATCAAGATAAACCGATAGGTTGTGGAGACTATAGTGATATAACCATATTTAGTTTTCATCCGGTGAAAATAGTGACCACCGCAGAAGGCGGCGCTGCATTAACCAATCAACAAACGTTAGCTGATAAGATGGCGTTATTACGCAGTCATGGTATTACTCGCGATAAAACCTTGATGACGCCTGTCACTGGACTGCCAATTGAAGAGCAGGGCGATTGGTATTATCAGCAAGTAGAGCTTGGCTTTAATTACCGGATGACGGAGTTACAAGCGGCGTTAGGGGTTAGTCAAATGCAGCGATTGACGCAGTTTGTTGCTGAGCGTCGACGTCTTGCTTTACGTTATAATCAGTTATTAGCCGATTTGCCGCTAACCTTGCCTAAGCAACTTAAACAGACCAATTCGGCTTGGCATTTGTATGTCGTAGGGCTGAAGTTTGATAATACAACGTTATCTAAAAAACAGGCATCTCAGAAAAACTGTCCTAAGAAGCTTTTTTCTCAGAGAGAAGTATTCAGGCAATTACGCGAGCTGGGTATTGGTGTTAACTTGCATTACATCCCAGTACATACTCAGCCATATTATCAGGTAATGGGCTTTGCCTATGGTGATTTCCCTGCGGCTGAGCATTATTATCAACAGGCAATTTCATTACCGTTATTCCACGGCATGACGCATGTACAGCAAGATGAAGTGGTAGCTGCACTTCGTACCGCCTTACTTATCGATGGTTAAACAATTCATATGAAAATAGCGATCATTCCTGCCCGCGGTGGCAGTAAACGTATTCCGGGTAAAAATATCAAGTTATTTCATGGCAAGCCCATGATCGCTTATTCAATTGAAGCTGCGCAAGAATCTGGCTGCTTTGATAAAATAATCGTGTCGACAGATGATCAAGAAATTGCCGATATTGCCAGGAAATATGGGGCTGAAGTGCCGTTTATGCGTCCTGCCGAGATTGCCGATGACCATGCAACAACCATGG
Source organism: Moritella sp. PE36 (assembly GCF_000170855.1). Taxonomy (GTDB): domain Bacteria; phylum Pseudomonadota; class Gammaproteobacteria; order Enterobacterales; family Moritellaceae; genus Moritella. The sequence continues at coordinate 104,474 of NZ_ABCQ01000011.1, read as the reverse complement.
ATGTCATTCAACATGCGATAGGATGGTGTGAGTCGCAAAATATAACCGTGGATTTACTTTGCTGTATTTATGCAACGGCGCCGTTTATATCATCAAACGACTTATCGAAGGGATTAGCACTTGTATCTGCAGGTGATATTGATTATGCCTTTAGCGCAACGTCCTTTGCTTTCCCTATTCAGCGGGCTATTTCATTAAACGACAATGGCAGTGTACAAATGTTGCAGCCTGAGCATGTAAATACCCGTTCGCAAGACTTACAAGAAGCTTTCCACGATGCTGGTCAATTCTATTGGGGTAAGGTCTCGGCATTTAAAGCAGGGAAACCCTTTTTCTCACTTTGTTCAAAAGCTATCTTGATACCGCGTAAAAGGGTGCAAGATGTAGATACCTTGGAGGATTGGGAATTTGCGGAAGCGTTATATGCGGTCATGAAGGTTTAGGTGAATATTGTCATTCGTACCGATGCGTCGGTACATATCGGCAGTGGTCATGTGATGCGTTGCTTGGTATTAGCAGAAGGACTAACAACGCAGGGTCATCAAGTTAGTTTTGCTTGTCGTCCTCAAACTGGCGATTTAGTTGCTTTTATTGAAAATAAAGGTTTCTGCGTTTATAAATTAGCGCAATCAAAAACTGAACAGGTTCCTACGACTAACGCCGATTACGTGGCGTGGTTACAAGTGCCTTGGCAACAAGATTCGGACAACTTGTTAACGCTGGTGGCTGCGGTAGATCTGGTTATCGTTGATCATTATGCATTGAATGCAAACTGGCAACAGCGTATACAGCAAGTATTACATTGTAAGGTCATGGTGATTGATGATTTAGTACGTAGTCACCATGCAGATTTGATCTTAGATCAGACCTTATTACGCAGCAGTGATGAATATCAATCTCAACCTCAACCTCAACCTCAACCAAGTCATGATGAAACTAAGGTATTAACTGGCTGTGAGTTCGCATTATTAAACCCGCAGTTTAGTGATTATCGTCAACAGTTGCTAGCCGACGATAAACTCCCCCTCATGCCTAAATTATTATTAAGCATGGGCGGCATTGATCAACCTAACGCGACTTTGTCGGTATTAATGGCCCTTGCTGTAGAGCCTGTGCTAACAAGACCTTTGGTTACTGTGCTATTAGGACCACGCGCACCGCATTACCAGCAAGTCCAGGATTTTTGTCTACAGCATAGTGAGTGGGTTACCCAGTTAGACTTTGTCGATAATATGGCTGAATTAATGGTGCAACATCAAGTCGCGATTGGTGCGCCAGGCACGACCTCTTGGGAACGTGCATGTTTGGGGTTACCGAGTATTATCATTCCATTGGCTGAAAATCAGCAGACTATAAGTCGTAACTTAGTTGCTGTTGACGCGGCATACAAAGTTGAACTCGACGATATTGCTCAGCTGTTGATGTTAACCTATCAGCGGTTATTGCAGAATTGGTCAGCGTTGAGAAAGAATAACCTTAAGTTATGCGATGGACTGGGATTGAACCGGGTATTACAGGCGATTACACATTTAGATAAAACCGAAACGTTACTATTACGCCGTGCGGCATTGGCGGATATTAAACCGGTATATGATTGGCAGTGCCAGCCTGCGACAAGACAATTTGCGTTAAATAAACAAGTGCCGAGTTGGTCTGAACATCAAACTTGGATGATAAATAAGATCGGTCAGTCTGAAGATTATTTTTATATTATAACGATACTAGATGCAACTGATAATAAGCAGTATCGCAGCCGTTGCAATGTCGGGGTCGTGCGTTTAGATAGAATAGGGGCTGGGGAATACTTACTGTCTATTTTTATTGATCCAAATTATTATGGTCAGGGGCTTGCTAAGCGAGCACTTGCATACTTGGATGAGCTTCACCCGTATTTCACTATTCATGCTAAAGTGTTAATGGCTAATACAGTGTCACAACAGTTGTTCACTCAGTCTCGTTTCCAACGCTTAACAGTAGAAACCTTTATCCGCTATCCACAGGCTTAAATAGCTATGCCTCCCTTTATCGAAGAGTATTCATTAACATCATGACTGAGCAAACTATTACTATCGATGGTCGTAAAATTGGTCCTAACTTTCCGCCCTATATTATTGCCGAACTATCGGCTAATCATAATGGCGATATCAATCGTGCTTTTGCAATCATGGCAGCGGCGAAAGAAGCAGGTGCTGATGCGATAAAATTACAAACCTATACTCAAGATACCATTACTATGGATTGCGATAGTGATGAATTTCAGATCAAGGGTGGTTTGTGGCATGGACAAAGCTTATATGAGCTGTATAAGGGCGCACATATGCCGTGGGAGTGGCATCAAGCTTTATTTGCTAAAGCAAAAGAGTTAGGTATCACTATTTTTAGTTCACCGTTTGATTTTACTGCGGTTGATTTGTTAGAAGAGTTGGATGCGCCAGCTTATAAGATCGCTTCGTTTGAGGTTATAGATTTACCCTTGATTAAGCGGGTGGCACAAACCGGTAAACCGATGATTATTTCAACGGGAATGGCGAATAAGGCCGAGATCCAAGATGCGGTAACCACAGCAAGAGAAAATGGCTGTGAAGAATTAGTCGTGTTACATTGCGTCAGTGGTTATCCGGCTCCAGCTGAGCAATATAATCTGCGTACTATTAGTGATATTACAGCGCGTTTTGATGTACTTTCCGGTTTATCAGATCATACTATTGATAATGCAACTGCGGTTGTGTCGGTAGCTTTCGGCGCTTGTGTGATTGAAAAACATGTCACTTTAGATCGTAATGGTGGCGGTGCAGATGATAGCTTTTCGCTTGAGCCGGCAGAATTCGGTCAGCTGTGTCGTGATACCCACACCGCTTGGCAAGCACTAGGTAAAGTGAATTACGAAAGAACAGACGTCGAAAAAGGTAATGTTAAATTTCGCCGTTCGTTATATGTGGTTAAAGATATCGCTGCTGGTGAGTTATTAACGGCTGAAAATGTTCGCAGTATTCGTCCTGGTTTTGGCTTAGCACCGAAACATTATGACGCTGTATTAGGTAAGGTCGCTAAGGGTATAATTTATCGTGGGACCGCACTTAGTTTTGACCTCATTGAGTAAGGCGTTAAATAAAATACGCCGCTCATATAGACAATTTAAATGCTAGCATTAACTTGTAGTTATAATTTAATGCTAGAATATCTCTCAAGTTATTTCCACCCATAATCAGGTCAACACCATGAATATTACCATTGCTGGTACAGGTTACGTTGGATTATCAAATGCTGTGTTATTAGCGCAGCATAATAGCGTGATTGCATTAGACATTATTGCTGAAAAAGTCGAACTTATTAACAACAAAAAATCGCCTATTTCTGATAATGAGATTGAAGATTTCCTCGAGAATAAAGAACTTGATCTTATCGCGACGACTGACAAGCAACTTGCTTATGCTAATGCTGATTATGTGATTATCGCGACGCCGACAGATTATGATGTGGTACATAATTATTTTAATACCAAATCAGTAGAAGCGGTGATTAAAGATGTGATGGCGATTAACCCGAGTGCGGTGATGGTGATCAAATCGACGGTACCTGTTGGTTATACTAAAGAAGTAAAACAACGCCTTGGTTGCGATAATATCTTATTTTCACCTGAGTTTTTACGTGAGGGTAGTGCGTTATACGATAACTTACACCCATCGCGTATTATTGTCGGTGAACAGTCTAAGCGTGCCGAAATTTTTGCTGGCTTGTTAATGCAAGGTGCGGTTAAAACAGATATTGAGGTACTATTTACTGATTCTACCGAAGCTGAAGCGGTTAAACTTTTCTCCAATACTTATCTTGCTATGCGCGTAGCTTATTTTAATGAGTTGGATAGTTATGCTGAAACCCATGGTTTAGATACCCGTCAGATCATTCAAGGTGTGGGTTTAGACCCACGTATTGGTAGTCATTACAATAATCCGTCGTTTGGTTATGGCGGTTACTGCTTGCCAAAAGATACTAAGCAATTACGCGCCAACTATGAAAATGTGCCTAACAGCTTAATTAGCGCCATTGTTGATGCCAATTCGACACGTAAAGATCATATCGCTGACGCTATTATTGCTAAAAACCCGCAAGTTGTTGGTATTTATCGTTTAATTATGAAAACTGGCTCAGATAATTTCCGTGCTTCATCAATTCAAGGCATCATGAAACGCATTAAAGCCAAAGGCATTAAAGTTGTGGTGTATGAGCCAGTATTGACTGAGAGTGAATTCTTTAAATCTCCGGTGCTTACCGACCTCAATGAATTTAAAGCCCTTGCTGATGTCATAGTATCGAACCGTTTAGCGGACGAACTGCTTGACGTCGCTGACAAAGTTTATACTCGCGACTTATTTGGTAATGATTAGGTTCATACTATATTAATAAAGTGAAAGTATAATTTATAAATATAAGTGAAAAATAAATGAAATATTTAATTACTGGCGCAGCAGGCTTCATTGGTTCGCGCTGTGCAGAGTTACTATGTCAACAAGGCCATCAAGTGATTGGTGTTGATAATTTAAATGACTATTATGATGTTAATTTAAAACACGCGCGTTTAGCCAATACAACAAAATCAGCGCTATTTACCTTTCTTGAATTGGATCTCGCCGATCGTGACGGTGTCGCGGCGTTATTTGCAGAGCATCAATTTGATCGCGTTATTCACCTAGCTGCTCAAGCGGGCGTACGTTATTCCATTGATAATCCAATGGCGTATGCTGATAGCAACTTAACCGGCTTCTTAACCGTGTTAGAAGGTTGCCGTAATAATCAGGTGAAGCATTTAGTGTATGCCTCATCTAGCTCGGTTTATGGCTTAAATAACAAAACCCCATTTAGTACCAGTGACAGTGTTGACCATCCTATTTCGTTATACGCAGCATCGAAGAAATCAAATGAATTGATGGCGCATACTTACTCGCATTTATATGGCGTGCCGACAACGGGTCTACGCTTCTTTACCGTGTATGGTCCTTGGGGTCGTCCGGATATGGCGCTGTTTAAGTTTACTAAGGCGATCATTGCTGGTGAAACCATTGATGTTTATAACAACGGTGACATGTTACGCGACTTTACCTATATCGATGATATCGTTGCTGGGGTATTGCAAATTCAAGATGTAATACCAACACCAGATACTGAATGGAAAGTTGAAACAGGCAGCCCAGCAACCAGTAGCGCGCCTTATCGAGTTTACAATATAGGTCATGGTAGCCCGGTTAAATTAATGGATTACATTGAAGCATTAGAAGACTCGTTAGGCATTAAAGCCAAGAAAAACTTTATGCCAATGCAGCCGGGAGATGTTTATGCAACCTATGCTGATACCCAAGATTTGTTTGCAGTTACAGGTTACACATCGAAAGTAAAAGTGAAAGAAGGCGTGAAAGCCTTTGTTGACTGGTACCGTGACTTTTATAGCGTATAAATCGTAAATCGTAAATTGTAAAACGCAAAGAATAAAAGGATAAAATCTTGAAGATAACTAAAGCGGTAATTCCAGTAGCTGGTCTCGGTACACGTATGTTGCCTGCAACCAAAGCGATCCCGAAAGAGATGTTACCAGTGGCTGATAAGCCACTTATTCAATATATCGTTAATGAATGTGCAGCTGCAGGTATCACCGAGATCGTACTTGTTACTCATGCCTCTAAAAATGCCATTGAGAACCATTTTGATACCTCGTTTGAATTAGAATCTACGTTAGAAAAACGTGTTAAACGTCAGTTGTTAGCGGAAGTACAGGCAATTGCACCAAAAGGTGTAACGATCATGCATATTCGCCAAGGTGTCGCTAAAGGATTAGGGCATGCAGTATTGTGCGCAAAACCAATTATTGGTGATGAACCGTTTGCGGTAGTATTACCTGATGTATTGATGGATGAAGTCAGTGCAGATCTAAAAACTGAAAACTTAGCCAGCATGATGCGCCGCTTTGATGAAACCGGTTTTAGTCAGATCATGGTTGAACCTGTGCCAATGAATTTAGTGTCGGGTTATGGTGTTGCTGATTGTGGTGGTGTTGAACTTAGCGCTGGTGAATCTACACCTATGACGGCTGTTATTGAAAAACCTGCACAAGATAAAGCGCCATCAAATCTTGCTGTTGCTGGCCGTTATGTTTTACCTGCCGCAATTTGGGACTTGCTAGCACGTACAGCACCTGGCGCGGGTGATGAAATTCAGTTAACGGATGCTATTGATGATCTGATGAAATTAGAAACAGTAGAAGCTTTCCACATTAGTGGTAAGTTACACGACTGTGGTTCAAAGTTAGGTTACATGAAAGCTTTCATTGAGTATGGCTTGCGTCACCCTGAAGTAGGCGCTGATCTACAAGAATTTATTCGTGGTTTGAAATAACCCCCTCCCAACCTCCCCCTAAAGTTAAGGGGAGGAGAAAAAGCAAGATCCGCACTGCTCTTGTTCCCTCCCTTTTCTTAAGGGGAGGGCTAGGGTGGGGTCGCTCTTGTTCTTAATCTAACTCTGTTTCTAACCAATCCGAATCTAATTGCGCGAATGCTAATAGCAGTGCTACTACCGCCGCATAAAAGCCAAATTTATCACAGGCTTTTACTTTCATTTCAAAATCACCTAACCAGTTAAGTAAGTGCGTTTGTAAGAAGTCGTGCTGTAGTGCAAAGTTAGCGCGGATCGCCTCTTCTGATTCAGAATCTAATGTTTTTAAGATCAAGTTACCCATGAAGTCTAACTGGATAGCTATGTGATCAGCTGGCTCGCTGTATTTGTCATTGATATTGATGTTGTGCTCATCTAACAACGCGGTCATCTGCTGATATGATTCTTGCATCAAGTGACCATTTTCACTGGTGAATACTGACTCATACGGGGGCGCTGATGATTTACTGTTACCTAAGAATACTTGGGCATAATCAGCGCATAATTCTAAACGCGCATCGTTACGTAGGTTTGCAGCGGCTAATGAACTGATCAACTTCTCAACTGGCGCTGTTAACGCTGGTGTTGCGGCTAACCCTTGTAAGAAAGCTTGGATCTCAGCGGACTGGTATTTACCCAGCTGTTCATCAGATAACTCTGTTGCTAATGTTGTTGAAAGCCACCAGTAGATCTCTGAGCGGGTTTGACATAATTGAGTTAGTTCATCCATTGTGTTCTCCAAAGGGTGAGGGGCTAGTGTAAATGCTGTAATTGTGGCGCATTATAGCGAATTAAATTAACCGAGGAGTCAGTTTTGATCAAAGTTAATTTAAAATGCAGTGTTTTCACACAAAATTGAAATTTTCTCAAGGCATTCTAGTAGGAAGTCGGCAACATTCACGTTACAATGTGCTCCTGTTTGGCGTTGCTAGCTAAATTTTAGGTTTACTAGTAAAATGTTAAACTTACTAACTAGATGTTAAGATTGCTAACTAGATGTTAACTTAACGGACCAACTTGTATTATCTCAATCAGGAGAAAACGGATGTTTACACGTGATATGAATATAGCTGACTATGATGCAGAATTATGGGCAGCAATGACACAAGAAGTAACTCGTCAGGAAGATCATATCGAGCTAATTGCTTCAGAGAACTATACAAGCCCACGCGTAATGGAAGCTCAAGGCTCTCAGCTTACTAACAAGTATGCCGAAGGCTACCCAGGCAAACGCTACTATGGCGGTTGTGAGTATGTTGATATTGCTGAGACTTTAGCAATCGAACGTGCTAAGCAATTGTTTGGTGCTGATTACGCGAATGTACAACCACACTCTGGTTCACAAGCAAATGCTGCTGTTTATATGGCATTAGTTAAACCAGGTGATACTGTACTAGGCATGAGCCTTGCTCATGGTGGTCACTTAACACACGGTGCAAGCGTAAGCTTCTCGGGTAAAATCTACAATTCAGTTCAGTACGGAATCAACCCTGAAACGGGTGAACTTGATTACGCTGAAGTTGAAGCGTTAGCAATTGAACATCAACCAAAAATGATTGTTGCTGGTTTCTCTGCATACTCTGGTGTTGTTGATTGGGCTAAATTCCGTGAAATCGCTGATAAAGTAGGTGCTTACCTATTCGTTGATATGGCACACGTTGCAGGTTTAGTTGCTGTTGGTCTATATCCAAACCCAATAAAACATGCACACGTTGTAACTACAACGACGCATAAAACATTAGGTGGTCCACGTGGTGGCCTTATCCTTGCGCAAGCAGACGAAGCGATTGAGAAAAAATTAAACTCAGCAATCTTCCCTGGTGGTCAAGGTGGTCCTTTAATGCACGTTATCGCTGCTAAAGCGGTTGCATTTAAAGAAGCGATGGAACCAGAATTTGCGGTTTACCAACAAAATGTACTCGATTGTGCGAAAAGCATGGTTGCAGTATTACAAGAACGTGGTTTCAAAATCGTATCAAACGGTACTGAAAATCACCTGTTCTTAGTTGATCTGATTGGCAAAGAATACTCAGGTAAAGACGCAGATGCGGCACTGGGTAATGCACATATCACCGTAAACAAAAACTCTGTACCTAACGATCCGCGTTCACCATTTGTTACATCTGGTCTACGTATCGGTACACCAGCACTTGCTCGCCGTGGTATCCCAGCTGATAAAGCTGCTGCACTTGCAGGTTGGATGTGTGACGTATTAGATAACATCGGTAATGAAGAAGTAGCTGCTACTGTACGTGCTAACGTACAAGCACTATGTGCTGACTATCCTGTATACAAGTAATTAAATGTGTAGACCTCAAGGTCTATGAACTTTGATTCATGTATTAACCGTAAATGCGACTGAGCTTTAATTAAAGTTTTAAGTTGGTCATTTACGGTTTTTTTGTGCCTAAAAATCAACGTATTTACCATGCCTAATACCACCTCATACCCCAAATCATGCTATTTCCATGCTTTTTTATTGCCTCAGGATCATATGATCAGCTGTTAGTTTCATGTACTGCTGTTAATCTAGTTTCATAGACCAAGGATGGGAAATATGATGAATAAATTGCTACTGATAAATGTATTAAAAGCTATACCTCAGCAACTAGGTAAAAGGATGTGCATTGTAGTATTTGCTGTTGTAGTAAGTGGTTGTAGTTCAGTTGACGTATTAACTAAAACTGAAAATGGTGCTTCTTATGAATATCAACTTGGTCAGTTTGAAACGATAGAAGTGGTTGATATGGCAAAGGAACATTGTGGTAAATATGGTAAGAATGCCGAACTAACTAATCGTTATTCTGATGCTAATCGCATATTCAATACATTGATATTTAACTGTTCATAACGTTTCAGCATTATTTAAATCTTAATTGTGACGTCGGTGGGCGGTAAATATAATCCGGTAGTTTTAAATTCAGCGCACAGGTGTTAACATAATCGTAACATGTCGTTCTGTTTAGCGGTTAGGACAATGAATAAATAAATACTTGGGAAGGAATGCTCAAGTTCAAGCAATGGATAGGGTGAGGTATAAGGGATGATGCTGAATTCAAAAGGTAATTATAAACGTTTATTATTAGCGTTAATATGTGGCTCGGTGAGCTTTTCGACATTTGCTAAAGTATATAGTTGGCGCGATGCCGATGGTGCGATGCATTATAGTCAGTTCCCACGTCAAATCGTGGAAAAAAATGCGGCGCAAAGTCGAGCTAGTCGTAAACACGCTGATATGAATGATGTCGTAAACAATTTATCTCCAGCTAAAAAAGTAAATAATTTACTGGATGGTCTTGATGATATCGTTGCAAATGCCAACGTTGAGCGTCAAATTGACAAGGTTCTCACGCGTCGTGATCCTCATTTGGTGTTAATTGAACAACAACTCGCCCGTCAGCAAGCTGAGCAGCATGCATTACGTGTTGCTAAACACGAAGCGTTTAAAGTACAGCAAGCGCTTGTAGCAGCGGCTAATATTGCTGAAGCAAATAACAAAGTGAAACAAACATTAGCTAAAAATAGCTTTATGGCTGGGATCCACAGGCGTGTTTACGGCAATGTCGATACTAAAAGCAATGACGTAGCTCAACCTATCTTGCCTACGCAGTTAGCGTCAACATCTCCCCAAGCGTTAAATACCATTGCAAATGTGGAAATAAAGCAACCGCGTAAAATGACAAATAAATTCTTAGCGGGTATCCAAAACAAGTTAAAGCGTAAGCAAAGTGTGGAAGTAATCCAACCTGCAAAGAGACCGCAATCAGCCTCGACTTATATTTTTGAACCTGTTGAATCAATCACAGTGACTGCGGCTATGGTTGTCGTTGATACGCCATTGATTGAACAAGCTGCCGTATTTAAACCTAGAGAGCTAAAACCTGAAGCGCTAAAGCCAGTCGTTGCATCTCGCACGATAGCGAAGGTGTCGCGTAAGGCACAATCAAAACCCCACAACGCTTTCCTCGCCGGTATTAAAAAGAAATTAAATCGTAACAATGAAACACTTGTTATTGCTGAACCTGTGATCCTTGCGAGTCAACGCTCTGCTGACAACAAGTTCAAAGCGACACCTGAGCAAGTTCAGAATAAATTCTTAGCCGAAATAAATAAAAAGCTCTTCCGAGCACATTTAGCAACGGATAATAGTGGGACCGGTACCACTTCAGTTGCTGAATTAGTTAAATCGAACACTGATATTAATGCTAAGCGTCGTCGTACCACGACAGTGAAAAATAAAGAATTAATACAGGGTGCTGATCAGATTAAAGCGATTGAAAATGAAATTAGCAGCCGTAGTCAATCAAACAAAGTAAAAACGCCATCAGTAAAACAAGTTAACTCGGCGTTAATGCTAAGTAGATTAAGCTATAATCACAAGGCGCGTTTACCACTATTGGGTGCGGGAACCAACCAACTTGATCGGCAAGGTATTTCTGCTTCAAGTCAGTTTGTAAGTGATGTGAACCGTAACGCTGAGTAAGCGTGAAGTAAATTTAGGTCGGTTTTTATCTCATTAAAGTAGAGGTTGGAAACCGACTGATTATTCAACAATTTGTTAACTTATTTATTAATTCCACGAAATTACCTGCACTTTTCTGTACCCGCCTGCTGTTTAACGATAGACTCAGAATAATATTATTCAATAGGATTGTTTATGTTCTGTCCATTTTGTTCAGCGACTGAAACTAAAGTTATCGACTCTCGTCTTGTGGCTGAAGGCCATCAGGTGCGTCGCCGCCGTGAGTGTGCGAAATGTCATGAACGTTATACTACCTTTGAAACTGCCGAGTTAGTGATGCCACGCATCATTAAAACGGATGATACACGTGAACCTTTTAACGAAGATAAACTGGTTAGTGGTATTTATCGTGCGTTAGAAAAACGTCCGGTTGCCGCAGAGCAGATTGAACTTGGTATTAATCAGATCAAATCGAGTTTAAGAGCCACTGGTGAGCGTGAAATCGAATCAAGTTTTGTGGGTGAACTGGTGATGGACGTATTGAAAAAGCTCGATAAAGTGGCTTATGTACGGTTCGCTTCTGTTTATCGTTCTTTTGAAGATGTAAAAGAATTTAATGAAGAAATCGCCAAACTCGACAAATAATCCGTTATCTGAGTCCTCATTGATTATGCCAAACAAATCACGTGCTGAGTTAGACCTGCTATTGGAAGAAATAGTTTCAATTAGTCAGTTCAATGATACTGACCATTTACATATGCAACGTGCGATCGCACTTGCACAAAAAGGCCGTTTTACCACGGCTCCGAATCCAAATGTTGGCTGTGTGCTCGTTAAAGCAGATAAAGTCATTGGTGAAGGTTTTCATTTACGTGCGGGTGAGGCTCATGCTGAAGTCCATGCTTTAAATTCCGCGGGTGATGATGCCCAAGGTGCCACTTGTTATGTGACACTCGAACCATGTAGCCACTATGGTCGTACACCGCCTTGCGCAGCAGCCTTGGTTAATGCTAACGTTCATGAAGTCGTCATTGCCATGGTCGATCCGAATCCGCAAGTGGCAGGTAAGGGCATTGCAATATTAATTGCCGCGGGTATTAAAGTACGTGTGGGGCTGTTATCGGCGCAATCCCATGCCTTGAATCCAGGCTTTATCTTACGAATGCGCGAACAACGTCCTTTTGTACGTCTAAAAATGGCAGCAAGCTTAGACGGGCGTACAGCATTGAAAAACGGTGAGAGCAAATGGATCACCGGTTCTGCAGCTCGTTCTGATGTACAAGTATACCGTGCTCAAGCCAGTGCAATTTTATCCACCGCCAGTACGGTTATCATGGACGATGCGTCACTCAATGTCCGTTATAGTGAGTTAGGCACAAGCCAAGCCGATTATCCGTTAGATTATGCAGAGAAGTCATTAATTCAAGCAGAGCAGTCACAAGTACGTCAGCCTATACGTGTCGTTCTGGATAATCATCGCCGCTTGGATGCGCACCTTGAACCGTCAGCTAAAGAATTAAAGCTATTTGCGCAGCCCGGTCAGATACTATTAGTTAATGGCGTTAAAAATACAGTTAATGTCGCGACTAAGAATTCGTCTACAGAACAGTTATTGGTGAATGAATCGGTATCACGAATTGAAATTGAGCAAGATAGTCACCATAACATAGATCTAAACCAGTTAATGACAACGCTAGCCCAGCAGAATATTAATGACCTGTGGGTTGAAGCGGGCGCAACACTTGCTGGTGCGTTACTTGAAAATAAGCTGGTGGATGAGATAATTATTTATCTGGCACCTAAGCTGATGGGTGATAGTGCCAGAGGACTAGCAGTATTAAGCGAGCTAACTGAAATGGCGCAAGTGCCTACATTTAGCTTTACCGATATCACGCAGATTGGTGACGATCTTCGCATTACAGCAAAACCGGAATACTAATGTTTACAGGAATTATTGAAACCGTGGGCACGCTCACTGGTTTAACCCCCAAAGGGGCTGATGTGAGCATCACTGTTGATAGTGGTGATCTTGATTTAAGTGACGTGAAACTTGGTGACAGTATCGCGACCAATGGTGTATGCCTGACGGTTGTTGAACTACTCGGCAATGGTTACCGCGCTGATGTGTCATTAGAAACGATCAAGCGATCTGGTTTTGCGCATTACCGTATTGGTGATAAGGTTAACTTAGAAAAAGCGTTAACCCTAAGCACGCGTCTCGGTGGTCACTTAGTCAGTGGCCACGTGGATGGCGTTGCCGAGATTGTTAAGATCAGTAAACTTGGTCGTGCGACTGAGTATTGGTTACAAGCACCGAACGAATTAGCCCGTTATATCGCCGAAAAAGGCTCAATTACCATTGATGGTATTAGTTTAACGATCAATGAAATTGACGGCGCTAAATTCAAATTGACGATCGTACCGCATACTGCATTAGAAACAACGATAGAAAGTTATGTAGTCGGTCGTAAAGTTAACTTAGAAGTAGATGTGATTGCCCGTTATTTAGAACGCATTATGCTAGGTGATAAAGCCGCTGAATCAAGCACACCGGAACAGGGCATCACCATGGATTTTCTTGCGAGTAATGGATTTTTAAAGTAAAACATCTATTAACGATCAGTTTTTAATTGTTATAAAAGGGCTATGAGCATGGCACTAAGTCGTATTGAAGATATTATTGAAGACATCCGCCTAGGTAAAATGGTTATCTTGATGGATGATGAAGATCGCGAGAATGAAGGCGATCTGATCATGGCGGCTGACAAAGTCACGCCAGAAGCGATTAACTTTATGGCGACACACGGTCGTGGTTTAATTTGTCTGACATTAACCAAAGACCGTGTAGCGAAACTGCAACTGCCTTTGATGGTTCAAGACAATACGGCGCAATTTTCAACTAACTTCACTGTTTCGATTGAAGCGGCTGAAGGCGTGACCACTGGTATTTCTGCAACCGACCGTGCGGTGACAATTTTATCTGCCGTTGCAGGTGATGCAAAACCTGCTGATATCGTCATGCCTGGGCATATTTTCCCACTTGCAGCACAAGACGGCGGCGTATTAACACGCGCTGGTCATACTGAAGCAGGTTGCGATCTTGCACGTCTAGCCGGTTGTGAACCAGCTGGTGTGATTGTTGAGATATTAAAAGATGACGGTGAAATGGCGCGTCGCCCAGATCTAGAAATCTTTGCTGAAAAACACGGTCTCAAATTAGGCACAGTGGCTGATTTAATTGAATACCGTAATAGCAATGAAACCACCATCGAGCGTGTCGCTGAATGTAAATTACCGACAGAATACGGTGATTTTGATTTAGTGACTTACCGCGATACCATTGATAATCAAGTTCACTATGCATTACGCAAAGGTGAAGTTGTTGCTGGGCAGCCAACATTGGTACGTGTACATGTACAAAATACCATGACCGATATTTTGCATACCGACCGAGCGAGCAAAATCTCATGGTCATTAGCGGATGCAATGGCACGTATCAGTCAAGATGGCGGCGTCATGGTTATCTTAGGCAATGAAGAAAACTCCCTTGATATCATTGAAAAAGTGAAACAATTTGCCAAAGAAGATAAAGGCGAAACCCAGCCAAAAGCTAAATGGCAGGGTACGTCACGCCGTGTTGGTGTCGGTTCACAAATTTTAGCGGATATGGGCGTGTCTAAGATGAAGCTATTAAGCTCAGACAAACGTTACCATTCACTATCTGGCTTTGGCTTAGAAGTTGTCGAATATATCTCGAAATAAGTTTTAGGCTGGTCTTAGAATATATTTTAGAAATAGCCATGGAATAAGTTTTAGCGATAGTCGTAGAATAAGTTTGCTTGCTGGCGAAAGCTTGGTACAATCCGAGCCCTTTCGTCAGCCGATTCATAATAATTAAAATTGGCCGTAAAATTACGCGCCGTGATATAGGATTTGTACACATGAAAGTTATCGAAGGAAATGTTCCTGCTCCAGAAGCAAAAATTGCAATTGTAATCTCTCGTTTTAACAGTTTCATCAATGAAAGTTTGTTAGCGGGTGCTATCGATTCACTAAAACGTTTTGGTCAAGTTAGCGAAGACAACATCACGATTGTGCGTGTTCCTGGTGCTGTAGAATTACCGCTTGTTACTCAGCGTGTAGCTGCGACAAAACAGTTTGATGCAATTATTGCTTTAGGTACGGTAATTCGTGGTGGTACACCACATTTTGAATTCGTAGCTGGCGAATGTAATAAAGGTCTTGCTCAAGTTGCAATGGACTATGATGTTCCTGTTGCATTTGGTGTGTTAACTACTGACACAATTGAGCAAGCAATTGAGCGTGCTGGTACCAAGGCTGGTAATAAAGGGTCGGAGGCTGCTCTAAGTGCACTTGAAATGGTCAATGTTTTGCATCAAGTTGATGTATTATTGGAGAAAAAATGAAACCTTCGGAACGTAGTAAGGCACGTCAGTTTGCCACACAAGCAATTTATCAATGGCAAATGACACAAGAAACTGTTGCAAATATTGAACACCAATTTGTAACAGATCAAGATTTTAGTGGCACAGATGCGACTTATTTCCGTGAGTTGGTATTAGGCGTAAGCTTAAACTCAGCTGAACTTGATGAGTTAATGAGTCCATTCCTATCTCGTCCTTTGAATGATTTAGACTTGGTTGAGAAAGCAATTTTACGTCTTTCTACATTTGAGCTACTAAAGCGTCAAGATGTACCTTATAAAGTTGTGATCAATGAATCTATCGAATTAGCGAAAGACTTTGGTGCTGAAGACAGCCACAAATTCGTTAACGGCGTATTAGATAAGATTGTAAGTAAATTGCAATTACGTTTGAAAAAATAATTTAATTATTTTCTTCAATGCAAAAAAGCTAGCACAGGTTGCTGGCTTTTTTTATGCCTAAAATTCACTCTTTAGGCATTAATTAACAATACAATTTGGTCTTAATTAAAAATACAACTTGGTCTTAATTAAAAGTACAATAGCAAGATTAATGGCAACCTATGCCCAAGTTACTTCACGATGCTATATCAGAGACTAGTTTGGATATAATAATGGAAACAGCAGTACTATGGCGACAGGCGAGTTTGATTTAATTGGACAATATTTTACGAATAAATCGGTTCCACGTGACGATGTCATAACGGGGATCGGTGATGACTGTGCGATCTTGTCTGTGCCTGCTGGTAAGCAATTAGTGGTGACCACAGATACCATGGTCAGTGGTATTCACTTTCTTAGCGATGCCAACCCTACGGATATCGCCCATAAGCTCGTAGCCGTGAACATCAGTGATATAGCGGCGATGGGCGGACAACCCGCTTGGGCCTCATTAGCATTAACCTTACCGAGTTTTGATACTGAATGGCTAAGCGCATTCAGTGATAGTTTACATCAGCAATTACATCGTTATGGTGTCAGCCTTATCGGTGGAGATACCACCAAAGGTAATATGACGTTAACGCTTACCTTACAAGGCTTTGTTGAGCAAGGTAAAGCCTTACCAAGGCACGGTGCCAAAGCTGGTGATTTAATTTACTGCAGTGGCACGATTGGTGACGCTAATGCAGGATTAAAACTATTAATTGATGCCAATAACCGTACAGACCTTCATCCAGAGAATAGCGATGAAGCATTATTAACGAAGAACGACAAAGATTATTTAATTGCTCGTCATCAACGTCCAACTGCAAGAGTCAGCACCGGCCAAGCCTTGGTTGGTATTGCGAATAGTTGTATCGACCTCTCTGATGGATTGGCGTCAGATTTAAAGCATATACTAAAGGCGTCTAGCCGCGCTTGTGGTGTTGCGCTATCGGCAAATATTGAACTCTCTGCGTTACCTTTATCAACGGCTTTGCAAACTTATGTAAGTAAAGCGCTATGGCCACAGTATGCACTTGCTGGTGGTGATGATTATGAATTACTATTTACCGTGTCAGCAGAGAATAAAGCACAATTAGAAGACGTAATGGCTGAGCATGATTTACCTTATACGCATATTGGTGAAATAGTCAGTGCTGGACAATCGGAACAAGAACAACAAATTAACTATTTTAATGAGAAGCAATTAACGACGCTCGCTTTACAAGGATGGGACCACTTCCAATGAAAAAAGATTTTTTATCGCCAGAACTACAAAAATTAAACTACGCTAATCCAGTGCATCTAGCGGCCGTTGGTTTTGGTAGTGGTTTGTTACCGAAAGCGCCTGGCACGATGGGCACGCTTGCGGCTATCCCGCTATATCTGCTCATGACCAGTGTATTTGAGTTAGGTTTATGGCAATACATTGCTATTGTTGCGTTAGCATCTGTGATTGGGGTATATATTTGCGCAAGTGCCAGTAAAGCCATGGGCGTGCATGATCACGGTGCCATTGTTTGGGATGAAATAGCCGGTTATGGCATTACTATGATTGCGGCGCCGCAAGGTTGGATGTGGGTTATTCTTGGTTTTGCACTGTTTCGATTTTTTGATATTGTAAAGCCGGGCCCGATTGGTTGGTTAGATAAAAATACCCACGGTGGTTTTGGTATCATGATTGATGATGTACTGGCTGGTATCTTTGCTTTGTTAGGTGTTCAGTTGCTCGCGTACTTAATTCTGTAAAAATGTCTTTTTGAAGCGTTTTTAGCTGAGTTTACGCTTTTGTTAATATTGATTAGTCTCGTGGCTATGAAGTTTAAGGCGTAAACGACTAATAGTTGTTTGGCCTATAAAATACTGTATATTTTATTAAATCGTTAATTAACGCCAGCCTTGAGTGCTATAACGATTTATTTAACTGTGTTATAACTCTAATTCGTTAAATTATACGGGTTTGATTTATAACCGCTAACCATCGATATAGCCAATTTTACAAAATTCGTGATTTAAATCACATTCAGTCATCTATCCTGCCTCGTATACCTCTGCTTTCTATGGTTATTACTTTTAGCTATCAATTATTCCATTGAATTATAAGGGATATCCATAAGTTGGTCATGCTTAAACTATATTTTATCTTTGCAGCATAACTTTAATCCCTTGTTAAATCTGTGGATTTAAATAATTAAACTAGCTGATCCCACTATTTGACGAGGTTTTTACGTCCTGTTGTCATTATTTATTCCTTTATCAGAGGTTTACATCACTGCGCTAAGAACGTAATTTCTCTGTGAAAATTACAATTCGCGGGTAATTTATACCTACCTGCAAAAATGGCGTTAACTCAGATCTGGTCTAGTATCTGCTGTTAACGTTATCAACATCGCATAATGGAGTAAGGCATGAATAAAGGGAAAGTCGCGTTATCGCTATCTATTGCCAGTATAATCACCTTAGGTTTAAGTGGTTGTTCAGACGATAAAGTAGCGAAAGAATCATCTTCAGCAGCAAAAACAAAACCTGTTTCTTTTGTATATTGTTCAGAAGCAAGCCCTGAAGGTTTCAATCCGGCATTATTTACCACAGGTACCACGTTTGATGCATCATCAAAAACGATTTTTAACCGCTTGGTTGAATTTAAGTTAGGTACCACCGAAGTTATTCCTGCACTAGCAGAAAGCTGGGACGTATCAGAAGATGGTCTGGTTTATACGTTCAAACTTCGTCACGATGTACCATTCCATACCACGAAAGACTTTACCCCAACGCGTTCATTCAATGCTGACGATGTTGTGTTCTCATTCGACCGCCAAGGTAATACCGAAAACCCTTACCATAAAATATCAGGTGGCTCATACGAGTACTACAATGCTATGAGCATGGGCTCATTGCTCAAAGAAATTAAGAAAGTAGATGATTACACAGTACAGTTCGTCCTTAATCGACCTGAAGCCCCTTTTCTTGCTAACTTAGCGATGGACTTTGCTTCAATCATGTCAGCTGAGCAAGCGAAAGTATTCCTTGAAAAAGGCATGGCAGCGCAACTTGACGTAATGCCTTCTGGTACTGGTCCATTTGCACTACTGCAATATCAAAAAGATTCACTTATTCGTTATGCGGGTAATGCGGACTATTGGGATGGCAAGCCCGCTATCGATCGTTTAGTGTTCTCTATTACACCAGATGCATCAGTACGTTTTGCTAAACTGCAAAACAACGAATGTCAGATCATGGCATTCCCGAATCCATCAGATCGTAAAATGATGGAAGAAGATGAAAACATCAACCTGCTTTCTCAAGAAGGCCTGAACATTGGTTACCTTGCGTTTAACGTCAACAAAAAACCATTTGATGATGTACGTGTACGCCAAGCATTGAACATGGCGGTGAACAAGCCTGCAATCATTGACGCGGTATTCAATGGTTCGGGTAAAGCGGCAACCAACCCGATTCCACCAACAATGTGGTCATATAACACCGACATCAAAGATTACGAATTTGATTTAGTTAAAGCCAAAGCATTATTGGCTGAAGCGGGCTTCCCAGATGGTTTTGAAACCAATATTTGGGCGATGCCAGTACAACGTCCATATAACCCGAACGCACGTCGTATGGCTGAGATCATGCAGTCTGATTGGGCGAAAATTGGCGTGAAAGCGAAAATTGTGACGTTTGAATGGGGCGAGTACCTAAAACGTGCGTCGCAAGGCGAGCATGAAACTATTCTACTGGGTTGGACTGGTGATAATGGTGATCCAGATAACTTCCTAGCGGTATTACTGGGTTGTGACGCGGTTGGCGGTGCTAACCGTTCTATGTGGTGTAATGCTGAATTTGACAAACTTGTTAAAGAAGCTAAAACCACAGCAGACCAAGCGGTAAGAACTGACTTGTATGAAAAAGCACAAGTAATATTCAAACAACAAGCGCCGTGGGCAACCATTGCCCACTCAGTTGTATTTGAACCAGTGCGTAAAGAAGTTAAAGGTTACGTGATTGATCCACTTGGTGGTCACAACTTCTATAGCGTTAGCTTAGAAAAATAAGTATAGCGTTAGCTTAGAACAGTAAGTATAGCGCTAGCTTAGAAAGTATCTCGTTTTAATAACGAAAATAAGATAACGCGAGACCCTAACGGCTCGCGTTATCTTTACCGATAACCCTTTAAATACCCGCAGAGTTTTCTATGTTCCAATTTATTTTAAAGCGACTAAGTACTGTGATCCCGACATTTATCGGTATTACCTTACTGACCTTTACGCTCATTCATATGATCCCCGGTGACCCGATCGAAATCATGGCGGGTGAACGCGGCATTTCGCCAGAGCGTCACGCCATGTTAGCTGCCGAGCTTGGTTTAGACCAGCCCATCTGGAAGCAATATTTTTCTTATGTAGGGGGTATCCTACAAGGTGATCTAGGTAACTCTCTGGTAACCAAAAAACCAGTTGTAGAAGAATTCTTTGAATTATTTCCGGCGACGGTTGAACTGGCATTCTTAGCCGCAATGTTCGCGATTATAATCGGCTTACCCGCTGGTATTATTGCCGCAGTAAAACGTGGTTCTGTATTTGATCACACCGTAATGGGGGTGTCATTAACCGGTTACTCCATGCCGATCTTCTGGTGGGCATTATTATTAATGTTAGTGTTCTCGGTAAATCTGGGCTGGACGCCGGTTTCGGGGCGTATCGATGTATCACTGTGGATTGATCACGTGACAGGCTTTATGCTGATAGATTCCTTGCTATCTGATGAGGTTGGCGCATTTGGTTCTGCTATTCATCACCTTATCTTACCTTCGATTGTATTAGGCACCATTCCCTTAGCCGTTATCGCCCGGATGACGCGTTCTTCAATGTTAGAAGTGTTGGGTGAAGATTATATCCGTACCGCACGTGCGAAAGGGCTAGCGCCGTGGCGTGTGATTGTTATCCATGCACTGCGTAATGCCTTAATTCCGGTGATCACTGTGATTGGTCTGCAAGTGGGTATCTTATTATCTGGTGCGATCTTAACCGAGACTATTTTTGCCTGGCCGGGTATTGGTAAATGGTTAATTGAATCGATTGGCCGTCGTGATTATCCCGTCGTACAGGGGGGTATTTTAATTATTGCCACATTAATCATCTTAGTTAACTTACTGGTAGACATTATCTACGGTGTGGTTAATCCACGTATTCGTCACGCGAAATAGAATACCGGATACAAGGGTACAGGATACAAGGAATAGATTATGAGTGAAGTTTCAAACAACGCGCCAGTGATAGAGCTGAAGCCGTTAACACCATTACAAGAGTTTTGGAAATATTTTAGTTCGAATAAAGGTGCGGTCGTTGGCCTAGTCTATATTGCAATCATGATTTTTGTGGCGGTGTTTGCGGATTTTATTGCCCCTTATTCGCCAATTGAGCAGTTCCGTGATGCGCTATTACAGCCACCATCATGGACTGGCGGTTATCTGCTTGGTACCGATGCGGTTGGTCGTGATATTTTATCGCGCTTGATCCACGGTGCGCGTTTATCGCTGTTTGTGGGTATGTTAGTAGTCACATTATCTCTGGGTATCGGCATCTTATTAGGCCTGGTTGCGGGTTACTACCGTGGCCGAGTGGAAACCGTGATCATGCGTCTGGTTGATATCATGTTAGCCATGCCAAGCCTATTATTAGCGATCGCGATTGTGGCGATTATGGGACCCAGTATTGTTAATGCATCGATTTCGATTGCGGTGGTGTCGATTCCACACTATGTGCGTTTAACACGTGCTTCGACGATGAGTGAAATGAATAAAGATTATGTGATCGCTTCACGCATTGCTGGTGCGGGTCCAATACGCATTATGTTTAATACGGTATTACCAAACTGTTTAGCTCCGCTGATCGTACAAGCGACACTGGGTTTTTCAAACGCAATTCTTGATATGGCGGCACTGGGTTTCCTTGGTTTAGGTGCGCAAGCGCCAACGCCGGAGTGGGGCACTATGTTAGCGGATGCTCGCCAATACGTACAAAGCGCATGGTGGGTTGTTACTTTCCCTGGTGTGACTATCTTGTTAACCGTATTAGCATTTAACTTAATGGGTGATGGTTTGCGTGATGCACTTGATCCTAAATTGAAACAGTAAGAGGTTGGTTTATGTCACTGTTAGAAATTAAAAACTTATCAGTCACATTCAGCGGCTTCAGAGCGGTTGATAATATTAGTTATAGTGTTGATAAAGGTGAAATACTGGGTATTGTTGGTGAGTCTGGTTCCGGAAAATCCGTCAGTTCTATGTCGATCATGGGCTTGATTGAACATCCGGGAAAAGTAACTGCAGATAGTCTGTTGTATGAAGGACAAGACCTATTAAAGATGCCAGAAAAGCAACGTCGTAAATTGACGGGCGCTGATATCTCAATGATCTTTCAAGACGCGATGACCAGTTTGAATCCGTGTTTCACGGTGGGTTATCAGATCATGGAAGCACTGCAAGTACACCAAGGCGGCAGTAAAAAAGAGCGGAAAGCACGTGCGATTGAACTACTTGATTTAGTGGGGATCCCTGCGCCGGAAAGCCGTGTAAATGTGTATCCACATCAACTGTCTGGTGGTATGAGCCAGCGTGTGATGATTGCGATGGCACTGGCCTGTGATCCAAAATTGTTGATCGCCGATGAACCAACAACCGCATTGGACGTTACTATCCAAGCGCAAATTATTGATTTGTTGATTGATCTGCAGAAGAAAAATAACATGGGTCTGATCCTGATCACCCATGATTTGGCCTTAGTTGCGGAAGTGGCTGATCGTGTTGTGGTTATGTACGCAGGTCAAATTGTCGAAACCGGGGTTGCAGAGGAAGTATTTAAGCATCCTAAGCATCCGTATACCCAAGCATTGCTCGCATCATCACCAGAATCGGCAATAGGTCAATCTCGTCTTACCACGTTACCAGGTGTTGTTCCTGGCGTTTATGACCGTCCTGTGGGTTGTTTGCTTAATCCACGTTGTCCTTATGCAACAGATAAGTGTCGCAGCGAAGAGCCTGGTGCTTATGAAAGCCCGCTAGGTCAGGTTAAATGTCATACGCCGTTAACTATTGAAGGGAGACCTGCAGCATGAGTGACGTTGTAAGTTTAAATACTGCAGAGAAACAGCCATTATTAAAAGCGGTGGATCTGAAAAAACACTACCAAGTACCACAAGGTTTCCGTAAACCAGATGCGACAGTAAAAGCGCTCGATGGCGTATCATTTACACTTGATGCTGGTAAAACATTGGCGATTGTAGGTGAGTCGGGTTGTGGTAAGTCGACGCTGGGTCGTTTGCTGACCATGATCGAGACCCCAACCCATGGTGAAATTGATTTCGAAGGTCAAGATCTGCTAAAAATGGATAAAGCGACGTTTAAGGTATTACGTCAAAAAATTCAAATTGTATTTCAAAACCCGTATGGTTCGCTCAATCCACGTAAAAAAGTGGGGCAGATCTTAGAAGAACCTTTAGAGATTAATACCAAGTTAAACAAACAGCAGCGTAAAGAAAAATCGTTAGCGATTATGGCTAAAGTAGGCTTGAAGACTGAGCATTACGATCGTTATCCGCATATGTTTTCGGGTGGTCAACGTCAGCGTATCGCCATTGCGCGTGGTTTGATGTTAGACCCAAGCGTGGTGGTGGCAGATGAACCCGTTTCAGCATTGGATGTATCGGTACAGGCGCAAGTATTAAACTTGATGATGGACTTACAAGACGAGCTAAACTTAAGCTATGTGTTTATTTCCCATGATTTATCAGTGGTTGAGCATATTGCTCATGACGTGATTGTAATGTATCTGGGCCGTGTTGTTGAGCACACAACCAAAGAAGAGTTGTTTGCCAATCCTCGTCATCCTTATACACAAGCTTTGTTATCAAGTACACCGCAGTTAAACCCTGCGCATCGTCGTGAACGCATCAAGCTGGTGGGGGAATTACCATCGCCTCTTGATCCGCCAAAAGGCTGTGCATTCCATACTCGTTGTCAGTTTGCGAATGAACGTTGTAATGTGGAACAACCGATATTAACTAAATACGGTAAATCGTTAATTGCCTGCCATGCAGTTGAAGAACAGCGTATTTAACTTTTAATTAGAGAGACACAACTTCTAATTTTGGATAAACGATATAAAGATAAATGTATAAGCCGGATTAATTAAAATAAGCCTACTGTTGCTGGCATGGATGCCAGCCCAAGCTCCCAGGGATGGGTTTACAGCGGGTAGGGCGTTTTTAATCAATTCGGCGAAATGTAAAAGCAAAAAGCCCTACTGGATGTGAATCGTGAAGTGACCCCCAATAGTTGGACAACCAATTATTGAGGGTCTTTTTTATGTCCAAATATAGTCGTGAGTTTAAACTCATCACTGCAAAAAAGTGTCTAGATGGTAAATCATCTTATACATTAGAAAATGAACTATCGATATCCTCTCGGCAAATCCGATATTGGACTCAAGTCTTTGCAATTCACGGAACAAATGCATTCCTACCAAATTCACATGCCAGTAGTGCAAAAACAAAGCTACAAGCATTAAAATTAATGTGGACAAATAGCTGGTCGCTCACTCACACTAGTGCCGTATTAAATCTGTCTTCTCCCGGTTCACTTTCTATATGGCTAAAAACATATAACGAGTCAGGCTTCAGAGGACTTGAACGTTCCTCAATAGGCAGGTCTCCAATGAAGCAACAACCCAACACGCGTGTAAAGCCAGATAGTGAAATGACAACAGAAGAACTAAAAGAAGAACTTGCTTATCTACGAGCTGAGAATGCCGTATTAAAAAAGTTGGAAGAGCTAGAGCAGGCAAAGCGCCAGCAAACAAAGAAAAGGCGGAAATAGTTTTAGCTCTCAAAAATAATCATGCTTTAAAACACCTTCTTCAAGTCATTCAGTTGGCTAAAAGTGTATTTTATTATCAAGTAAAAGTAAGTGAAAAAACGAATACTTATGAGCGTGAGCTAGCACTTATCAAGCTTATTTACCATGAACATAAAGGGCGTTATGGTTACCGACGGATTCATCTAACACTTAGAAGACAAGGTATTACGATAAATCATAAGACGGTACAAAGGCTGATGGCTCAATTAAATTTAAAATCGACCGTAAGACCTAAAAAATACAGTTCTTATAAGGGCGGGGCGGGAAAAACAGCGCCCAATGTACTTGAACGAAACTTTAATGCCACTAAGCCAAATGAAAAGTGGGCAACCGATGTAACTGAATTTAAGGTTAGGGATCAGAGAGTTTATTTATCACCAATTATAGATCTATTTACCAAAGAAATAGTCGCTTACAAGATAGCTAAAGATGCCCGTTTACCATTAGTTACAGATATGCCGAAAGATGCTATTAATAATTTAGATGAGCACTCAAAACCAATAGTGCATAGTGACCAAGGTTGGCAATATCGCCATAGGGCGTATCAAAAACAGCTATTAGCTCATGGACTCACACAAAGTATGTCCAGAAAAGGGAACTGCTTAGATAACGCAGTAGCTGAAAACTTTTTTGGCTTATTAAAAACAGAAATGTATCATAGGCAAAACTTCAAAGATGCCGATGAATTAATAGAAAAGCTCGACGAATACATCGAGTATTACAATACGAAACGGATTAAGGTCAAATTAAAAGGCCTGACTCCGATAGAATATCGAAACCAGGCCTTACAAGCCGCCTAACTAAAATGTCCAACTTAACGGGGTCACTTCATCGAGTAGGGCTTTTTCTTTATCGGTATTTTGTGCGTTATTTCAAAGCGAATTAAAGCGCGATAAACGCCTTAATGCTGGCTTCAATACCAATATCGTCTAAGCCTAATTCAGCGTAGATCTCATCTTGAGTACCTTGGTGAATAAACTTATCTGGCAGACCTAAGTTTAATGTAGGTGTCATCAACTTATTCGCCATCAAGTATTCGTTCACACCAGAGCCGGCACCGCCCATGATCGCACCATCTTCGATAGTGACTAAGATATCATGGCTATTCGCCATCTCAGCTAACAATGCTTCATCTAATGGTTTCGCAAAGCGCATATCCACAACCGTTGCATTTAAACGTTTAGCCGCTGGCATCGCGTTATGCATTAGCGTACCGAAACATAAGATTGCTACTTTTTCACCTTGACGACGAACGATACCTTTACCAATTTCAAATTCAGTAAATGCTTGCTCAACGTCAATACCAGTACCGCTGCCACGAGGGTAGCGAACTGCGGCAGGACCATGATACTGGTAACCTGTATGCAGCATTTGACGACATTCATTTTCGTCACTTGGCGTCATGATCACCATTTTAGGAATACAACGCATAAAGCTAATATCAAACGCACCCTGGTGAGTTTGACCATCTGCACCCACTAGACCTGCACGGTCAATGGCAAATAATACCGGAATGTCCTGAATCGCCACATCGTGGATCAGCTGATCATAACCACGTTGTAAAAACGTCGAGTAGATAGCAACCACAGGTTTATGACCACCAATCGCCAGACCTGCAGCGAACGTTACACAGTGCTGTTCAGCAATGGCTACATCAAAATATTGTTTTGGATAAGTTTCAGAAAACTTGATCATACCCGAGCCTGCGCCCATTGCGGGTGTGACTGCAGCAAGTTTCTTATCGGTTGCCGCTACATCACATAACCAATTACCAAATATCTTGGAAAAGGTTGGCTTTGATGGGGCTGCTACCGGCAATGTATCTTCTGCTGGGTTGAATTTAGGTACTGCGTGATAGCCAAGCTGATCTTGCTCGGCAGGCGCATAACCTTTGCCTTTTTTGGTGATCACATGTAAGAACTGTGGACCTTTAAGGTTGCGCATATTACGCAGTGTTTCCACCAAACCATTGACATCATGGCCGTCAATTGGACCGATATAGTTAAAACCAAACTCTTCAAATAATGTGCTCGGTACGACCATGCCTTTTAAATGTTCTTCGGCGCGACGTGCAAGCTCCTTAATTGGCGGAATACCTGAGAGTACTTTTTTACCGTTTTCACGGAAACTTGAGTAAGCAACACCCGACAATAATTTTGCTAAGTGTTTGTTTACCGCCCCAACGTTTGCTGAAATAGACATATCGTTATCATTTAAAATAACCAGTACGTCTTTGTCGATATGGCCAGCATGGTTTAACGCTTCAAATGCCATGCCACCCGTGATCGCACCATCACCAATAATAGCGACCGTTTTACGGTTTTTATCTTCTTGGTCGGCAGCAACAGCAAGACCAAGTGCCGCGCTGATTGAGGTTGACGAGTGACCGACATTAAGGTGGTCATATTCACTTTCATCACGCCAAGGGAACGGGTGTAAACCGCCTTTCTGGCGGATCGTAGACATACGATCACGACGACCGGTTAAAATTTTGTGCGGGTAGGCTTGATGACCCACATCCCATAACAATTTGTCGTATGGGGTATTGTAGACATAATGCAGGGCAACGGTTAATTCAACAACGCCTAAACCTGAAGCAAAGTGACCGCCACTTTTACCTACCGTGTGTAATAAATAACTACGCAGTTCATCACATAAGTCATCGAGACGATCTGCTGGTAATTGACGCAACTCTTCAGGGATGTCCGCCAATGCTAATGTAGGGTAATTCGAAATATCTAAGCTCATAATTTTTATAATTTTATACTTTGTTAGAATCTGTTACTTATTTCGCTCGATGATGTACTGCGTAAATAAAGCGAGAACGGTCGTATCATGCGGAATTGTTTCTAAGGCGAATATCGCTTGTTGATACAGAGCTTGGGCTTTTTCTTGTGCCCCAGCTAAACCGAGTAATGCAGGGTAAGTTGATTTATTTAATTCAACATCTGAACCTTGGGGTTTACCGAGCGTTTCAGTATCACTGATTATATCGAGAATGTCATCTTGTACTTGGAATGCTAAACCAATGGCATTAGACCATTTATCCAATGCCGCTAATAATTCAATCGAACAATGGGGTGATGCTAGGCAACCCAGTTTAGCTGCGCAATTGATTAATGCACCGGTTTTATTATTATGGATAGCTTCAAGTTGGGTCAGCGAGATCTGTTTATCGGTCGCGGCTAAATCCATTGCTTGACCACCACACATACCGCTATAACCACTGGCTTGGGTCAGCGATTTCAACATGGCAAAACGATTTTTTTCTGCTTCAGGCGCAAGCGCACAATCGAGTAGCATTTCAAACGCAAAAGGCTGCAGGGCATCACCGGCTAAGATAGCGGTAGCATGATCAAATTTAATGTGACAAGTTGGCTGACCGCGGCGTAAATCGTCATCATCCATCGCCGGTAAATCATCATGAATTAATGAGTATGCATGAATTGATTCGATTGCGGCGGCTGGACCATCAAGATCACGAAGGTTCACACCGAGCATCTCACCAACGGCATAAACGATCACTGGGCGAATACGTTTCCCGCCCTGTAATAGACCATATTCCATTGCTGCGGCAAGTTGAGTATCATGTGTTGGTAACAAGTTTATTTGCTGTTGCAAATAGTCGTTGATACGACCCTGGTATCGGGTAATCGAGTTTGAAAGCTGCACTATTTAATTACTACTGTCAGAATTGAAGGGAGTAAGCGTTTGCTGATCACCGTTGGCGAGTAAAATTGCTACTTGTTGTTCAGCATGCTGCAGTTTTTGTGAGCTAGCACGCGTTAAGCTAATACCGCGTTCAAATTGCTTTAACGCATTATCAAGTTCGCAATCACCTTGCTCTAAGCTGTTCACAATTGTCTCTAATTCTGCAATTGACGCCTCGAACGTCATATTTTCTGGTTTTTTTACCGCCATCGGGTGTCCCTCTGATAATATACTCGGGTATTATACCCAAGTTAATAAGGTATATACAGCTTAACTGTGCGATGGCAGTAATAAGCAGGATAAGATTACTTAAGGATTTTGTGTGTTTGCCGATATAGATCGATGAATACACTCGTTAGACATTTGATGATAATTTGCTTGGGATGGGAAATGTTGTGGATTTAGCAACTTTAATAGGATTAGTTGGCTCGTTTGCGTTTGTATTAATGGCAATGGTGTTGGGCGGCGATATAAGTACGTTTATTGATACGCAATCAATATTGATCGTATTTGTGGGTTCACTGTTTGTGGTATTAATGCATTTTAATTTTGGTCAATTTTTAGCGGCGTCTAAAATTGCAGTTAAAGCATTTATGTTCAAAATCGACAAACCAGAAGATTTAATCGAACAAGCAGTAGAAATGGCGGATGCCGCGCGTAAAGGTGGTTTTTTAGCCCTAGAAGAAGCGGAAGTCAAAAATCAGTTCATGCAAAAAGGCATCGATTTATTAGTCGATGGCCACGATGCCACTGTTGTCAGTCAGACTTTACAAAAAGACATTAAGCTGACCACTGCACGGCATAAAGCCGGTATCCACGTATTTAGTATGATTGGTGAAGTCGCGCCAGCAATGGGCATGATTGGTACCTTGATTGGTTTAGTGGCGATGCTATCAAACATGGATGATCCAAAATCCATTGGTCCGGCAATGGCGGTTGCCTTGTTAACGACGTTATATGGCGCTGTTTTTGCCAATATGATTGCGATCCCAATTGCGGGTAAATTGAAATTACGCTCTGAAGAAGAGATGCTGAACAATACCCTGATTATGGATGCAATTTTAGGTATTCAAGAAGGTCGAAATCCAAGAGTCATCGAAAGTTTATTAAAGAATTACCTTAATTCATCAAAACGTGAAGTGGCAGATACTGACGTTTAGTTAGTGTCCAGATGACAGCTGAAATAAGTAGAGAGATAACCTATGTCTGATGAATGTGATTGCCCACCCCCAGGGCTACCCGCGTGGATGGGAACATTTGCCGATTTAATGAGCCTGTTAATGTGCTTTTTTGTATTACTGCTGTCATTTTCAGAAATGGATGTGGTTAAATTTAAGCAAATCGCGGGTTCGATGCAGCATGCTTTTGGTGTACAAAATCAGATTGAAGTAAAAAACATTCCCAAAGGCACCACCGTCATTGCCCAGGAATTTCGTCCAGGTCGCCCGGATCCAACGCCGATTGAAACGATAATGCAGCATACGATTGATAACAGCGAAGCTGAGTTAGATTTTAAAGATGGTGAAGATCAAAATGCGGGGGGCAAAAATAAACTCGCCGAGGACAGTAATGGGGGTAAATCACCAGAAACCTCTACCCGTGATAATACCCCAACACAAAATATAGAAGTCACGGAAGATACCAGTGAATTAGTCAAAGCACTGGCTGAGGCGCTCAAAGAAGAAATCGACAGTGGTGGTGTTGAGGTGGAAAATTTGGGCCAGCAAATCATAATTCGTATTAATGAAAAGGGCTCATTCCCTTCGGGCTCGGCATTTTTACAACCGCGTTTCCGTCCTGTGATCCAAAAAGTAGCACAGCTATTAGCGACGATACCGGGGATTATTACCATTGCTGGGCATACGGGTAAAGAGCAATTACACTCTGAACTCTATCGTTCGAAATGGGACCTGTCGAGTCAGCGTGCGGTTTCAGTTGCCCATGAGATGTTGAAGGTTAAAGAATTCACTGAAAATCGTTTGATTGTACAAGGCATGGCAGATACCCAACCGCTAACCGATGACGAAAACGAATTACGCCGTAACCGCCGTGTTGAAATCAGCATCATGCAGGGTAAAGCGAAATTATCAGAACCGATAAGTGTAGTGGCTGATAACTAGTTTACGTATACCCAAGCCAGTCTCTGATATAGCAGCTTGACGTAGTTTGGGTATCACTTCATTTACGTCATAATAACAAGGCTCATCGACATGGATAACATCATGTGGTGAGCCTTTTGTTTACGTGACGAACCCGTTTAATCATCTGGCTCAGCTATTTGCTTCATTGCGCGCGAGCCTTTTTCGGGCTAAATCGCATAATGCGGTCACTTGCTGGGTGCTGAAATCTTGGTTATTTCCTTGGCATTCGCCATTACCGTCAATGCGAAAATTAGGCGGTGAATTTTGCAATATAAACGTTTGTTTACGCGCTTTTCGCTGCGCTTCGGTGAGGTACTGCTCGGCTGTTTGTGCTATTTGTTGTTGACGTTCTGTCGGTGATAAGTCGGCATCGAGTTTTGCTATTGTTAGCATATATCGATCATAATTAATTTCCTGACCAAACATGGCATCCGTTTCTGCTATCGAGAATATTTTTTCTCGCATGTCCTGACGATCTTGCATTAATGTTTCAACGGTTTGTAAGGTATCACTCCTATCAGTATTACTGTCATTATAGTTCAGGGTATCCAGCTCGGGTAAATCTTGCAGTGCCGAGTTCTGCGCATGAAAATCTCTCATTTGTTGCTTATAATCTACGTACTTAGCTAATAACACTAACGCTTGCTGCGCCGCGGGTTGTGGGTAAGCCTGGTGAATATATTGTTGCATGCTGATAAGCAGCTCTTCAGGGCTTAAGTCACCATCAGAACTAAAAAAATAATCAAATAATACTTTGATATCATGATTTAAGAGCAGCTGGTTATCACCATCAGTGTGGATCAAGCTACTTGGATCAGTATTATTCAGTGATTTTGGCATGTTAATGTTAGCCAAAGTCACTATATCTGTGACTGTCGTATTGGTTTTTTTGCGTAATATAATTGATGATGTGAAGCTTGCTTGTTGTTCGGGTTCGATAATATGGTCGCGACTACTGGCACTGGGTTTGTCTGTGATATTGTCGGTTATATGGCGTGTTGATTTACTACTTGATGATTTGTCGCCAGCCTCTTTATTATCAGACAGGTAGATCCCGCTGGCACTGAGAATAAAGAGGCTGATCATAGCCGCTGATTTTTTAATGTTGTGCATTCTATCACCCTGATAAAAGACCAATACAGCGCTCATTTAAGCTTTGGCCTGTGAACATAAATAGTCAGTGTTAACTGTTAAAGCTTCGACCTGTAGCAGTTAAGATCGATTACAGTTAAGACTTTTGCAGTTGATAAATTGCCGTTACAAACCTTGCTGGGCAAGCATATTGGCATGTTTGGTGTAAATGGCTGGAATGTTTAATTTCCAACTGCCTAATCCCATTAACTGATTAATGGCATCAAAATGGTTAGCGTTATAATCAAGTTTGATGACTTGACCAATCGCTTGACCACAAACGGGTACTAAACCATCCCATTGAAAACCACCTTCTTCTTTGTATTCAGGTACAAACAGTCCAAATATTGGCACTAACATTGAATCAAGCGGATCAAGGAAGTTAGTACTGTATTGGTTACCACCCCAAGAGAAAAATTTAATGCCATTTGATTCCGTCTGGCCATAGAATGCCGGGTCTACTTCGCCCTGTTCACCGTTATTAATGGTCATACAGTCCTGACTCGGCATCACCGCCATATCGGTATAATCGGCTGCGTATTGCGCTACTTTCTCACGATCGGTCGCTTGGGCAAGGCGTAATAAATCCTGCTTACCACGTGCAGGACTATCATAATCACCGTCAGCGGAATCTTCGTTAGCAGACAATAATTCTAGGGTGTTAAATACAAAGTTAATGAGTGGTACACCGAGTTTTTCAATGGTACTGCCTTCTTCAACGGTATCTCTGAACCCTTCAGAAAAGTGCGTGCCTTTATTCATTGCATGGGAGGTTGATACCGATGCAATGCGATCGGTAAGGCGTTCGTCATTTGCTGCAAAACGTGACGCCAGCGCACCTTGACTGTGGGCGATAAGGTTGACCTTGTCGGCTCCTGTTAATGCTAAGATTTGCTCGATATCGTAAACCAACTCTTCGCCACGTACTTCGTTAAGTTCTGCACTCGACAGATTAGTGACATATACCTCGGCGCCTTGTTCGCGTAGCGCATCGGTAATGCCGTACCAATAATCAATGCCCATGGCACTGTCAAATGCAAATGCGCCACCCACCATCACAATCGGATATTGGGTTTTTGCAAAGGTAGGTTCAGGTTTATCAAACCAACCTGCATTCGCTTGTGTCGTCATTAACATCGAGCTTGAGATAGCGGTTGCAAGTGCTAATTTTTTGAAGTTCCATTTCATTTTTTTATCCTCAGTAAACCAATAGGACAGGTTGTCTCGATTGGTGTGTTGAGCATATAAGTTCATTTTGGACGCTGTCAACCGTTGTTTAGGTTCGTTTTCGAAACAAACCGAAAGCGTGAATCCTCTCACATTAACATCTGCTTTAGTCGTTGATTCAGCAGGTTAGTGCTGAGCTATAAGTATTAATACTGTCAAATTATTGAGCATATATTCCAATAGGGGGTTATTAAGTACATTAGCGTCACATTTAGATACTAAATCTTATGTATTGTCGTATTCTAGGTTTTAACGGTTGTCGATTGATGATAGTTTAGAATATATAGCAATTAAATGAATTAATTGTTACTTTGAATACTACTCCTTTAGAGATGCTCGGTATTTTAATGCAACAAAAATTGAAATATAAAACAAATTTAAAGGTCATGGATGTAATTGTCGTACTGGAGTTGTACATGTTAAAAAATAAAATCACCCAATCATTATTATTAGGCGCAGGTCTTGTGTTTGCCGCTACTTCGTTAACTACTACTGCTGCTGAAGTCCCAGCCGGTGTTAAGCTTGCTAAAACCCAAGAGCTCGTTCGTGGTAACGGCACCGAAGTTGCCTCTTTAGATCCGCAAAAAACCGAAGGTGTGCCTGAATCTCACGTAATCCGTGATTTACTTGAAGGTCTTGTCAATCAAGATGCAGATGGTAATACAGTACCGGGTGTTGCTGAACGTTGGGAAACGAAAGATAATAAAGTGTTTACTTTTTACCTACGCAAAGATGCGAAATGGTCGAATGGCGATGCTGTAACGGCTGATGATTTTGTATATAGCTTCCAACGTGCAGTTGATCCTGCAACGGCTTCACCGTATGCATGGTATCTCGATATGACTACCATGATTAATGCTTCTGATATCATTAACGGTAACAAAGACAAATCTACTTTAGGTGTTAAAGCCATCGATGCCTACACATTTGAAGTAACACTAGAAAGCCCTGTACCTTATTTCGTGAAGATGATGGGTCACACAACTGTTAAGCCTGTACATAAGGCGACAGTTGAAAAGTTCGGTGATAAATGGACTAAACCAGAAAACTTCGTTGGTAATGGTGCATTTGTCGTTAACAAATGGGTCGTCAACGAACGTCTAGTACTCGTTCGTAATGAGCAATATTGGGATAACGCAAAAACAGTTTTAAATAAAGTGACTTTCTTACCAATCGAAAACCAAGTAGCAGACATGAATCGTTTCTTATCTGGTGAGATTGATTTCACTTATGAGATTCCGAATGAGCATTTCCGCCGCCTGAAAAAGGAATACCCTGAATCAGTTTCGATTAAAGGTGATCTGTGTACTTATTACTACAACTTCAATACTAAAAAACCACCTTTTGATGATGTTCGTGTACGTAAAGCAATTTCATACTCAATTGATCGTAACATTATTGCTAATGCAATTCTGGGTCAAGGTCAAAAACCCGCTTACTTCTTAACCCCTGAAATCGTTGCTGGTTTCAACCCTGAGACACCTGCTTACGGCAAGCTGTCGCAAAAAGAACGTAATGCCAAAGCTAAAGTGTTGTTAGCTGAAGCGGGTTACAACAAGTCAAACCCGCTAGAGTTTAGCTTGTTGTATAACACGTCAGAAAACCACAAGAAAATTGCGGTAGCAATTGCGTCGATGTGGAAGAAAAACTTAGGTGTATCGGTAACACTCGAAAACCAAGAGTGGAAAACCTACCTAGAAACCAAGAAACAGGGTGATTTTGAAGCCGCTCGTGCTGGTTGGTGTGGTGATTATAATGAAGCGTCTACATTCACGTCATTAATGGAAGGCAGTAACACTACTGGTGGTATCCACTATAAGAGTGCTGAATACGATAAGCTAACAAAAGCAGCTGTTAAAGCAACGTCTGAAGCAAAACGTACAGAGCTTTATTATGCTCAAGAAGCGCTACTCACTAAAGATATGCCAATTGCGCCTATCTATCAGTATGTTAAAGCGCGTTTAGTAAGCCCATACTTGGGTGGCTACGCAGTAAACAATGCTGAAGATAAACTTTACTCTAAAGATATGTACATCATCGCTAAGTAATAGTTTGTCCATACCAAACTGCATGCGGAATAACGCATGCAGTCCTTTCTGATATTTAAATTGTCACAGATTGAGTTAGATTATGCTTAAATTCATCTTAAAACGAATTCTGGAAGCAATACCCACTATGCTGGTATTGATCACAGTCTCTTTTTTCCTTATGCGTTTCGCACCTGGTAGTCCATTTTCAAGTGAAAGAACGCTGCCGCCACAAGTCATGGCAAATATTAACGCTAAGTACGGTCTTGATAAAC
Source organism: Moritella sp. PE36 (assembly GCF_000170855.1). Classification (GTDB taxonomy): domain Bacteria; phylum Pseudomonadota; class Gammaproteobacteria; order Enterobacterales; family Moritellaceae; genus Moritella. The sequence continues at coordinate 69,302 of NZ_ABCQ01000011.1, read as the reverse complement.
CCGTGTTTGAGCAATACATCACTTATCTTACCAACGTTATTCAAGGTGACTTGGGTCCTTCTTTTAAATACAAAGATTTTACCGTTAATGAACTGGTTGCTTCGGCATTACCGGTATCAGCAAAAATTGGTGCTTTCGCGTTTGTATTCGCACTGGTATTCGGCGTCTTCGTCGGCACCATAGCGGCTTTAAATCAAAATACGTGGTTAGACTACAGTATTATGTCAACTGCAATGATCGGGGTGGTACTGCCTTCCTTTGTACTCGCACCTGGCCTTATTTATCTTTTTTCTATTGATCTTGGTTGGTTCCCTGCTGGTGGTTGGTTAGATGGCTCGTTTAAATACATGGTATTACCTGTGTTGGGTATGTCGATGTTATATGTTGCTACTTTCGCGCGTATTACTCGCGGTAGCATGATTGAAACCCTGAACAGTAACTTTATTCGTACTGCGCGTTCGAAAGGACTGAGCTTTCCATATATTGTCATGAAACATGCATTGAAACCTGCAATGCTGCCGGTCGTTTCCTACATGGGACCTGCTTTCGTGGGTATCATTACTGGTTCGGTCGTGATTGAAACTATTTTTGGTTTACCGGGTATTGGTAAGCTATTTGTTAACGCGGCATTTAACCGAGATTATTCCTTGGTTATGGGTGTCACGATCCTGATCGGATTCTTGTTTATCTTATTCAATGCAGTAGTGGATATTCTACTTGCTTATGTTGATCCGAAAATTCGCTACTAAGGGATTAGGTATGTTATCTAAAACAGATAAAGTAGAAGCACTAAACAACTTCTCGACAAATTTAGAAATTGAAGGCCGCAGTTTATGGCAGGATGCGCGTATTCGTTTCATGCGTAATAAAGCTGCGATGGTCAGTTTATTCATTTTATTTTTGATCACACTGTCAGTGATCTTCGTCCCTATGTTGAGTCAATATGCGTTTGATGATACCGATTGGTATGCGATGCATCAGGCTCCTTCGGCAGAACATTGGTTTGGTACTGACAGTTTAGGGCGTGATTTATTAGTACGTACCTTTATCGGTGGTCGTATTTCGATGATGGTTGGTGTGATGGGTGCATTCGTTGCTGTGCTTATCGGCACATTGTACGGCGCTGCATCGGGCTTTATCGGTGGTAAAACTGACAGGGTGATGATGCGTATCCTTGAGATCCTTTACGCTATTCCATTCATGTTTTTGGTCATTGTGTTAGTGACCTTCTTTGGTCGTGACATTATCTTAATCTTTGTGGCGATTGGTGCGATTGCGTGGTTAGACATGGCGCGTATTGTCCGTGGTCAAACGCTAAGTTTACGCGGTAAAGAGTTCATCGAAGCTGCCCATGTTTGTGGTGTTAGCAAGTGGGGCATTATTACCCGCCATATCGTACCGAACGTATTAGGTATCGTTGCCGTTTATTCAACGCTACTTATTCCAAGTATGATTTTAACTGAATCTTTTCTTAGCTTCCTCGGCTTAGGCGTGCAAGAGCCTATGACCAGTTGGGGAGCGTTATTGCAAGAAGGTGCACAAACGATGGAAATAGCAATTTGGCAATTAGGTTTTCCTGCGCTATTCATGGTAGTCACACTGTTCTGCTTTAACTATGTGGGTGATGGTCTTCGTGACGCATTAGATCCAAAAGACCGATAAGAATAAGATTAAGGAAGCATTATGAGTTTATTAGATGTAAAAGACCTTAGAGTCGAGTTCACCACCCCAGACGGCACTGTAACTGCTGTTAATGATTTGAATTTCTCACTGGAACCGGGTGAAACCCTGGGTATTGTGGGTGAGTCTGGTTCCGGTAAATCACAAACTGTGTTCGCTATCATGGGACTATTAGCAAAGAATGGCATTATTTCTGGCAGTGCTAAATTTGAAGGTCGTGAGATCTTAAATCTACCAGAAAAAGAATTAAATCATGTGCGTGCAGAACAGATTGCGATGATTTTCCAAGATCCGATGACATCATTGAACCCTTACATGAAGGTCAGTGAACAGATGATGGAAGTACTAACGCATCATAAAGGTATGTCACGCAAAGAGGCCTTTGAAGAATCGGTATTTATGCTAGAAGCGGTGAAAATCCCGGATGCTCGCGTGCGCATTAATATGTATCCCCATGAATTCTCGGGTGGTATGCGTCAGCGTGTAATGATCGCAATGGCATTGTTATGTCGTCCTAAACTGCTGATTGCAGATGAACCGACAACCGCATTAGACGTAACCATTCAAGCACAGATCATGCAGCTGTTGAATGAATTAAAAGACCAGTTTAATACTGCGATTATTATGATCACCCATGATCTAGGTGTAGTGGCGGGCAGTTGTGACAAGGTATTGGTGATGTATGCTGGCCGTACCATGGAGTATGGCAAGGTAAATGACATCTTCTATACTCCAAGCCACCCTTATACTGAAGGGCTGCTGAAATCTATACCACGTTTAGATACCGAGCATGATGTTTTACCGACTATTCCGGGTAATCCACCTAACTTGTTAGCATTGCCAAAAGGTTGTGCATATCAAGATCGTTGTCATCGTGTACAAGAACACTGTAAACAAGAACAACCGCAATTAATCCCGTTTGCTGGCGATCGTTTACGTGCCTGCTTCTCAGACCAGGGGACATGGTAATGACTGATGTAGTAAAGCAAGAACCTGTTGCTGTAAAAGCGGCAAAGACAAATAGAGTCGCCGACAGAAAACTGCTATTAGAAGTGAATGACCTGAAGGTGCAGTTTGATATTCCGTCGAAGTCGTTATGGCCTTGGGCGAAGCCGAGCAAGCTTAAAGCCGTTGACGGTGTCAGTATCAAGTTATACGAAGGTGAAACGCTAGGTATAGTCGGGGAATCGGGTTGTGGTAAATCGACGTTTGCCCGCGCCTTAATTGGGCTTGTGCCAGCAGCCGCTGGTAATGTGGTTTGGTTAGGTCAAGATTTAACGCGGTTACCGTACAATGAAATGCGTGAAAAGCGTAAAGAAATTCAAATGATTTTCCAAGATCCGCTAGCGTCACTCAATCCACGTATGACAGTGGGTGATATTATTGCCGAGCCGCTACGCACTTTCTTTCCACAGTTATCTAAAGTGGAAGTGAAAGAGCAGGTGAAGGATATGATGACCAAGGTAGGTTTATTGGCAAACGTGATCAACCGTTATCCGCATGAGTTCTCGGGTGGTCAGTGTCAACGTATTGGTATTGCCCGTGCACTTATTTTAAAACCTAAAATGATTATCTGTGATGAACCGGTGTCGGCATTGGATGTATCGATTCAAGCACAGGTGGTGAACTTATTACAATCCCTGCAGAAAGAACTGGGTTTAAGCCTGATTTTTATCGCCCATGATTTATCGATTGTGAAACACATTTCAGATCGGGTATTGGTGATGTATCTTGGTAATGCTGTCGAAGTGGGTGAGTCAAAAGCCTTGTTTGCAGAGCCAAAGCATCCGTACACCAAAGCACTGATGTCGGCCGTGCCTATTCCTGATCCGATACTTGAGCGTCAGAAAAAAATTGAAATGCTGGAAGGTGATTTACCATCACCGTTAAACCCACCATCAGGCTGCGTATTCCGTACCCGCTGCCCTGTTGCGAAAGCAAGTTGTGCCGAGACCAAACCTCAGCTTGCTGGTGATGAAACACATGCAGTATCTTGTTTGCTGGTGGCTTAATGTCTTTGCTATAAAGGTCTAAGTACAAAATAAAATAGTCATAACACCTAATACCTGTCAACGAAGCGTTGATAGGTATTTTTTTGCTTATTTATGAATGCCCCCTCGATAATGCCCTGTATTAGGCTGCACTTTATGCGCTAGGTTACGTTAACGCTTACTACTGGTTCTAAGCTTATAAATTTAATAGTATTATCCAACATAAAGCCTGTTATTTTAAATAAAGGTTTTATTTTTCTCACATTCCTGATTAATCGGACTACCTTATGAAACTTAAAAATATTGCGCTCTCTGCTTTAACGATTGCCATTGCAACTGGTTGCGCTACAGCTGACCAACAGCCTCAGCACGAATGGACACAAGATAAAGAATATAATCTCACCATTCTTCATACAAATGATAACCACGGTAATTTTTGGCAGAATAAATACGGTGAACGCGGTATGGCGGCACGTGCCACGCTGATTAATAATATCCGCGCTGAGGTTAAAGCCGAAGGCGGTTCGGTACTGCTGTTATCGGGTGGTGATATTAATACTGGTGTACCGGAATCAGATCTGCAAGATGCTGAACCCGATTTCATCGGTATGAACATGATTGGTTACGATGCGATGACATTAGGTAACCATGAATTCGATAATTCACTCGACGTATTAGCCAAACAAGAAGGTTGGGCAAACTTCCCCTTCATTTCTGCTAATATCTATAAAGATGGCAAGCGCATGTTCGACGCGTACAAGATCTTTAATAAAGACGGTATCAAAATTGCGGTTATCGGCCTAACGACTGAAGATACAGCCAAGATCGGTAATCCTGAATTTATCGGTGAATTAGAATTCCGCGATCCAAAAGTGGAAGCCAAAGCATTAATCGCTGAATTAAAAGCAACTGAAAATCCAGATGTGATCATTGCAGCCACGCACATGGGTCATTATCTTAACGGTGACAACGGTTCCAATGCACCGGGTGATGTGCAATTGGCACGCTACCTGAACGAAGGCGATCTCGACATGATCGTGGGCGGTCATTCACAAGAGCCTGTGTGTATGGAGGGCGCTGAATACGCAAAATTCAAACCTGGTCAAGACTGTGCGCCTGACGTGCAAAATGGTACTTATATCGTGCAAGCACATGAATGGGGTAAATACGTAGGTCGTGCTGATTACACCTTCAAAAACGGTGAGTTCACACTGCAAGCTTATAACCTTATACCGGTTAACTTAAAGAAAAAAATTAAAGTTGATGGTAAAAAAGTGCGTGTGCTTATTCAAGATGAGATCGCTCAAGATCCAGCTGTATTCGCAAAGTTAAAACCGTTTCAGGAAAAAGGCCAAGTTGCATTAAACATCAAGATTGGTCAGTCTGATGGTCTATTACAAGGTGATCGTAACGTTGTACGTAACAACCAAACAAACCTTGGTCGCTTGATCGCAACAGCACACATGCAACGTGCAAAAGCAGACTTCGGTATCATGAATTCTGGTGGTGTACGTGCGTCAATCGATGCCGGTGACATCACTTATAAAGATGTATTAACGGTACAACCGTTCGGCAATATCATCACTTATGTTGATATGACAGGTGCTGAAGTGATGGATTATTTAAATGTAGTCGGCACTAAGATGAAAGACTCTGGTGCATTCGCACAATTCGCTGGGATCTCAATGACTGTTGCAAACGGGCAAGTGTCTAACGTGGCCATTGCGGGTAAAGATATCGACCTAGCTAAAACCTATCGTTTCACTATTCCATCGTTCAATGCAGCGGGCGGTGATGGTTATCCAAAAATCACTACACACTCTGCCTTTGTCAATACTGGTTATGTAGATGCAGAAGTACTGAAAGAGTACATTGAAGCCAACTCACCGATTAACGTCGCTGATTTTGAGCCAAAAAGTGAAATGGTTTACAATTAATATAAATATGTAATTTTTTAAATCGCAATCACATGCGGTCATAAAGTGAAGTGATTAAAAAGGCGAATAAACTGATGTTTATTCGCCTTTTTTTATTTATTCGAGTAAAAGTAACGATTAGTTACCCCAAATTTCGCTTACATATTCAGGATGATCTACAAACGGATTACGGTTACCTTGATATTGAAATGCTGCATCATTACGATATTGTTCTTTCGGGCTTACTGGATCATTTTCGTTCCAGCGTTTTAACATCGCAATTACCCAAGGTTCAAATACTGCATCTTTACTACCATCTAATACAGCATCTGAGTTTGTAGAGTTAGTTTCCCATGAGCCAATTGTCTCTTCATAACGCGTTGCCATGTAAAAATAAGTTCTGGCTAAATCACCTTTAAATTCATCAATCGGTTCAAATACGGTATCGCCCGTAAAGCCTAGCGTTGTTGTTGCTGCCGTTGGTGAGCCTAATTTACTGCCATTCGATGATGTATAAGTAGCGGTTTCAACTTCACCATACGGGTAGTTACTACGTTTACCATTTACAAAGCCATCTGTTGCAAAAAGATGATGAACATCGCTATACATAGGATAAGCATCGTTAAACCAGCTTTTTGGGAAAGAGTGTTCACGGTTATAACAGTCACCTTCAGCTGAGTAATTACCGCATTGATTACCACCATCATCGGTAGCACCAGGTCTGAAATTGAAACTATCTGATGCAGAAGGGATCTCTGTGTACATATCTAAGATAGTATTATCATTTTCATAATAAGTATCTAATGAGTAAGTAGACATGAAAGTCCATAAATCGCCATAAGTTTTGTTAGTATGACCTTTAATTATATTATAAAGTGCCGTTTTTAATTCAAAATCGGTTTTGCCTTCAGCACTCTGATAATATGCTTTTAGGGCTTCTGGATCATCACCAATACGAGGTGGTGGTAGAAGAGGTGCAGGCTCTACATCTTCACCCGTTTCCATTACGGTTAGGTTATCGATATAGACAATTTCTTCACCATCAAAAGAACCATAATCATAAAAACGCATACCAATTTCGATATTCTTAGTGTCAGTCGCTGCATACTCAAAGCTATAATCTTGCCACTGATTCACTAAGGCAGGATCAGATCGATTATTGTTATAATCCGCGTAATTCCCCCCCATATAAGCGCGTATTTTCATTCCGCCCTCTGTATGATAAATAGACATAGTCATGGTGTAAGTTTTACCACCGACCACATCTAAATTTTGACGGAAATCTTGGTTACTAGTACTCGTAAGCGTAACAATGGCAGAATTTAAATCTGTTTTAACAAAATCAATATTTTGATTTTGAGTGACGGTTATTCCTGAATCAATGGTTGGCCAAGCAGTAGGTGTGCCATCAGCCTCCCAATTTTCAAAACTACCATTAACAGCTACATCGACGCCAGCAGGCGCGGTCACTCCGACAGTTGTGTTACTACTAATTGTTGCCGTTTCATCACTGCTATCACACGCAACCAGCGAGGTAAGTGATAATAGCGCAATGGCTATTTTGGTTTTGTTATTCATATTTAGTTACCTATAAATTTAGCTTAAAGAGGATTGTTAACGATTGACGAATAGCAATCACATCAAATAACTTATTACTGATATCCTAGATCTCAGTAATAAGTGATTACTTGTCTTGTCGTTAAATTAGATAGCCATTTATTACGCTTTAGTACGACGTAAGAAACCTAAACCTAATAGTGATAAAATACCGAAGATACCGAATGAACCGCCCGACTTATCGCTTTCTGGTATGACAATCTTTGGTGTCAATGAATCAGTTTTTGCCACTTCAATTGTTATTGATTGAGTAAACTCAGACATCAATTTACCATCTCGCACCAATGTCATTGTCGCGTTATAAGTGCCTGCATTTATGCCATATACTTCAATATGAGCTAATGATTGGCCATCTGCAGTGATAGCGACTGTAGGAAGTAAAACCTCACTCATATCAACGTCAGATGATAATGATATTTCTGCAGTATCACCCGCTTTTACGGATGTCGCGGCAGGGATACTGTAAGGAATATTGGCTGCACCATTTTCAATAACTAGGTGGAGAAGTTGACCATCACTTACCTCGCCATATTTATATGACATAGACATAATGGCTGGATCGTGATCTGATGAACGATATGCATCGTCTACAACAAAATTAGTAGATCCATTTTCACCTTTTGAAAATACTAGGCCATTTGTCTCATCTAGACGATAAGTGCTGTAATCGTAGTAGACGGATTCAGCTGCATTGATATGCCAGTCTGTTGCATCAATAAGGCGAGACTCTAATGACGGTGTAATTAAGATATGGTCAAGAGAACCAATTGAATCATCGTATGCATAACTCCAGCTAACTTCTCCACGTTCCTCATCTTTTTTACCTACTGCACTAATGTAGCCATACGTTTTTTCAACGACGACTGGGTCACCTGACTTACTAAACTGAGGTGTCTTACCGATGAAAGTATCACGTGCTGTTTTGATCACTTTATTAGTTGTATTTTTAGTCAGAACTAAAATAGGATCTTCTTTTGCGTATGAATTCATATCGCCAATTACGACACGATCACCACCGATTTTCTCTAATTCGTCACCGAGTTGTACTGCCGCGGCAACACGGAAATTCTCACATTGTCCCTGAAAATCTAAATCAGGTGCATCATCGTTACCGTCATCATTTGTATACTGGCCAGCGCTGTTAAATTGATCTGCGCTGAAGTCAACACCTGCCCAATCTTCGTGGCAAGTCGAACCTTTAGATTTAAAATGATTTACTGCAACTGTCAATTTTTTACCAGTTTGGTTTACTACAAACGTTGCTGTCACTGTATCTCGTTGGTAATTATCACCACTTTCTAATACCAGACCTTTTTGGTCGATTACTGCATTACCATTCTCATCACGAGTTACTGGCGCATGCTGTTGTGGCATAGGGATGATCTTAGTACTTTTGATACTGACTTTTGATGGACGATAGATAATACCGGATGTGATAACATCAGAACCAATAGAATCTAGTTCATCCAATACGGTATCATCATTTGAATCGAAGCCAATAAATACATACTTATTAACATATGACTCTGGATCATTTTTATCTTCAGGTCTAGGATTGTAATATTTAGCATTTATGGCATCTACAAATTCAGCAATGGTGCCGGTATCTGAGAAACCATTATTTTCTATTTCCATCAAGCCAACAATATCAGCATCTAAGCCATAAACAGCTTCTACTAGTTTGGCTTTTTGGTGTAAATATTCGAGCTCTGTATTGGCACCACGATTTCCGCCATGCAAGTTATCAGCTCCGCCAAATGGAGAGTTGAATAAATTCAATACATTTTGAGTCGCAATTTTGATGGCAAAATGTCCATCTTCTACCGTTGTACTAAGCGTTGGGTTTACTGGTCGCTCAGTTCGGTCGAAGTTGGAACTATCCACTTCTTTTGTTACAAGGAGTTTATAGCCAAATTCACTTTCTACGATTTTACCTTGTATCGTTATAATTTTATCATTAATACGGATAGCGTTATTGGCGGCATCCGTATGAAATGTTGGGTAATAAGCTATTTCACCATCGTCAACTGATGAAGCGCTGTCAATGATGAGCGTGTTATTTTTGTTCTCATTTTCTTGATTTACAGCGAAAGAACTTCCTGCAGTAAATTCCTGATTTGGTTGAATATTTACACGTTTGTAGGCTGCGCTCATGTTATTACTGTAGCCGTTGACGTTAAATCCAAAACTACGCGTGATCACTAAACCTTGATCACCTGCTTCATTAGGGTCAATATCAGCGCTAATGATGACTTCTACATCAACATAGCGTGCAAGCATTGCTTTAAATGAACCTTCATCGGCAGGTATCATTTCTAATGCTACAGCACTGATTGGTGCTTGATATGCTGAATATGTCGCTGTTCCTAGGTCATCAAAGCTATCTGTCGCAAATCCTTCCCACTCTGTTTGCACAAATGTTGATGATTGAACAGGTGTTAAGTCACCGTCTAATAGTCTACGACGATAAGTGATATTGGCACCCCAATCACTGTTTTCACCAATAACATCAAGAACCGTACCGGCAGTAGTATCAACAAGAGATACGGTATCATCTCCGTTAAAATTTAAACTATTGTGACCTTGTTCAGCAAAGCTTGCCGTTCTAACACCTGTTACGCCACTTGCTGTAATGGCATCTGTTAACGTACTGTCTGCACTACCGTTATAGATAACAACTGTTGCTCCTGCTGCAATTGTAACGCCTTCTAATACATTGGCTCCTGCCGCATCTCGAACTTGGTTGCTAAACGAACTATATTGCAGTTCGATATTACTTGGAAAGGTATAACTATCAGGACCTGTATTGGTAAGTTCAATGGCTTTATTGTTACTAGTACCTTCGACATATTCGCTGATAATAATATCATTAATGCTCGCCTGTGCGCCTGCGGATAATACACTGCCGATGGCGAGTGCTAATAATTTCTTTTTCATGGTATTACCTTAAATTTGTTTAACTGTTTCTCGTATCTAAACGACAGGAATATTAGAAATAAACACGGGCGTAAGCGTAAGCATCTTGTGCCGCTTCGCCGAAATTGCCTTCAATAGCAAAAATAACGGAACTTGACGGTCGGAAGTTCACACCAACAGTGCTCCAAGTACGTTCGTCGCCCCAAGAGTATGGTGTTGTGTCGTATTCAATATTTTTGATTGCCCATTTTTCATATTCTTCGTAGTTATAAGAACCAGTTAATTCCCATTTAGGCGTAAATTTGTAACTTGCAGATACTAATGCACCTTTATTTCTTAGAGTTTGGTAGTCATTGTATATTTTTACGTCATCATTAATATTTGATGAATTATTAATAACTGTTGTTGATTCTTGTGCTTTATCTTCATCTTCGATATAACCATTAACGCCCAGAGTGATTGCGTCGGTTACGTTTACACGCATACCAAAACCAACTAATTGTTGCTCACCGTATTTAGATTCACCGTTCGAACCTGCACGTTGTTCAACACCTACAACCGCTGATACGATGTTACCAAAGTAACCGATATAACCATTAACGACATCACCCAACGGTGCACCTGATGATGATTCTGCTTGATATGAATAAGAAGTACCTAATTTAATGTTCCAGATCTTACCTTCATACTTGATGGTATTCGCCTGATCACCGGCTTCACCAGTTTCTACTGTGGAATCAAATGTTAAGTCACCATGTTTATCATAATCGTCAAAGGCGGTATCGGTGATACCCACTTCAATAGCATGGTTTTCAGTGATGTTATAACCGACAAACATCTTATCGATGCTCAGTACCATATCGCCTGAACCTCCAACCCAGTTCTCACGTTCATAATCTAGTTCAAGGCGATAGTAAACTTCTTGGTAATTACCTTTCACACCCAGAGTGGCAAAGCTATCGTCGATGTAGCTTCTTTCCAATTCGTTGCCGTAACCTTGTTCATTGTCAGCAATAGGAGATTGATAAAATTCGCCGTATTCGTAGTTAGGACCAAAATGGCCACCAACACCGACTTCGCCGTAGAGTTTAAGGGTGTCGCCATTGTTGTTATCATAGATGGTTGCGGCTTGGGCTGCTGCGCCTACAAATAATGTAGAGACTGCTAGGGCAAGAGCTGTTTTCTTTAACATTGTTGTTATACCTCGTTTAAGGTTTGCCGCACATTATTGTGCGGCTATTATTTTTATTGTTTTTTTATTGTTTTTTTATTGTTTTTTTATTGTTGTTTTATTGCAGCTTACAGATAAGTTATTTCATTTTTTGGTGCAAAATCAGCGACATTGATCGGTGAGTTTGCTTCGATGTATTCTTTCAGTACTTCTGCATCTACATAGCCAGTGTTGACAAACGCTGAGTGTGTAGTGATTTTTGGATAACCGTCACCGCCCGCCGCATTAAACGATGGAATAGTGAAACGATAGGTTTTCTTTAGGTCGATAGCGTTACCCGCAATGACCACATTAGATACCTGGCCGTTTGCAACTGTCATCGAGATATTGGCGAATTGTGCGAACGCACCTGAATCTTTGGTCTTCGTGCCGACTACATTTAAGTAATCCATCACTTCAGCACCTGACATATCGACATAAGTCACGATGTTGCCAAATGGCTGTACGGTTAGTACGTCTTTATAAGTGATTGTGCCTGCTTCAATTGACGCACGTACCCCACCTGAATTCATGACACCGAAGTCTGCTTTTGCACGTTGCATATGCGCTGTTGCGATCAAGCGACCAAGGTTGGTTTGGTTGTTACGTACAACGTTACGGTCACCTTGTAATAGACCATCAGACTGACCAATCTTGATGTTTAATGCTGCTTGGCCTTTTTCTTGGAAGGGTTTTAGTTTTGCGAATACGGCCGGATCTTGGGCGATTTCATCTTGGATTAATACGCGTTTTCTCTTACCATCAACTTTGATTTTTTTCTTTAAGTTAACTGGAATAAGGTTGTATGACTGCAGTGTAAACTCACCATTGATAAAGGTGTAATCAGCACGGCCTACGTATTTCCCCCATTCATGTGCTTGCACGATATAAGTACCATTTTGCACGTCAGGTGCACAGTCGTGACCGGGTTTGAATTTCGCATATTCAGCACCCTCCATACACACTGGTTCTTGTGAGTGGCCACCCACGATCATGTCTAAATCGCCTTCATCTAAGTAACGAGCCAGTTGCACATCACCCGGTGCATTGGAGCCGTTGTCACCGTTAAGGTAATGACCCATATGCGTTGCCGCAATGATCACATCTGGATTTTCAGTTGCTTTCAATTCAGCGATGATTGCTTTGGCTTCAACTTTTGGATCGCGGAATTCTAATTCACCGATAAATTCAGGATTACCGATCTTGGCTGTATCTTCAGTCGTTAGGCCGATAACCGCAATCTTGATACCGTCTTTGTTAAAGATTTTGTAAGCGTCGAACATGCGCTTGCCATCTTTATAGATATTCGCAGAGATGAAGGGGAAGTTTGCCCAACCTTCTTGTTTGGCTAATACGTCTAGTGAATTATCGAATTCATGGTTACCTAATGTCATCGCATCGTAACCAATCATATTCATGCCGATGAAATCGGGTTCCGCATCTTGTAGATCTGATTCAGGCACTCCGGTATTAATATCACCACCCGATAACAGCAGTACCGAACCGCCTTCGGCTTTTACCTCGGCGCGGATGTTATTGATTAATGTAGCGCGCGCAGCCATACCGCGTTCACCGTATTTATTTTGCCAGAAGTTACCGTGGTTATCGTTAGTATGCAGAATGGTCAGATTGTATGCTTTATCTTGGATCCAATCATGGCTAGAAATTGTACTATCTAATTGGTCAATATTTGAACTGGAACAACCAGTTGCAATTGCCAGTGCTAACGTGGTTAAAGCGAGGTTTTTATAAGTCATAGTTTTACGCCTAAAAATATTAATTACTGTAGAAATACAAGCCTTCAAGATTAAATTGAAGATAAGGTTTATGTAGCTTCATTGCTGATGCCACGAATGCCGACAATCGTTACCATTACCGACACTCCAATCAATCTGACTGTTGTCGATGGTTAATGTAGGGGAAACAACTATACATCAATGTTTTAAATAGCCAAGTTCGTAGCAGGTTAAATTCTAAAACTGTGATTTAGAGCGATTGCTTCATCATTTTATTTAAAAAAAATAAAACATTCGTCAAATATTTTGTACACAAAGTTAAATTGAAATGTGTCATTTTATTGTGATTAAAGTCTTTTATTACAATGTATTGTGTACAAGATTTGGTTTAACCTGCTTTTCTGCCTACTTCCCTTGTAACTTCCTGTTAACTCAAGCGCAACATTCAGGTGTGTGATTTCATTTTCCAATGCTCTTTATTTATGTGTTTTTAGAGTGAGTTCAAAGGATTTTGTATTAGCATAATGTGCTGTTTTGGTTTTTTGTGTTTAAACGTGTAACTGGCGCTTTTTAGATGGGGGTAAATGATTTTTATAATTGTTGGGGGTACTGCTTATTTATCTTTAATATGAATAATTAATTTTATGTTTTGGTTGGTCGGTAGGTTAGCTTGAATTTATTTCACCTCTGACATGCACTTTGTAAGTTAATGTAAATTATTGATTATTATATATTTTTATTGTTTTGGTTGTTTTTTGTACATCTAGTGAATAGGCCGCTGGTTCTGCTTTAAAATCAAACGTTCACTGAAAACCATTTAAATCAAACGCTTAATTAGATGTCGATTTTTAATGGATAAAAGAGATGTTAAGAAATCTTTTATCAACAATGACTTACTTTAAAAACACTCATGTACAGTTAAATCGTTTGATGGTTGCTCATAATGCAGTTAATTCGACCTGTGATCACATTTTGTAATATTTACTGCTGTGTTTGTGACAGATTTATTGAACTTTTAATAATTCTAGTTAGAATCCGCACAATATAAATAGAGCGCTGACTCATACAGAGCTGTGCACCATAACAATGGAAGTAATGATGAAAAACATTAAAAATGCAGCATTAGCTGCAACAACGCTTGCTGCTATCTCTTGCAACGCATTCGCGGCTGATTATTCTGATGATATCCACAAGAATGATTACAAATGGTCACAGTTCAACTTAATGTATGCTGTTGGTGAAAAGCCAAGCGGTGAAGATAACCTGAAACATGATTATTTAGAGATGGAATTTGGCGGCCGTTCAGGGGTTGTTGATCTATACGGTTATGTTGATGTATTTAATCTTACAAACTCACGCTCTAGTAACTCAGATAAAAATAGCGGTGACAAAATCTACATGAAGTTTGCTCCGCGTTTCTCTCTTGATGGTATGACAGGTAAAGATCTATCTTTCGGTCCTGTACAAGAAGTTTATGTTGCTACTCAATTTAACTGGGGTGGTGGCGACATCAGCAGCTCAGATACAACTAATAATGCTTTCGTTGGTCTAGGTTCTGATGTGATGGTGCCTTGGTTTGGTAAAGTAGGTGTGAATCTTTATGGTTTATACGATATGAATGCTAAAGACTGGAACGGTTACCAATTCTCGATGAACTGGTTCAAGCCTTTTGTTAACTTTGACAATGGTAGCTTTATTTCTTACCAAGGTTATATTGATTACCAATTCGGCGCGACTGATAAAGGTAATGCAGGTGTACCTAAAGTAAGTAGTGGTGGTGTTATGTTTAATGGTATCTACTGGCACTCAGAGCGTTACTCTGTGGGTTATGGCCTTAAAGCATATAACGACGTTTACACTATTGACGATGGAGCTGGTAGCGTAGGTCTTAAATCTACAGGCTTTGCACATTACTTCGCTGCATCTTACAAATTCTAAGAACCTAATCTTAGACTAATTTGTGGAGTCACGTTTAGCGTGGCTCCACGTTCCCTTCAAGTTATAGCTTTCCTCGTACTACTCTCTCATTAACTTCTCAATCGCACCTTATTATCAATTCTATGTTTTCCTATTTCACTGTTATATAACAGTAACCTTCTTTCTGTCGTATCGGTTTTTAACCCCTCTAGAGCCATTTTCATCACTTGATCTATAATTATGTGTTAATTGCATTTAGCTCAATAAAATCAGATTTAGCAGTACTGCATTTATTGATAACGTCTATACATAACATAATGGTTGTGAGGTTGATTGATGAATCCTATCTATAAATTATTACTGTCGAGTGCTGCGTTAGCCACTTTATCAAGTACGGCAATTGCGGCTGATTATAGCGATGGACTACATAAGAATGACTATAAATGGATGCAGTTTAATATTATGTATTCAATTAATGAAAAACCAAGCATTGCAGATAATTTGGATCATGATTATTTAGAACTGGAATTTGGTGGTCGCTCTGGCATTGTCGATTTGTATGGTTATGTTGACGTATTTAATTTAGCGAATTCAGATTCGAGTGACTCGGATAAAACCGATGGGGCGAGTAAGATATTCATGAAACTTTCGCCGCGTTTTTCACTGGATGCCATGACCGGGAAAGATCTGTCTTTTGGTCCTGTGCAAGAAGTTTATATCGCGACGTTATTTAATTGGGGTGGTGGTGGCATTACTGGGGTTGATGGCGATGGTAATTCAATTAGTGGTGATGTAAATAATTCATTCTGGGGCTTAGGCAGTGATGTCATGGTGCCTTGGTTTGGTAAGGTCGGAATGAACTTGTATGGCTTATATGATCTGAATATCAAAGACTGGAATGGTTATCAGTTTTCAATGAACTGGTTTAAACCGTTTGTGACTTTCGATGATAACAGTTTTATTGCTTATCAGGGTTATGTTGATTATCAGTTTGGTGCCGATGCCAATGATGCTGTATTTGTGCCAACGACGGCACATGGTGGGGTGATGTTTAACGGAATTTACTGGCACTCAGACCGTTACTCGCTTGGTTATGGAATGAAGATTTATAACGATGTATATACTGTCAAAGATGGCGCTGGTGTACTCGAGTTAGAGTCTACCGGTTTTTCCCATTATTTTGCTGCGATATATAAGTTCTAGGTTTGCGTTTGGATATATACCCAAGCTACTTCAAGATGCACAATCAGCAAACCGAAAGAAGAGTATATTCAAGGCATGAAGTCGAGGATTTAGTTATTCTAAATCAAGACTTCATAACGCCGAAGATGCCTTCATTCGGATTGCCCTGCTAGTCTCTGATATAGCATCTTGAAGTAACTTGGGTATACCTAAAGAGCTAGGGATCATCTAGCTCTCATTATAGTTTTGGAGATTGAGCAAGCAGCTTGCTGGAAGGTCGCGTTCAGGCGTGCTGCGGGGTGGTTTTAAAACTAACAAACCAGGCTGTTAGCTGTGTCATCGCGTAACCTAGTAGGGCACCCAGTAGCAGCGGCAGTATAATAGGTATCACGTCACCAGCCATGGCAAAGGTAATGCAACAGCCGATGAAGGCACCGGGGATAAACGCCAGTTTGGCATAGCTGGCTTGCAAGCACATGGCGCTGGTCACAATGCCTGTGAGCAGATAACCTAGTAATGGAGTATCGACAAAACCACTGCCGGTGATAGCTAACCAGGCCCAGAACACCCCTGACAGCGTCGTGAACCAAGTCATTAATACTCCTTGAAATCCGGATTTTGGCTGTGCAAAATAAGTGCTGCAACCTAAAAAACCTATCCATGTAACCAGATGAAACGTATCGGCTATACCACACCACAGTGCAGCAAGTAGACCTGCGGAAATTGCTACTTGGTAACGATCTTTCATGTTTTACTCTAATAAATACTAATAATTTTAGTGATTAAATTACAGTATAAGTAAGAATAAAACCATGAAGCCTGTCGTAAATGCGATATTAAAATCTGCATTCTAATAAAATACTCAGTGGAATATAATGTACTGTACTGTACTGTACTGTACTGTGATTTATAAATACTGCTGCCAGTGCTTTAAATTTGAGCATTTATTGTCAAAGTAGAGCGTACAATTTTTTAACGCTATTTTATTTTATTCTTCATTTAACCAGCTCTATTACTTTTGATATAAGCGTTTTTCTTCGTAAAAATAACCTCCCCATTTCAAATGAAAGAAATTTCACTCGTTCTTAGAGCTAACTCGCATTTTTATACTTCAGTACTAGAATTATCCTTATTTTTAGCTATATTCAAGCCATCGAAACGTTTGCGCAAACGTTTCGATGGCGTTAACATGAATTATATTGAAGATTCAGATTTAGTTATTTTCACCTTGTAAGGCGTGAACCATGAAGAAAAATGCACTTATCAACGCAGACTTATCCTATTTAGTTGCAACACTTGGCCATACCAACGAGATCACCATTTGTGATGCTGGTTTACCGGTTCCAGATTCAACGCAGCGTATCGATCTTGCGCTTATTCCGGGTGTACCGACATTCATCGCCACGGTTAAAGCGATTCTTGGCGAGATGCAAATTGAAGGCATCGTATTAGCGGAAGAGTTTGCTTCGGTTAGCCCTGAGTTACATACCGCCTTACTTGATGTGATCGCCAATGAAGAACAACTAACAAGTAAAACCATTGCAATCACCTATATTAGCCATGAAGATTTTAAGCAAAGAACGCAGCAGAGCAAAGCCGTTGTGCGCACGGGTGAATGTACACCTTATGCCAACGTGATTTTCCAATCTGGCGTGGTGTTTTAATTCAGTTGTTTTAAAGCCAACACGGTATTGATTGACCGAAACGTAATAGCAGCTATTTATGCGGAATAAAGTAGGAACTGACATGACGCAAGCAATTTTAAAACTCAGTGGTATCGAAAAATCATTTCCTGGTGTGAAAGCACTGGATAATGCTTGTTTGAATGTATACCCAGGTAAAGTAATGGCATTACTGGGCGAAAATGGTGCCGGTAAGTCGACGCTGATGAAGGTACTTACGGGTATCTATCAAATGGACAAAGGTAATATTAACTATCAAGGTAGTGATGTTAGTTTTGATGGTCCGCGTCATTCGCAAGAGATGGGCATTAGTATTATTCATCAAGAACTAAACTTGATCCCTGAGTTAACGATTGCTGAAAATATCTATTTAGGCCGTGAAAAAACCAATGCGTTTGGCGGTATTAAATGGGCTGAGATGTATCGTGATGCTGATGTATTGCTACAGCGTTTAAATGTAAAGCACAGTTCGCGTCAGTTACTGGGTGAGCTCAGTTTAGGTGAACAGCAAATGGTTGAAATTGCCAAAGCGCTGTCATTTAAGTCACAAGTGATTGTGATGGATGAACCAACAGATGCATTGACAGAAAGTGAAACTAAATCATTATTTAAAGTGATTAACGAACTGCGCAATGATGGTTGCGGTATCGTTTATATCTCGCACCGTTTAAAAGAGATCTTCGAGATCTGCGATGATATTACCGTACTGCGTGATGGCCAATTTATTGCCGAAATTGCGGTGACGGACATCGATGAAGATGGCCTGATTGAGAAAATGGTGGGTCGTCGTTTAGATGAAATTTATCCACGTATTGATGCGAAGCATGGCACGACCTGCATGGAAGTTGAAAATATTGTGGCACCGGGTGTGCATGATGTCAGTTTCAAATTAGACCATGGTGAAATATTAGGTATCTCGGGCTTAATGGGCGCTGGCCGTACTGAATTAATGAAAGCTATTTATGGGGCATTACCTCGTGAATCAGGTGATGTGATCTTAGACGGTAAGCTTGTTAGCCCAGTAACCCCACGCGACGGCTTGGCCAATGGTATTGCCTATATTTCTGAAGATCGTAAAGGTGATGGGCTAGTCCTTGGTTTGTCGGTAAAAGAAAATATGTCTTTGTGCGCATTAGATTATCTGTCTAAAGGTGTGCAATTAGATCACGCGAAAGAAGCGACCGCAGTCGAAGATTTTATGCGTCAGTTTAATATTAAAACCCCAAGTCGCGATCAGATTATTGGTAACTTATCTGGTGGTAATCAGCAGAAAGTGGCGATTGCCAAAGGTTTAATGACCCGCCCTAAAGTCCTTATTTTAGATGAGCCCACCCGCGGTGTTGATGTTGGTGCTAAAAAAGAAATCTACCAGTTAATCAATCAATTTAAAGCAGAAGGCATGAGTATCATCCTAGTGTCATCAGAAATGCCAGAAGTACTGGGCATGAGTGATCGCATTTTAGTGATGCACGAAGGCCGTATCAGCGGTGAGTTTATGGCTGAACATGCTAACCAAGAAAAACTGATGGCGTGTGCTGTTGGCAAAAAAATCAATGAGGCAGGGCTATGAGCCAGAACCAGACAGTTAATAAAAATTCCAATAACCATTCGAACAACAATGTGACCGGTGATGTTATGACGAAAACTTTAACCCGAAAATATTTCACGAAAGAGTGGTTGTTTGAACAAAAATCATTAATTGCCTTAATTTTGCTGATTGTGGTGGTGTCTTTCTTAAATCCGCACTTTTTCACAATGGGCAATATTTTAAACATATTACGTCAAACATCGGTGAGCGCGATCATTGCAGTGGGCATGACCTTAGTGATCTTAACCGGTGGTATTGATTTAGGTGTTGGTTCGGTATTAGCCCTATGTGGTGCCTTTGCTGCGTCCTTAATCGCAATGGAAGTGTCAGTGATGATAGCCGTACCTGTGGCATTATTTGCGGGGGCTGCATTAGGTGCAATGAGCGGTATGATTATTGCCATAGGTAAGGTACAAGCCTTTATTGCGACGCTGGTGACCATGACATTATTGCGTGGTGTGACTATGGTATATACCGACGGTCGTCCAATCTCAACTGGTTTTACGGATGTTGCCGATAGTTTCTCATGGATCGGTACGGGTTATTTATTAGGTGTGCCAGTACCAGTCTGGCTAATGGTTATTGTTTTTGCTTCGGTATGGTACTTACTTAATCATACCCGTTTTGGTCGTTATGTTTATGCCCTTGGTGGTAACGAAGCTGCGACACGTTTATCGGGTATTAACGTCGATAAAGTGAAGATTGGTGTTTATGCAATCTGTGGTGTACTGGCTGCTCTAGCCGGCCTGATTGTGACCTCTCGTCTCTCATCTGCGCAACCAACCGCGGGTATGGGGTATGAGTTAGATGCGATTGCAGCAGTCGTCGTCGGCGGTACCAGCCTTGCGGGTGGTAAAGGTCGAATTATGGGCACGCTGATCGGAGCATTAATTATCGGCTTCCTCAACAACGCATTAAATCTATTGGATGTATCTTCATACTTCCAAATGATTGCTAAAGCTGTGGTGATCTTACTGGCAGTATTAGTTGAAACGAAAAAGAAATAAAGAAATAAAGAAAGAGAAGAATAACAACAATAAAACTAGCGATAAATAGTCGTAATAAAAAGCCTGTGAACCTCAATACCCTATCTGAGGCAGCAGAATTAACGTAAAAGAAGGTATATGTAATGAAAAAATTAGCAACCTTGATCTCTGCCGCTGTCGTTTCAGCATCTTTCAGTGCAACCGTTATGGCGCAAGATACGATTGCAATGGTGGTGTCGACGTTAAACAACCCTTTCTTTGTCACCATGAAAGAAGGTGCAGAAGCGAAAGCAAAAACCTTAGGTTATAAGCTAATTGTGCTGGATTCACAAAACGATCCAAGTAAAGAATTAGCGAACATTGAAGATTTGACAGTTCGTGGTGTAAAAGCAATCTTAATCAACCCAACCGATTCCGATGCTGTATCGAACGCTATCCGTATGGCTAACCGCGCTAATATTCCAGTGATCACATTAGACCGTGGTGCGAGCCGCGGTAAAGTAGTGAGCCACATTGCGTCTGATAACGTTGCTGGTGGCGAAATGGCAGGCAAATATATTAGTGACACCATTGGCGCTAATGCAAAAGTTATCCAACTAGAAGGCATTGCGGGTACATCTGCGGCACGTGAACGTGGTCAAGGCTTCATGCAGGCTGTTGCTAGCAATAAAATGAATCTGCTTGCGAGTCAACCCGCTGATTTTGATCGAACTAAAGGTCTTAACGTAATGGAAAACATGCTTGCTGCTAACCCAGACGTACAAGCTGTATTCGCGCAAAATGATGAAATGGCATTAGGTGCATTACGTGCCGTTCAAGCATCAGGTAAAGACGTATTAATCGTTGGCTTTGATGGTACTAAAGACGGTATTGCTGCAGTTAATCGCGGTATCTTAGGCGCTACAATTGCACAACAACCAGCGCTAATTGGTGCACTTGGTGTTGAAACTGCTGACAAAGTACTTAAAGGTCTGTCTGTAGAGAAAAGCATCGCGGTACCACTACAAGTTATTACTAAGTCATAATGTTCGGAAGGGAATAGCGTTAACCGTTATTCCCTTTGCTCCTATCAATTCAATATTGAAAAATATGACTTAATCGCATCTGTGGACAATGTCGTTTTATTAAGAGTGTGTCATTAAGTCATGTTTTATTCTCTCCAGTTACAAAGTATTAAGGCTTCTTTATGAATAAATTAGTTGTGTTAGGTAGCGTTAACGCTGATCATGTTTTACAAGTTGCTTCTTTTCCGCGTCCAGGCGAAACTTTACTCGGGCATAGTTATGCTGTGATCCCAGGCGGTAAAGGGGCTAATCAAGCCGTTGCCGCTGCACGTTTAGGTGCTGATATTGCGTTTATTGCCTGTGTGGGTGATGACAGTTTTGGTGCTAGTATGATCACCGAGTTTGATCTTGATGGTATCAATACCCAAGCCGTGATGGTGGAACAAGATACTCCAACAGGTATCGCGATGATCCAAGTAGCGGCAACCGGTGAAAACAGCATTTGTATTTCGGCAGAAGCCAATGCCTGCTTAACGCCTGAACGCCTTGCACCACATAGCAAGTTAATTGAACAAGCTGATACACTGTTAATGCAATTAGAAACGCCGATTACAACGATTACGCAAGCGGCTAAAATAGCGAATCAAGCGGGTACGCGTGTGGTATTAAATCCAGCGCCTGCACAGCCATTAAGTGATGAACTATTAGCTGTTGTTGATTTGATCACCCCCAATGAAACCGAAGCGGAATTATTAACGGGCATTAAAGTGACTGACATGGCGTCAGCGCAAGTAGCGGCTAATGCATTACATGCTAAAGGTATTAGTGAGGTGATGATCACGTTAGGTAGCCAAGGCGTATGGATCAGCCAGGCTGGCACTGGTAAGCAAGTAAAAGGTTTCCGTGTTGACGCGGTTGATACGACAGCTGCAGGTGATACCTTCAATGGTGGTTTACTCGCAGGGTTACAAGCAGGATTAGTACTCGATGATGCTATCCGTTTTGCCCATGCTGCCGCGGCCATTTCAGTAACACGTGTCGGTGCACAAACATCGATTCCAACGAAAGCGGAAGTGGATGAATTTTTAGCGTTACAAGGTTAACGCGGCCAACAGGCAGTGGAGAGCTCTTTATATAATCACTGCCTTATTTTCACAATAAACGATGATGGACAAGATTAGCTGATGGCAACAATTAAAGACGTAGCAAAACATGCCGGTGTATCAACGTCAACGGTGAGTCATGTATTAAACAAAACTCGTTATGTGAGTGACGATGTGTCTGCGCGCGTAAAAGCGGCTGTTGACGAGTTACGTTACGCACCGTCGGCATTAGCACGTAGCCTTAAAGTCCAGAGTACCAAAACCTTTGGTATGCTAGTAACAACCTCAACCAATCCGTTTTTTGCTGAAGTATTAAAAGGCGTTGAACGTCGTTGTTATGAACATGGTTATAACCTTATTCTATGTAATACCGAAGGTGATGTCGCCCGTATGCATGCTAATCTTGATATCTTATTACAAAAGCGTGTTGATGGCTTAATGTTGATGTGCAGTGAAGTTGAAAGCCAAGGCTTTAATCTATTTGAACGTCACAAACCGGTACCAACAGTGGTGATGGATTGGGGCCCAACCAATTTTCCTTGTGATAAGATCAAAGATAATTCTCATCGCGGTGGTTATATGGCAACACAGCATTTAATTGCGAAAGGGCATACCGAGATTGGTTGTATTACCGGTGCATTAGATAAGCTAACCGCACAACAACGTTTTGCTGGTTTTACCCAAGCAATGGAAGAAGCGGGCTTAGATATTAATCCGAAGTGGGTGACCGCGGGTAACTTTGAATGCGAAGGTGGCGAAAAAGCCTTTGCTGAAATGGTTGCTAACGGCCCATTGCCATCCGCCTTATTTGTCTGTAACGACATGATGGCAATGAGCGTGATCAACAGCGCCAGTAAAAAGGGTATCTCAGTACCAGAAGACCTGTCTATTATCGGTTATGATGACATTAAATTGGCAAAATATATTACCCCGTCATTAACCACTATTCACCAGCCTAAGCACCGTTTAGGCAAAAAGGCGGTAGACATGTTACTTGAACAAATTAACTCGAAGACTGAAAGCAACCAGATCATCGAATTAGAGCCGACCTTAGTGGAGCGCGATAGCGTGAAAGCATTGAATTAGTAGATAGCGACTATTTTTTATCGTAGCATTTAATATCGTCCACTCCTCATTATAAAAGTTAATCAGTTCTGGTTAACTTTTTCACACCCTAGTCAAAACCACTGTATTTAATGACACCTCGGTTTATTGTGCTTTAAAATACAACTATTCATCACTTAATTTAAAAAAATATATCGTTTAAGAATTATTTTTAAAATTCGATATATTGCTCCACATTTGCAGACGGTAAGATGCATCATCAATTTGCAACGAAATGTAACATTGCGACATATCTCACGTAAGCTTACGAAAAAATGTGTTCAATGCTATTTGGTATATTGATGTCATTACCGCATTAAAGGCGGTGTCTACATTTAAATAGTATGAGGTCATGTATGAGATGTTGTAAAACGGGAAAGATGATAAAAATAAATCGCACATGGTTTCAAAAATGGTTTTATAGCAGTAGTTATAAATGTAATAGCTGCGGCAAGTTTAAAAAAATAAAACATAGCTAAAATATTGTTATTGATTATTTTAGAGGGTCTATTGAAATGGATGTTCAATTGACCAAATCCCATTATCTCCTTCATTATTTTTAAGTGCATTTTATGCATTAAGCCTACTTATTTATTCTTCCAAGTTAACTTACTCATAATGAGTCCAAGACACGTTGCTCATATGAAATACTTATTAATCTCCTGTGCTTCTACATGATAATGTATTGATTTAATATAATTAACTTGTGGATTAGTTTATGCAATCAAAATATATCGGATTATTGTTTATCGCATTACAGTCTTTTTCATCATTATCTTACGCCAAAGCCGAGGACTTCTTTCGTCTTAGTGGTGGCGGGTTATTGATTAGTGGTATTGAAATGCAACATTCAGAGGTGATGATAATGATCAATAAAGAGAAATCATCGAAACGAATTGGACGTAATCACTATATTTTGCATGCGTCTGTTGGTGGTGAATTCGATGTGCAGTTCAAATTTAGCCGCGGGAAGTTAATAGCCATTGTTGCAAAGCAGTTAGGGCGAGCTTATCAGCATTAATTAAGACACTGGCTGTAATCAAAGTAAATTAGAGTAAAGAGAATGTACTGTTATTATATATTTTATTAATATTTATAATAACATATAGCGTAAATCTTGGTTTAATCTGCGATTTAGATTATTTAGCTATCAGCTTCACTAAAAATGGAAATGTTCATGAACAAAATAAATAAAGCATTATCTCTTACACTGGCTACACTCGTATCTATGCCTGTTCTTGCTGAAAACATCAACACTGACGATTTTTCTTTTGGTGGACGTATTGAAGCAAGGGCTGCGCTTACTGATAGTGATTTTAATGATAAATCGCGTGTTCGTTTAAATGGCCAAGGTAAGCATGAAATTAATGATGCTTTAACAGCTGTTGGTAAATTCGAGTATGAATTAACACAAGAAGACTCTTCATCGGATACGACAGTTAAAAATAATATTCGTTACGGATACGTTGGTGTTGAGACTGCTTACGGTACATTAACATACGGTACTCAAGATAATGCTGTTACATATCTAACTAACTTCACTGATGTGGCTGAAGTTTATAGCGGCGAGACAAACAAAGGCATTACTGCGAGTGGTGACAGAGCAGAAGATACGATCCTTTATAGTGTGATAAAAGGCGATTTAACATTTAATGCTTCAGTTAATCTAAAAGAGACTGAAAATGGCGGCGGCCTGATGGTTGCTTATAAATTGCTTCCAAGTGTTGAATTAAGTGCAGGTTATGCCGCAACTGAAACTGCTGTGGGCGCATCTGAATCATCAGATGTATACATGATCGGTGCACGTTATACTAACGGTGGTATTTTAGTTTCAGGCCTAGTACAAAAAGGTACTTTAGCTGATGCTGACTTTGATGCCGTTGATGCATTCGCATCTTATGGATTTGGTGAAAATACAGTAAGTGTTTCATATAACTACTTAAGTGCTGATGAGCCAAGCGTTGGCGATGTTAACTTTGTTGCATTTGAATATGGTCGTTATATTGGTGACATCGCAGCGTATGCTGGTTATAAAGTTGCACTTAACAACGATACTACTGCTGGTGCTGACTATAATAGTAGCAACGCAGATGAATTCATCGTCGGTGCGCGTTACTCTTTCTAATTCTGACTCATTCAATGCAATGATTCATTGAAATCGATCTACTACTGAGCAGCGCGTGACCAAGAGTTCGCGTTCGCTACTTCTGTCGGTTTCTTAGTCTTTACCGTAGAATAAAGTAATATATCCTTTATATAAATCCCGCTTATTTGCAGTAAGCGGGATTTTTTTGATCGTTAAATATAAGTACTAGGGTAAATCCCACTGTTATCTGTACTGTTGTAATACATCCAATAAGTACGCTGAAGGTTACTGCCAACGAATTCAACTTAACTGCATCCTGTAGCACCAGAATATTCCCGCCATTCATCATAAAATAGCTCGCAAGCGTATGGCGTAACACATTGCTCATTTGCCCTTTGGGTAATTCAAATACTGTGCGTTCTACCACTTTGTGAAATGTTTAAATTAGCGAATAACGATTTTTACTAGCATTTAAGCTCAGGACCGAATCTGTCCTATTTATAAACGTTAATCAGTTATGGTTAATTTCATGTTGCACTAGTTGATATATTTATATATTT
Organism: Moritella sp. PE36; assembly: GCF_000170855.1. GTDB lineage: Bacteria > Pseudomonadota > Gammaproteobacteria > Enterobacterales > Moritellaceae > Moritella. The sequence continues at coordinate 43,024 of NZ_ABCQ01000011.1, read as the reverse complement.
ACGCCTACCTATAAAGTATAATGCGTGGTTTAAGTGGTTGAATATTATGATTCTTTTAGCCGATTTGTATAATTTTATAAAGAATGAGCTGTTCGAATTTAGTATTGATGCTCAGTCGAGCGTTCATCGTGCATTGGATATCTGTGGTATAGAGGAAACATTATGAGATGTTGTAAAAACGCGAGACTGGCTAAAATAAGTCGCACATGGTATCAAAAACTGTTTTATAGCAGTATTTATAAATGTAATTGTTGTGGTGAGTTAAAAAAAATAAAAAACAGCTAAAATATTATCGTTAGTCACTAGTTTAGAAATCTATTGAAATGGATGTTCAATTGACGTAATCCCTCCAAAACAGAAGGATCGTGACTGCGAATTGGCCGTGATTTACGTAATGGTCATATTTTTCATGTTATAACCTACATCCAATAAGAACGCGGCTTCGGCATAAAGTCGATGGCGTCCGACATGTTTTTCAGTTCACCACTTAGTTCTTCTGTTTTTGGTTCTTCTAATTTATTGCCCTTTGCGTCAACCACATCACTTGTATGTATTTGTGGCTCGTCAAAGTCATCAACGCTAATTGGTTGAACTTCTGTGGCATCTTCAATCGCTGCGGGTGCTAAAGCTTGAATAGTGCTTGTCGGTTGGTTGATTGGCAGGTTGTAATTGGTGCTACAACCTTGATTCAACAGACAGATAAATATGATTAATGGTATATATCTCATGCTCACCCCATACAGGTATTATTATTTATTAAAGACTTGTTGTATTCGCAATGACTTACTCTGTTTGGGTTTTTAGCAGCGTCATTACAGCCATGAATTGTGTAATGGCAAGCAGACCATTCTTGTCTGGTTTTTTTTCTTCAGTTTTTTGACCAATTATAGAGGGTTCATCACTTTTTGAGTCATTCGGGGTCGTGAGGCAACCTTGAAGTGACAGACAAAGAACTATCATTAAAACTATTTTATTCATTACCACTCCATAGATTTACGCTTAAAAAACAAGCTTTTACCTGTTTTTGTTGAATTTTGGATAAAGAAAAGCCCATTGAATCAAACTATTCAATGGGCTGCGACATTTAGGAAGAATGCCGTTCTAAGTACAGATTGGTGGAGTCGGGGGGAGTTGAACCCCCGTCCGAAAAACCTACATCCGCGGTACTACATGTTTAGTCATCTCTATTAATTTAACTTTTTATTAAGCCGAGTGACAGGCCGAACAAAAGCGTGCTCGATTGTGTTTAGTGCTTTCTCTACGAGCGAAGAGTCCACACGATCCTGATATTTAATGACCATACAATATTAGAGACCCTCAGGCAGGGTTCTAAATGATGGCTAGCTAGCCTAAGCTGCTAGAGAGTAGTTAGAGTCGTTTGCAACTATAACAGTGCGGCTTTTTACGAGGCCAACCGCCCCTCGACATGCACCTAGGGTTTCGTGAATCTCGTCGAATCCTAAATCGACCCCAGAACTAAAATTCTACGCCATTAGTGTAGAATTGCAACACATTAACGCACTTTGTGCTTCATCATACGTTCTTTGTCTATTTTCCATTCACGATCTTTCACATCTGAACGTTTATCGTGCTCTTTTTTACCTTTGGCAAGACCAATGTTGACTTTAACCCATGCCTGTTTCCAGTACATAGATGTTGCCACAATCGTATAACCTTGGCGTTCAACTTTACTTGCAAGCACTTCTAATTCACGCTTGTTTAATAACAGCTTACGAATTCGAGTTGGATTACAAACAACATGGGTTGACGCAGTATCAAGTGGCATGATCTGCGCACCAGACATAAATGCTTCACCGTTTTTAATAAACACATAACATTCGGTAATGTTTACTTTACCGGCGCGTAATGATTTAACTTCCCAACCTTGGAGTTCTAATCCTGCTTCTAAGCGATCTTCGATTTTATATTCGAAACTAGCCGTTTTATTTCTCGCGATGGTGTTTTCGCTTTTTTTTGGTTTTTTCTTAGCCATAATTTATCTTTATGCACCCATCATTGACGGAATTTAATGTTATAAATCTTATAACAAAATCGAATTTTATCCTAGTACTAGTCTTACTTTGCGCGGAATAACAAATGAATTTTATGCAGATAAATGCTAAAATTGCCTACTTATTACTACTGGCGGAAAGATATTGAGCTATTAGTAAGCGATTTAATTTTTTGATTGTTGTTTTCAATATAGGGACTTGTATGCCACGGATAACGCGCAGCGCACTGTTAATGTATAGCGCTGACCAAATGTTTAATTTAGTCAACGATGTTAATGCATACCCAGATTTTTTACCCGGTTGTACTGGTACACGCATTTTAGATGAACATGATAATCAAATGACAGCGGCTGTTGTTGTTGCTAAAGCTGGTATCAGCAAAACATTCACCACCAAGAATACCTTGATACCCGGGCAAGAAGTCAAAATGGACCTAGTTGATGGGCCGTTTAAAAAATTGACGGGTGGTTGGACGTTTAAAGCGTTAGATGAAACCGCATGTAAAGTAACCTTGGATTTAGATTTTGTATTTAGCAGTAAATTAGTGGAAGTTGCGTTTGGGCGTATTTTCACTGACTTAGTGAATAACATGGTGCAATCTTTTACCGAGCGTGCGAAAGAGGTTTATGGTGTCGACCAAAATTAATGTTGAAGTGATTTATGCCTTACCGAAAGAACAAATTACCTTCACGGTAAGTGTAGAACAAGGTGCAACTGCGCAGCAAGCGATTGAAGCATCGGGGATATTAGCTAAATACCCGGAAATAGAACTGAATAAGAACAAATTAGGCATCTACAGCCGTTTAATCAAACTTGATACTGTGCTGCAAGCCGGTGAACGGGTTGAAATATACCGACCGTTAATTGCCGATCCAAAAGAGATGCGTAAACGCCGAGCGCTGAAAGCCAAAGAAGAAGGGCGACTGCATGAAAAGACAGGTCAAAAAATAAAGTAATGCTATAGGCATAATAAAAATCACAATCTAGTGCAGGTTGTGATTTTTATTATCTAACATTGTCGATTAGATTGATCTCTCGATCTTGCTTTATCTTTCTAGCGGCGTTGCAAAGTTCGGATTTAGTGGGTAATCACCAACCACAGTTTTCAAGTTATCACCTGCAAACGTTAATACCAGCTGTTTCGTTGTTACTTCGCCTCGGCCCGTCTTGAAATGATACAAATAATTCCACATATCATGGTCGAACGAATCAACTAACATTGGGCTGCCAAGTACAAACGTTACTTGTTCTTTAGTCATATCCACACGTAATTTGTCTACTTGGCGATCTTCAACATAGTTACCTTGTGGGATATCAATTTTATAAACCATTTTTTCTAGAATTGAGCAGCCTGATAAACTAAAGATAGCCAAGCCTGCAATAAGTAAGTGTTTTAAGCGCATAAGTATTTTGCTAATTAAGTCCATATAGAAAGGTAAATAATAACTCGGCTGGCGAGCGAAGTAAATCGGTGTATTTCGCCGACTTACTTAACGATACGCTGATTAGAAGGTAAAAGCAGGCTTTAGTTCCCTGCGTTATGGCGATTGTGAGAGGTTAAACTAACATTTCGGCAGCGTTATTTAGGGTTGATGCTGTGATCTTATCGCCACCGAGTAACCGTGCTAACTCTGCAATACGCATTTCCTTCGTTAAGGCTTTCATGCTGGTTTCGGTGGTTTTGCCGTCGGTGGTTTTACTCACAAACATTTGCTGATGTCCTTTTGATGCCACTTGCGGTAAATGGGTGACACACATGACTTGGGTTTTATCGCCTAATTGGCGTAATAGCTTGCCGACAATAGATGCTGTTTTCCCCGAGATACCCACATCCACTTCATCAAAAATTAACGTCGGGGTTGAGATCTTTTGTGCGGTGATCACTTGGATTGCTAAGCTGATACGTGATAGTTCACCACCCGATGCGACTTTACCCAGTGCTTGTAAGGGCTGTCCTGGGTTGGTTGATACCAAGAAGTCAATATTGTCTAAACCTTGTGGGTTAGGGGTTTTATGTTCACTGCTTTCAAGGACCATCTTAAAACAACCGTTCTCCATGCTCAGTTCATGCATACTGGCGGTGATCAGTTTGTTTAACTGTTTGGCGTATTTTTGGCGGCTAAGCGATAGCTTTTCTGCTTGTTGATGATACTTGGCTTGTGATGCTTGTAATTCAATTTTAATGCTGTCGATACGTTCATCATCACCGGCGATATTGCCGAGTTCTGCTTTTAACATGTGATGATGTGTTGCTAAATGGTCTGCTGGTACTTGATGCTTACGGGCGAGTTCGAGGGCTTTACCTAAACGCTCATCTAAGTATTCAAATTGTTGCGGATCACGGTCAAGGTTATCGGTATAGCTGCGTAGCTCGTTACCGGCTTCTTCAACCAGTACCACAGCATCTTGTAAAGTGTCGGTGATCGATTTTAATTTCGGATCCATGTCGAGCAAATTTTCTAAACGATGGGTAACGACTTGCAACATGTTGCAGATAGCATTGTCTTCGTTTTCATACAGGGTATCGACACAGCTCATACATTCTTGTACTAACTCTGTGCTGTTTGCTAACAGCTTGTGTTCTGCTTCTATCTGACTGTACTCACCGTCAGCAAGGGCAAATTCGTCAAGTTCGGATACTTGATATTGTAATAACTGCTGTCTCGCCGCACGTTGTTGTTGATTTTGTAGTAGTTTTTTTTCTTCATTAGATAAATTGTGCCAAGTGCGGTAACTATCACGTACGTTGGTTTGTAATTTTTGATGACTGGCATAGCCATCCAGGATCGCTAATTGTATTTCAGGCTTTAGCAAGGCTTGGTGTGCGTGCTGGCCGTGTACTTGTACCAAAAATTGCGACAGGGATTTAAGCTGCTGTAATGGCACTGGTATACCATTGATATAACCTTTAGAGCGACCTTCTGCGGTGATAACACGTCGCAGGATACATTCATCTTCATTATTTAATTCGTGCTCGACTAACCATTTATAAGCGAGAGAACTTGCTTCGACGGTAAAGATCGCGCTTATTTCTGCTTTCTTTTCACCGGGACGAACGGTACTGGCATCAGCACGAGAGCCTAAAGCAAGACCCAATGCATCGATAGCAATGGATTTACCGGCACCTGTTTCACCCGTGACTGTGGTCATTCCCGATTTCAGTTCAAGTTCTAGAAATTTAACGATAGCAAAATTATGAATAGTGAGTTGCGTTAGCATACGTATCCTGTTTATTTTATCAGCCTGGTTTTATATACAGTATATATGTGCGAGCTGGTCAGTGTAAATACTTTGCGTTTAGTTGCGTGGTTTATTTTTAATTTGTGATCTAGATTGGCTGAATATTGTGATGAGGGTTGATAAGGCTTAACGGCGAGTTAAGCCTTTATAGTGCTGCGCTCAGACTAAAATAATTTACTGCCCCAGCCTAACTTTTCACGTAAAACGTTAAAGTAATCATAGCTTTTTGGATGGATCAAATGCAGGTGGTTTTTATCACGTTTGATGATTATTTCATCTCCAGGCAATACGCCTATGTGGACATGACCATCACAACTGACCATCATATTTTCTTCATTGTTTAGCGAAACAACCAATCTCACTGTACTATTTGCACTTATTACGATAGGGCGACTAGATAGTGTATGGGGGAACATCGCCATTAAGGAAATTGCTTCTAAATTTGGCGATACAATGGGACCACCTGCAGACAATGAGTAAGCAGTTGAACCTGTTGGCGTTGAGACGAGTAGGCCATCGGCACGTTGACTGAGCATAAAGCTATCATCGATATACACTTCAAACTCAATCATTGCTGGGATCTTACCCGGGTGTAAGATGGTTTCATTAAATGCTAGGTTGGTGGCTTTTAACATGCCGTAGCGGTAAATCGAGGTATTTAATAAAATACGTTTTTCCGAAATGTATTCGCCCTTGAGTACGCCTAATAAGTGTTCATCAAAAGCTTCGGGGTCGAGATCGGTTAAAAAGCCTAAATTACCTCGGTTAACGCCGATTACCGCGATATCAAAGCGTGATAATACCCGACCAGCGCCCAGCATATTACCGTCGCCCCCGACAACCACTGCCAGATCAGCTTCTTCACCTAAATTCATCAGTGGACGAGATATGACACCTTCCATGCCAAGATCTTGAGATACGCGACTATCAACTATCACGTTGTATTGATGTTTGGTCAAAAAATTGTGTAGGGCAATAAGGGTTTTGGTTGTTTCTGGATGCTTGGGCTTTCCGATTAACCCGATAGTTTTGAACTCTCTCTTCATTGCCTTGATTCCACTAAGTAAGTATAGGTTTAGTATATACTCAAGCGAGTTCAAGATTCAAAGTATAAACGCGATATATATGGCGCTTAGTAAGTCATTTAACTTCTATTTTTGGCACTATTTTGCGTTAGAGAATAACAAGAGATGAATTTGACTTGAATCTCGTGTTAGGATCCCCATTATATTTCGGTATAACCCATTAATTGTAATATAGTGTACTTGTATTAAAGTATGCTGAATTGAATGTCGGAGAAAGTAATGAGCAGCGAAGAGCAAAAAGTACAGGCTGAAAAGCAAGTTGAAGCGCAGTCAGTAACAGAAGCTGAAGTACAGCCTGTCGTTGAAGGTGTTACAGCTGAAGAAGTGACAGTTGAAGAAGCGACTGTGGAAGTTGATGAGTCTGTTGCACGTATCGCTGCATTAGAAGCTGAACTTGAAAAAGCAACGGCATCAGCAGCGGAATTTAAAGATGTTGCATTACGTGCTAAAGCTGACGCTGATAATATTCGTCGCCGTGCTGCGATTGATGTGGATAAAGCAAAAAAATTCGCGTTAGAAAAATTTGCTAATGAACTGCTGCCTGTTATTGATAACATGGAACGTGGTCTACTACATGTTGATAAATCGAATGAAACATTGCTACCGCTGATCGAAGGTATTGAGCTAACGGCTAAATCACTGGAAGCTGCATTAGAAAAGTTTGGGGTTAAATCTGTTAACCCTGAAGGTGAAAAATTCAACCCAGAGTTACATCAGGCAATGAGCATGATTGAAAGTACTGACGTTGAACCAAATACAGTGATTTCTGTGATGCAAAAAGGTTATGAACTAAATGGTCGTCTAATTCGTCCAGCTATGGTGATGATCTCAAAAGCTGCAACAACACCAACAATTGATACGCAAGCTTAATTGCTAATGTAGTACCAATGACAAGAAATTGATGATCAATTATTTAATGTCATTGGTATAGCAACATCTGCATATGAAAATAGAGCCATCGGGCTCTATTTTTTTATCTTTTTTTTGTATTGAATAGTCGTCAGGCTATTTACATTAATACTCATTACATTAAATATAATATTAACCTGCCGGATAGAATGCACCTAAAATGGCTAAGCGACTGGCGCCGGTCACCGCAGGTAAGTTACCAGGCTGCTTATGCATATGCTGTTTTGCTAACCACGCAAACGCAATTGCTTCAACCCAATCAGGATCAATGCCAATCTCGGCGGTTGTCATTACCGGGCTGTTGGGTAACAGCTGCGCCAAATCCGCCATTAATAATGGATTGGCAGCGCCGCCACCACAAATATACACTTCAGTGTTTATATTCACGTCGCCACTGTTATTCATGTCACCACTTTTATTAACGCGACCACTTTGGAGCAATTTAGTCACTTCATTGGTTATTGATACGGCGGTAAAACGGGTCAGGGTGCGTTGTATGTCCGCATCAGTATATTCTCGTGCGCCGATTGCTAGATACTGGCCGAGCCAAGCTAAGTTAAATAATTCTCTACCTGTGCTTTTCGGCGGATTCAACGCAAAGTATTCATGCTGCAATAGCGACGTGAGTAAAGGTTCAATAATAACCCCTGAATTCGCCCATTGACCATCCACATCATAGTGACTGTCATTGTTATTCTTCGCGCTAAACCAAGCATCTAATAAGGTATTACCTGGGCCGGTATCATAACCAATAATGGGCTTAGTCTGTTGCAGACTGGGTAAGTAAGTAATGTTAGCCAAGCCGCCAATGTTAACAATAGCGCGGTTGATGGTCTGATGCTGAAATACCGCTTGATGAAATGCGGGGACCAAAGGTGCTCCCTGACCACCAAGTGCCATGTCTTTACGTCTAAAATCAGCCACTGTATCAATATTGGTTAAGGCAGCGAGGATATTGGCATCACCGATTTGCAAGGTAAAGCCATGCTCAGGGTGATGGCGTATGGTTTGGCCGTGTGAACCAATGGCGGTAACATCACTGGCAGTATAAGGCGTTTTAGCCAGTAATTGCTGACAGGCCAGTGCGAAGGCTTGAGCAAGTGGTTGTTCTATGATCGCAAGCGCCGATATCTCATTATCACTAGGACGACATAGTTGATGTAGCTGTGCCGTCAGTGTCGCAGGCATCGGCTGTAAATGCTGGGCAATCAGCTGACACTTGCCGTCCTTAAACTCAACTAACGCCGCATCAATACCGTCAATGCTGGTGCCAGACATCAGGCCGATATATAACTCACGTTTGTCGCGCATTGTAGCTCCTTAAGCTCAGTGATGTATCTTTATAGTGCGATTGAACCATATAATTTAGCGTTGCTTTCTAACTGTTTTATGATGCCTTTTGCCTTAGCGACAAACTTGGTTTTCTCATTACCACGTAATGAATCGGCTTTTGGCAGTGATACCGTTTTAGGATTTTTGTGTTTACCATTCACTAAGAATTCATAATGTAAATGGGCACCTGTCACCCGCCCTGTAGCACCAACCGTGCCAATTTTCTGGTTCTGTTTCACGCGCTGGCCTTGTTTTACAGTGCGCTTATTCATATGCAGGTATTTAGTGACGATATTAGTATTATGTTTAATGAAGACGTAGTTACCGTTAAAACGATTATAAGCAGATGCAATCACTTTGCCGTCACCCGCAGATACAATCGGCGTGCCGGTTCTTGCCGCATAATCAATCCCATTATGGGCACGTACTTTACCTGTCACTGGATGGCGACGCTTACGATTAAAGCTAGAGCTGATATATTTAAAGTTGACTGGCGCCCGTAAGAAGGCTTTACGCATCGAGCGTCCTGACGGCGTATAATAACTGCCATCGTTATTACGCACAGCTTGGAACTTATCGCCTTGGTTAATAAATTCGGCGGCTAAAATATTACCGGTAGAGACAAAGTCACCATCAATAAATTGTTCTTCATAAATGACGGCAAAACTATCGCCAGCGCGAATATCCAAGGCGAAATCAATATCCCAACCAAATATGGTAGCTAAGTTCATAATTTGTTTTGCTGGCATGTTTGCTTTTACACCTGCATTCCAGAAATTACTGGTGATATCTGCACGGGCAAATTGCTCGCGTATTTCGATTTTACTTTTTACAGTATTGGCAACGTAACCATCGCTGGTTTTATTGATATACAACGACTCTGTCGCGCTATAAGGATAGATAAGCCCCATAAATTGGCCTGCATCATTCGTGGTGATGGTCAGTTTTTGTCCAGGATAAATGTTGCGTAAGCGTTTGGCAGATGCTAGTCGGTCTATTTCATAAATGGTTTTCGCTGATAAATGCCCGCGTTTGCCGATTAATGACAAGTTATCGCCAGATTTAACAATTATCTCTTTACTGTTGAGTCGGGTTTTAACTGGTTTATTTGCACTTGTGGTTATCGTCGGTAATTTTAAACTGTAACGATCGCCTATCTGATAAATGTAGAACGATCCAGCATCAGAAGATTGTGGTGCGCTGGTGGATACAGGCAGGAACAGCAGTGTAATGATCAAACCGAAAATAACGAGAATGAAGGTTCGGTGTTGCTTTGGTAATTGCTTAAAACGGTTACCGAATGACATAAGAAAGCACTGCCTTGTGGAAATTTAAAATAAGTCACATATTCTAACAAATACTAAGGACTGTGCAAAAAAAATTTGTAACGCCGTGCTTCTGGTTTTCAATGTCTCAGCAAAAGTAGCCGGGAAACAGTATTTGTAATTAAATTAACGGTATTGCCAGTGGGCAACGGTTTTCAATTGTAACGCTATCCAGTACTATAGAGTGATTATATTTAGGTAATAAGTGTGGAGCTTAACATTATGACGCAAATCAATGATGCGTTACGCGAAATTAAACGTGGTACAGAAGAAATCCTAGTTGAAGAAGAGCTAGTAGCAAAACTTAAAGAAGGTCGTCCGCTAAGAATTAAATTAGGTGCTGATCCAACCGGTGCTGACCTGCATTTGGGCCATACTGTTATCTTAAACAAGTTACGTCAATTCCAAGACCTTGGTCATGAAGTTATCTTCTTGATTGGTGATTTCACTGCAACTGTCGGTGATCCGTCAGGAAAAAACTCAACACGTCCACCATTAACACGTGAAGATGTACTGGTTAATGCGAAAACATATACCGACCAAGTATTCAAAATTTTAGATGAATCAAAAACCCGCATTGAGTTTAACTCAACGTGGTTAAACGAATTAGGTGCTGCGGGAATTATCCGTTTAGCGTCGCAGCAAACTGTTGCGCGTATGCTAGAGCGCGATGACTTCAAAAAACGCTATGCGTCTGGTCAAGGTATCGCGATCCACGAATTTATGTACCCATTATTACAAGGTTATGATTCAGTTGCACTGAAAGCTGATGTTGAACTTGGCGGTACAGATCAAAAATTCAACCTATTAATGGGTCGTGAATTACAAAAAGCAGAAGGTCAAAAACCCCAAACAGTGATCATGATGCCACTGCTTGTTGGTCTAGACGGCGTGAAGAAAATGTCTAAATCATCGAACAACTATATTGGTGTAACAGATGCGCCAAACGAGATGTTCGGTAAGATCATGTCGATCACGGATGAGTTGATGTGGAACTACTTTGAATTATTATCATTCCGTCCATTAGCTGAAATTGAAAAATTCAAAGCTGATATCGCGGCTGACGCCGTTAATCCACGTGATGTTAAAATTTCATTAGCAAAAGAAATCATTGCCCGTTTTCATGATGAAGCGGCTGCAGAAAGCGCACATAATGATTTCACTCAGCGTTTTTCTAAAAATTCGATCCCAGATGAAATGCCGGAATTTGATTTTGCAGTGAGTGATGCAATGGCTATCGCGAATTTATTAAAAGAAGCGGGTCTTGTATCTGGTACTTCAGAAGCGATGCGTATGATCAAGCAAGGTGCGGTTAAAATTGATAGCGTAAAAATAGATGATACTCGACTTGTTCCTACAGCGGGTACCGCGGTATACCAAGTTGGTAAACGCAAGTTTGCTCGTATTACATTAGCTTAATATTGACTAGCTAGTCGTTATAAGTAAATGCTTATCATTGAGCGTTTATAAAAAAAAGCCCGTTATGATTTTTGTCATAACGGGCTTTTTAACGATTAACTTGCTGCATTACTCACGGTGATGTTTTAAAACAAACATCGGTAAGCGTAAATGCCAATGCACTGCGGCCATTCGGAGTGTAAATACCCCTGTCATGGCGAGTAACATTGCCAAACCTTCAGTTATACCAATCGCCAGTGAACCAGTATATACCACGCCTCCCAGCACTGACGCTGTCGCATAGATATCTTTTTGTAATACCATCGGCACGCGGCTTGCCAATAGGTCGCGGATAATACCTCCAGCGACACCTGTGATCACGCCCATGACCACTGCAGTCATACCCGGCGCACCATAAGCTAAAGCTTTCTGTGTACCGATCACGGTGAATAAGGCTAAACCTGCGGCATCGGCAAGCGGTAATAATATTGGCGGCATGCGGTGACTACGATTCGCAAACAGAATCGTTAGCAAGGAGGTTAAAATAATAACGGTGAGGTAAGTGGGATCGTGTACCCAGAATGCAGGACCTACATCCAAAACAGCATCACGTATCGTACCTCCGCCAATCGCGGTTACTGCAGCCAATACTGTTGCGCCAAATGGGTCCATGCGCATCTGGCCAGCGACTTGCACGCCTGAGATTGCAAAAACGGCGGTACCCGCTAAATCGAGTAAATAAATAATATCCATGTTCATCATCAGAAAATTTATTGATCCTTGCTCTATACCCAAACTACTTTAAGTATATTTGTCCATAATTAAGAAGGGCAGAGTATACGGATAGAGAAAATGATTTCTTGTAGCTATATCGAAGTTCTAACAAATAAAGTTGCAGAATATAAATAAAATTTGAACTATTGATGAGGTAGAAGTAGAGGATATATCCCTGCTAGTCGCTGATATAGCATCTTGAAGTAGCTTGGGTGTAAAATATTATCTTTCAGGTGAAATAGAGCGGGAAGTGCGAGAAATGGGGTTATCTAATAGGTATAAAAAACAGCATAGAGAAGTTTTTGACTATTTATAATATATCATTATAAAACAAGAAACTTTTCCATGCTGTTTTCGGAACTTTAAAACTATAGGCTAGCGATTGATGGTAAAACACCACTTGTGATAGCTAAAGTAGTTAAAACAGTAAAAACGGCTACAAATTCTTTCATGATAATGTCCTGTGGGCTGCTGCATTGACTACATTATGCACACATCCTATTCACTTGGCTAGCTTTTTATAAGAAAACTGTAACTTTTGGTGCTTTGGGCTCTCTAGGTTGGTGAAGTGCTGATTAGTATGTTTATTTCAATTTTTATTGGTCTATTACTTGGCGTTTGCTCCTGTTGTTGTTTTTTATAGTTATAAATCACATGTAAAAGTGTTGTTTTAGTTGTCACGATCGTAACTTTGCTCGGGTTGGGTGAAATGAGGTGTGGATTGCATGTTAAGTTGAATTTTAAGGCGAATAGACAATGCTCAAATATAGATCTCATTAATAAGATTAAATGTGTTTAATGGTTTGAATAGGGTGAAGTGTCGTCATATTCGTATTACAATAGTGGCATTATGATTGTAAACATTATCAGCACTGGACGTTCAGTAATGTCATGATAATGAATTGATTGAAAGGCTATAAGCATTATGAGTAATATGATCCCAATGACTGCACGTGGTGCAGAAAATTTACGTATCGAATTAGAACATTTAAAAACGGTTCGTCGACCTGAAATTGTAAGTTCGATTGCGGTAGCGCGTGAGCACGGCGATTTGAAAGAAAACGCGGAATACCATGCTGCACGTGAAGAGCAAGGTTTCTGTGAAGGCCGTGTTCAAGATATCGAATGGAAACTGTCTAATTGTCAGATTATTGATGTGACAAAAATAGCAAATAATGGTCGTGTTATTTTTGGTTGTACAGTTAAAATTTATAATACTGAAACAGAAGAAGAGATCACTTATAATCTGGTCGGTGATGATGAAGCTAATATTAAAGAAAATCGTATTTCAATTAACTCACCAATTGCACGTGGTTTAGTGGGTAAAAGTGTCGATGATGTGGCGATGGTGAAGACACCTGGCGGCGCGATTGAATTTGAAATTGTATCGGTAGAATATATCTAACTATCGACACACTGCATGAAGATACAGACACGCATTACGGTGTACTGTGACCCAGTTTTAATGCTGGGTATAGTCGAGCTGGGATTCCTTGCCCAGCTGGATACTCACAAAGCTATTATTTCTTTGGCAGTATGATTTTCTTTTCATCGCTTGTACGATAAATAACCAATGTGTGGCCAATACTCTGTACTTTTTCTGCGTTAGCTTCTTTAACAATGGTATCCATTACTAATGCTTTTTGGTCACGGTCTGCAGACGCAACTTTAATTTTGATTAGTTCATGATGTGCTAGTGCGACTTCAATTTCAGCCATTACACCTTCAGTTAAGCCGTGCTGGCCTAGTAAGATGACAGGTTTTAATGAATGTGCTAAACCTTTTAGGTGTTGCTTTTGTTTGTTGCTTAATGCCATATTTTAAATTTCTTATTACTTAGGGTTGAAAAAGAGTAATTTTAGCTTCATCTTCATCTTAATACCATGCCATTATGGTAATGGTTTAAAAAAATATTATAAACAGGCTTTCAGATGACCCCGACACCGAAGAAAAAAAGTACCCAAAAGGGCAGTTCTAAAAATTGGCTGCTAGAGCATCACAACGATAAATATGTTAAAGATGCTAAAAAACAAGGGTTGCGTTCACGTGCGACTTTTAAGCTTGAAGAAATCCAAGCAAAAGATAAATTATTACAACCGGGTATGAATATTGTGGACCTTGGTGCTGCTCCTGGTGGCTGGTCACAATTTGCTGTTAAGCACTTAGGTGATAAAGGTCGTGTTATTGCTTGTGATATTTTACCGATGGATCCAATTGCAGGGGTTGATTTCTTGCAAGGTGATTTTCGAGATGAAAAAGTACTATCAGCATTACTGGCGAAAGTCGGTGATGGTAAGATTGATGTGGTTGTTTCTGATATGGCCCCCAATATGAGTGGTAATATCGGTGTTGACCAGCCTGCTTCAATGTACTTGGTCGAACTTGCATTGGAAATGTGTCGAGAAGTACTTAAACCAAATGGCAGTTTTGTGGTCAAAGTATTTCAAGGTGAAGGTTTTGAGCAATACATGAAAGATGTACGTAGTATGTTTAATGTCGTTAAAACTAGAAAACCGGATTCATCACGTGCTCGTTCACGCGAAGTTTTCATCGTTGCGAAAGGTTATAAAGGCTAAATTATTGTAACCTGTTACAAATGATAATATCACTGCTGTTATTGAAGAATAAAATCTAGATTTGGTCTCAATAAACATTTAATTATGTTAATAAATAGTCAAGTCTTGATATATTTAAGCAGACAGTAGAGAATATCTAAAGGGTTCTGCAAGCTTGCATTTTAATTGTAAGGCTCACAGGATGAAAATTTAAAATGTAAGTTGTTGTTAAACTGTCTATATTTAGAATATATTTAGTATTTCAACTGTTTTTTTTCAGGGAACTTAAGACCCGGAGAGGCTAGATTTTGAGTGATATGGCAAAAAATCTGATTTTATGGCTGGTTATTGCAGTCGTATTAATGTCAGTATTTCAGAGTTTCGGACCAAATGAGAGTTCAAGTAATCAGTTAGATTACAGTTCATTTGTGCAACAAGTTAGAAATAAACAGGTTAACGAGGTTAAGATCAACGGACGTACTATCCGTGGTGTTACCCAAGGTGGACAGAAGTTCGTTACTTTCTTACCAGCGGAAGATCCACAGCTATTAAATGACTTGTTAAACAATAACGTTAAAGTATTTGGTGAGCCTGAAGAAGAAGCAAGTTTATTGACTTCTATCTTCATCTCTTGGTTCCCAATGCTATTACTGATCGGTGTTTGGGTATTCTTTATGCGTCAAATGCAAGGTGGCGGCGGTAAAGGCGCTATGTCATTCGGCAAAAGTAAAGCACGCTTAATGAGTGAAGACCAAATTAAAACGACGTTTGCAGATGTTGCTGGTTGTGATGAAGCAAAAGAAGAAGTTGCTGAATTAGTGGATTACTTAAAAGATCCAAGTCGCTTCCAGAAACTCGGCGGTAAAATACCAACAGGTATCTTATTAGTTGGTTCTCCGGGTACAGGTAAAACCTTACTTGCTAAAGCGATTGCCGGTGAAGCAAAAGTACCATTTTTCACTATTTCAGGTTCTGATTTCGTTGAAATGTTTGTGGGTGTCGGTGCATCTCGTGTGCGTGACATGTTCGAACAAGCGAAAAAATCATCACCTTGTATCATCTTTATCGATGAAATCGATGCTGTAGGCCGCAAACGTGGCTCTGGCATGGGTGGCGGTCATGATGAACGTGAGCAAACGCTAAACCAAATGCTGGTTGAAATGGATGGTTTTGAAGGTAATGAGGGTGTCATTGTTATTGCGGCGACTAACCGTCCAGACGTACTTGATCCTGCATTATTACGTCCTGGTCGTTTTGACCGTCAAGTAACTGTTGGTCTACCGGATATCCGTGGTCGTGAACAGATCTTGAAAGTCCATATGCGTAAAGTGCCAATCAGCGATGATGTTGAAACTGTACTTATTGCGCGTGGTACACCGGGTTTCTCTGGTGCAGAACTGGCTAACTTAGTGAATGAAGCTGCATTATTTGCTGCACGTCATAATAAACGTACTGTATCTATGGCTGAATTCGAAAAAGCCAAAGATAAGATCCTCATGGGTGCCGAGCGTAAGAGCATGGTAATGAGCGAAGAAGAGAAAACGATGACGGCTTACCATGAAGCGGGTCACGCTATTGTTGGTCGCTTAGTACCGGATCATGATCCTGTTTATAAAGTGAGTATCATTCCACGTGGTCGTGCGTTAGGTGTGACTATGTACTTACCTGAACAAGATCGTCTTAGTCACTCGAAACGTCATTTAGAAAGCATGATCTCAAGCCTTTACGGTGGCCGTATTGCTGAAGAGATTATCTTTGGTAAAGACAGCGTATCAACAGGCGCATCAAATGATATTGAACGTGCCACGGATATTTCTCGTAAAATGGTCACGCAATGGGGTCTATCTGAAAAATTAGGTCCAATGAAATTTGCTGACGAGCAAGGCGAAATTTTCCTTGGTGGTGGTGGTAGTCAGCAGGCAAGTATGTCTGATGATACAGCTAAAATGATTGATGATGAAATTCGTTATTTAGTTGAAAGCAACTATAAACGTGCGCATCAACTATTATCGGACAATATGGATGTTCTTCATTCAATGAAAGATGCATTGATGAAGTATGAAACTATTGATGCCAAGCAAATTGATGATCTAATGGCGCGTGTTGAAGTGCGAGCGCCTGCAGATTGGGGTGAAGGCTATGGTACTCTTGATAGTACTAAAGATAGCGACACTGCCAAAGACGTGAAAAAAGAAACTAACGTTGATAATGAAGATGATAGCAAAAAAGAAAGTGATAAAAAAGATACAGAATAAGCCTCGCTTATTCAGTATTACTTTATAGCTATTAATTCATGATAGAATAAACCTCGAGTATAACTCGGGGTTTTTTTTTAGGGATGAAACGATAATGCAGTTACAATTAACGACCAATAGTGGCAGTGTTAAAACACTTGATCTAAGCCAGTCAGTGGTGATGGGGATTTTGAATGTAACACCAGACTCGTTTTCTGATGGCGGACAGTATCACGCGTTAGATGCGGCATTCGAACAAGCAAAAAAGATGGTTGCTGATGGCGCTAAGATCATTGATATTGGTGGTGAATCAACACGTCCAGGTGCTTGTGCTGTTAGTTTAGATGAAGAGCTTTCCCGTGTTATCCCTATTATTAAGCGTATAGCCACACAGCTCGATGTTGTCATTTCTATCGATACCAGTAAAGCGCAAGTGATGCGTCAAGCCATTGCGGCGGGCGCACATATCATTAATGACGTGAGAGCGCTGCAGGAAGAGGGTGCATTACAAGCAGCTGCGGAACTTGCTGTGCCTGTGTGTATTATGCACATGCAAGGCCAGCCAAGTACCATGCAAGACGCACCGTCTTATCAAAATGTGACAACAGAAGTGGTGGCATTTTTACAGCAGCGTATTGATGATTGTGTGAATGCAGGCATTAAGCGTGAACATATTATCCTCGATCCCGGTTTTGGCTTTGGTAAGACGTTAGAACAAAATTACCAATTACTGGCTGATACGTCGGTCTTTCATCAATTTGACCTACCTGTGTTGATTGGTGTTTCACGAAAGTCGATGATAGGTAATTTATTGCAGTGTGATGAATCACAGCGATTAGCGGGTAGTCTTGCCTGTGCAACTGCCGCTGCAATCGATGGTGCGCAAATATTACGTGTCCATGATGTGCGAGCAACCGCGGATGTTTTAGCTATCGTGGCACAGCTTGCTAAGCACAGTGTTAGTAAGCAGGCTATTTAAAAATAAAAGTAATAATAACTAACAGTTTGAATCGAAATTAGATTGGTTGAGTGATATCTCGGCCAGTAATAAAAGATATTAGGGATTAAATATGTCAAGAAAGTATTTTGGTACCGATGGTATTCGTGGTCTTGTAGGTGTAGCGCCAATCACACCTGAGTTTGCACTTAAACTGGGTTGGGCTGCAGGTAAGGTACTTGCAAAACAAGGCACAAGAAAAGTTCTAATCGGTAAGGATACTCGTATTTCAGGTTATATGCTGGAATGTGCGTTAGAAGCGGGTTTATCTGCGGCGGGGCTTGATGTCGCGTTTATGGGGCCAATGCCAACGCCGGCTGTTGCCTATTTAACGCGTACATTCCGAGCGGAAGCGGGTATTGTGATCAGTGCATCACACAATCCATATCACGATAACGGCATTAAGTTTTTCTCTGCAAATGGTACTAAGCTACCGGATGAGGTTGAACTGGCGATTGAAGCGCAATTAGAAAAAGAATTAACCTGTGTTGAGTCAGCTCAATTAGGTAAAGCAGTTCGTATTGAAGATGCCGCAGGTCGTTATATTGAATATTGTAAAAGTACCTTCCCATCACGCGCAAGTTTGAAGGGGCTGAAAATTGTGCTCGATTGTGCCCATGGTGCAACTTACCATATCGCACCAAGCGTATTTACAGAGCTCGGCGCAGAGATCATTACTATCGGTGTGGAGCCAAATGGTTTGAACATTAATGATGGTTGTGGTGCAACGGCGCCTGAAGCACTAGTCGCACGTGTACTTGCCGAAAAAGCCGATTTAGGTGTGGCTTATGATGGTGATGGTGATCGCCTGATGATGGTTGATCATACCGGTTATGTGATTGATGGTGATGAAGTTCTTTACATTATCGCACGTGATGCACTGCGCAACGGCGAATTAAAAGGCGGCGTTGTTGGTACATTAATGGCGAACATGGGCTTAGAGCTAGCACTTAAGTCACTGGGTATTCCGTTTGCCCGTAGTGCGGTTGGCGATCGCTATGTGGTCGAAATGATGCTTGAGAAAGGTTGGCGTATCGGTGGTGAAAATTCAGGCCATATTATTTCTCTGGATCACACCACAACAGGTGACGGCATTGTATCAAGCTTATTGGTATTAGCGGCACTGGTTAATAGTGGTTTAACGCTGAAAGAATTACGCTCTGGTATGAGCAAATTCCCACAAGTATTGGTTAACGTTCGCTTTAATGGTGATACCGATCCATTATTAGCCGAATCAGTACTACAGGCTGTTAAGGATGTAGAGCAGGAACTTGCCGATCGCGGTCGGGTGTTATTGCGTAAATCGGGCACCGAACCACTTATTCGTGTGATGGTTGAAGGTGAAGATGAAACGCATGTATTAGCATTAGCAAATAAAATTGCTGATGCCGTGAAAGCGACATTCTAAACTGGTTTAGAACAGCACTTAGGCTTATTAGCATACGGCAACTGGTGTTGTTTTGTGCTAAAGCCTTTTATTCATTGTTTTTTTGATAATCAGCTTGCAACTAAGGTGGAGGTTAGATAATATCTCCCCCGCTTTACCACTTAACATTATTGAGTTATAAAATGACTCTGTATGATTTAAGTGTCCCTTACCTCGGGTAAGGATGTTCGATAAAGCTATATTAAACCTTTTGAGATTTAGGTATTAAAATGTACGAAGTTATTATTGTTATTTATTTAATTGTTGCACTTGCAATCATCGGATTCGTTCTAATGCAGCAAGGCAAAGGCGCTGATATGGGTGCTAGCTTTGGTTCTGGTGGCTCAAATACAGTATTTGGTGCTGGCGGTTCAGGTAACTTTTTAACTCGCGTTACTGCGATCCTTGCTGTGGTGTTTTTTGCGTTAAGTTTACTACTTGGTAACTTATCTTCGCAATCGGAAACTGATGTGATTTTAGATGCTGAGAAACCAGCAATCACAAGTGATATTCCAGTGTCACCAGTAAACAACAGCGACGTACCTCAATAAAAATCACCTCAATAGAATAAAGCCGTGGTGGTGAAATTGGTAGACACGCCAGCTTGAGGGGCTGGTGTCCGAAAGGACGTGCGGGTTCAAGTCCCGCCCACGGCACCAAATAAGAAAAACCTTAGTAGTAACTACTAAGGTTTTTTTTTACCTGATTTTCAGCTAAATCGTGACCATCAGATATGACTAACCCACTATTTTTAGTCTTATATCTAAGCTAGTCTCTGATATGGCATCTTGACGTAGTTTGGGTATATATTAGTTTGATTGCAAAATGATTTAGCGTTATTCATTACTTCCACACAGCAGATTCACTATTTATGTGAATTTAGCCTTGCATATTGTAGTTGCAATGGCCTATAATCAGCGCAAGTAAGATAGTTGTCGCGGGATGGAGCAGTCTGGTAGCTCGTCGGGCTCATAACCCGAAGGTCGTTGGTTCAAATCCGGCTCCCGCAACCATTTTCTTATACCTGTTGATAAGGCTAGTCAACAGTGTGCAAATAGCATTACTTAAATTTAATTTTATCTCTGGTAAATGTAATTTACGTAATACTATTGGCTTCTTGCTTGTTATTCATTTAATAAGCGTCACGCAAGTGACATACAAGGTCTAGTAGTAAGAAGCCCCGCCTTATAGTCGGGGCTTTTTATTTTTTAAATTACGGGCATTTGCCCTTTTTTTGTTTTTAGGGGGTTGTTTTGGCGAGTCTAGAACAAACACTAACTGATTTGTTAGAACCAACAGTTGAAATGTTAGGTTTTGAACTTGTTGGTATTGAGTTTACACGAGCTGGTAAACACTCGACATTACTTGTTTATATCGATCATGAAAACGGTATTTTCGTTGATGATTGCTCGAAAGTAAGTCACCAACTTAGCGCTATTATGGATGTTGAAGATCCAATCAGCACAGAGTACTTCTTAGAAGTGTCTTCACCTGGTATGGAACGTCCATTATTTAAAGTCGCACATTACCAAGAGTATTGTGGTTCTGAAATTAAAGCATTATTACGTATGGCTGTGAATGGTCGTCGTAAATTAAGAGGCGTAATCAAAAGTGTTGACGGTGATATGATCACGGTAACCATTGATGGCAAAGACGAAGTCTTCGCACACGCAAATTTTCAAAAAGCAAATATTGTTCCAAAATTTGACTAACGAGGCGTCCGGGAATGAATAAAGAAATTCTGTTAGTTGTTGATGCAGTTTCTAACGAGAAAGCACTACCTCGTGAGAAAATTTTCGAAGCTATGGAAATTGCACTAGCTACAGCAACTAAAAAAAGATATGAAGGCGACATCGAAGTGCGTGTTGAAATTGACCGTAAAACCGGTAATTTCGAAACGTTTCGTCGCTGGCTTGTAATTGATGACAAAGGTGAACCACTAGAAAATCCTTTCTCAGAAATCACCCTGGATGCTGCTAAATATGATGATGAAACCATCGAAGTTGGCGGTTACATTGAAGATACAATTGATTCAGTTGTATTTGACCGTGTAACAACGCAAACAGCTAAGCAAGTAATCATCCAAAAAGTACGTGAAGCAGAGCGTGATTTAATCGTTCAGCATTACGCTAAACATGAAGGTGAGCTAATCACTGGTTTAGTAAAACGTGCTAACCGCGAAACAGTAGTATTAGATCTGGGTAACAATGCTGAAGCAGTAATGTTCCGTGATGAGATGCTACCACGTGAATCATTCCGTACTGGCGACCGTATTAAAGGTTTACTGAAAGAAGTAAAACCTGAAGCGCGTGGCACACAGCTATTTATTAGCCGTGCTTGTAACGAAATGCTAATCGAATTATTCCGCATCGAAGTGCCAGAATTTAACGAAGAGATGCTTGAACTTAAAGCAGCTGCTCGTGATCCTGGTTCTCGTGCTAAAATCGCGGTTAAATCTAACGACAAACGTATCGATCCTGTTGGTGCTTGTGTTGGTATGCGTGGCGCACGTGTACAAGCAGTTTCAAATGAACTAAACGGTGAACGTGTTGATATTATCCTTTGGGATGATAACCCAGCACAGTTTGTTATCAACGCAATGGCACCTGCTGAAGTTGCTTCTATTATTGTTGACGAAGATCAGCACTCAATGGATATTGCTGTTGAACAAGAGAATCTAGCCCAAGCAATTGGCCGAAATGGTCAAAACGTACGTTTAGCGTCTCAACTGACTGGTTGGGAACTGAATGTAATGACAGTTGCTGAAGCGAACGAAAAACATCAAAAAGAAAACGATCGTCTGATGAATATCTTCACTGATAAATTAGATATCGATGAAGATATGGCAGAGCTACTGATCGAAGAAGGCTTCTCGTCATTAGAAGAAATCGCTTATGTTCCTGTAAACGAATTCTTACAAATCGACGGTTTTGATGAAGATCTTGTTGATGAATTACGTGGACGTGCTAAAAACGCATTAACAACGTCTGCACTTGCTGCAGAAGAGTCGCTAGAGAGTGCCGAGCCAAGTGCCGATTTATTAGCACTTGAAGGCTTAGAAAAACACCTTGCTTACGTACTTGCCAGCATCGGAGTGATAACTCTGGAAGAGCTAGCAGAACAAAGCATTGATGATTTAAGTGAAATTGAAGAGTTAACGGACGAACGTGCTGGCGAATTAATTATGGCTGCACGTAATATCTGTTGGTTCAGTGATAGCGAATAATAACGCGAAGAGAGGGATCGAACTACATGGCAGATGTATCAATTACAAAATTGGCCGAAGATATCGGTACTACTGTTGATCGCCTAGTACAACAATTCTCTGATGCTGGTATAGCAAAAGCGAACGATAGTACGGTAACGGAAGGTGAAAAGCAGTCACTACTTGTGCACTTAAGTGAGCAGCATGGTAGTGATACGGCTGAACCTAGTCGCTTAACATTACAACGCAAAACCAAAAGCACGCTTAGCGTAGCAAGCGGTGGCGGTAAGCAAAAATCAGTTGCAGTAGAAGTACGTAAAAAACGTACTTTCGTTAAACGTACTACAGCTGAAGATGAAGCGAAATTAGCAGAAGAAAAAGCGGCGCAAGAAGCGGCTGAACTGAAAGCACAGGCAGAAGCGAAAGCACAAGCAGAGGCAAAAGCAACCGCTGATGCTGAAGCAAAAGCAAAAGCGGACGCAGAAGCAAAAGAAAAACGTGATGTTGCAGAGAAAGCAAAACGTCAAACGCAACAGAAAACTACTAAATCAAAAGAGGCAGATGATATGGCGAAGCGCGAAGCGGAAGCGTTGAAGCAGAAGCAAGAGCAGGAAGCCACTCGTAAAGCTGAGCTGGAAGCTCAACAAAAAACTGAAGAAGCACGTAAATTAGCAGAAGATAACTCAGGCCGTTGGGCTGCAGAAGAAGCTGCACGTGAAAAAACAGAGAAAACTGCTGATTACCATGTAACAACATCAACTCATGCACAAGCTGCTGAAGATGATGCTGATGCACAGGCGCAAAAAGGTGTACGTAAGAAAAAACCTGTTGCACCAGTTGAAGCTGCAAAACCAGCGCCGAAAGGTAAAGGCAAAGCGCGTAAAGCAAAAGGCAAAGGCCGTAAACCTGATAACCGTTATAGCCGTCATCAAGGTAAATCAGTTAACGCACCAGAAGCTATGCAACAAGGTTTCAACAAGCCAGTTGCTAAAGTTGAACGTGATGTTCGCATCGGTGAAACGGTTAGTGTTAGTGAATTAGCACAAAAAATGGCGATCAAAGCGACTGAAATCATCAAATATATGATGAAACAGGGCTCTATGGTTACTATTAACCAAGTACTTGACCAAGAAACTGCGCAACTTATTGCAGAAGAAATGGGTCATAAAGTTATCTTAGTTAAAGAAAATGCCCTAGAAGAAGCGGTATTAGCTGAAGCGCAAGGTGGCGGTACTAAAGTTACTCGTGCACCTGTTGTTACTATCATGGGTCACGTTGACCACGGTAAAACATCGCTACTAGATTACATTCGTCGTGCTAAAGTAGCTGCTGGCGAAGCCGGTGGTATTACTCAGCATATCGGTGCTTATCATGTAGAAACTGAAAACGGCATGATCACTTTCCTTGATACTCCAGGTCACGCGGCGTTTACGTCTATGCGTGCTCGTGGTGCTAAAGCGACTGATATCGTTGTGCTTGTTGTTGCGGCTGATGATGGTGTTATGCCACAGACAATCGAAGCTATCCACCATGCGAAAGCAGCGAAGGTTCCACTGATCATTGCTGTGAACAAAATGGATAAAGAAGGTGCGGATCCAGATCGTGTTAAAAACGAACTAGCACAGCATGACGTTATTCCAGAAGACTGGGGCGGCGAAAACATGTTTGTACACGTATCTGCTAAAGCAGGCACGGGTATTGATGAGCTACTTGAAGGCATCTTGCTACAAGCTGACATCTTAGAACTTGAAGCTGTTGCTACTGGTCCAGCTGCGGGCGTGGTAATTGAATCTCGTCTTGATAAAGGTCGTGGTCCTGTTGCAACCGTACTTGTACAACAAGGTGAATTGAAGCAAGGCGATATCGTTCTTTGTGGTCTAGAATATGGCCGTGTTCGTGCAATGCGTGATGAAAACGGTAAGCCAATCGACAGTGCTGGTCCTGCTATTCCAGTGGAGATCTTAGGTCTTTCTGGTGTACCAAAAGCGGGTGACGAAGCGACAGTAGTGCGTGATGAGAAGAAAGCTCGTGAAGTTGCGCTTTACCGTCAAGGTAAATTCCGTGATGTTAAGCTGGCTCGTCAACAGAAATCTAAACTTGATAACATGTTCGCGAACATGGAAGCGGGTGAAGTTTCTGAATTGAATATCGTGCTTAAAGCTGATGTTCAAGGTTCACTTGAAGCACTTTGTGAGTCACTGGTTAAACTTTCAACTGACGAAGTTAAAGTTGTAATCATCACGCGTGGTGTTGGTGGTATCACTGAAACTGACGTAACACTGGCTGCAGCATCTAACGCAATCGTACTTGGTTTCAACGTACGTGCAGACGCAAAAGCACGTGAAGTTGTAAGTAACGAAAGTGTTGATTTACGTTACTATAGCGTTATCTATGACTTGATTGATGAAGTTAAGCAAGCGATGAGCGGTCTGCTTGCGCCTGAGTTCCGTCAAGAAATCATTGGTCTTGCTGAAGTACGTGATGTATTCAAATCACCTAAAATCGGCTCTATCGCGGGTTGTATGGTTACTGAAGGTGTCATTAAACGTAGCGCTCCAATCCGTGTATTACGTGAAAATATCGTTATTTACGAAGGTGAACTTGAGTCATTACGTCGCTTTAAAGATGACGTACAAGACGTTCGTATGGGTATTGAATGTGGTATCGGCGTTAAGAACTATAACGACGTACGTGTTGGTGACCAAATCGAAGTATTCGAAACTGTTGAAATTAAACGTACTCTGTAACGGTTAATAACTCGGTTCGATTAAAATAACTTTATGGGGACCTTCGGTCCCCATTTTCCTTTAGAGGAATTTAAAAATGGCAAAAGAATTCAGTCGTTCTCGTCGTGTTGCACAGCAATTACAACAAGAAGTTGCACGTATTTTACAGCGTGAAGTTAAAGATCCACGTATCGGTATGGTAACGGTATCGAGCATTGATCTGTCTCGTGATCTGTCGTATGCAAAAGTGTATGTTACTTTTTTCAATATTGATAACGATGAAGATCGTGTCAAAGAAGGTATCGCCGCATTAACAGCAGCAAGTGGTTATATCCGCTCGTTAGTGGGTAGTGCAATGAAGCTACGTATTGTGCCTGAACTGCGCTTTATCTATGACAACACACTGGTTGAAGGTATGCGTCTGTCAAGCCTCGTAACTGAAGTACGTGCTAAAGACAAAAAGTTGCAAGAAGAATTTGGAACCAAAGGTGATGACAAAGACACTGCTGAAGGAGAGTCTTAGTCATGTCTGCACGTCGTCGTCGATGGAACGGCCGTGATGTACACGGTGTATTCTTGTTGGATAAACCGACAGGCATAAGCTCAAACGATGCATTACAGCGTGTGAAGAAAATTTTCTTTGCCGCGAAAGCAGGCCACACTGGCGCCTTAGATCCACTTGCTACCGGTATGCTACCGTTATGTTTTGGTGAAGCAACCAAGTTCTCACAGTTCTTACTTGATTCAGATAAGCGTTACTTAGTAACCGCAAAACTGGGTGAACGTACAGATACATCAGATTCTGATGGTGAGATCGTGCAAACACGGGCAGTCAACGTAAGCGATGCTGAGTTATTGATAGCTCTTGATACTTTCCGTGGTGACACCGAGCAAGTACCGTCAATGTTTTCGGCATTGAAGCACGAAGGCAAACCTTTGTACTGGTATGCGCGTCAAGGCATCTTTATCGATCGTCCATCGCGTCCAATTTCGGTTTTTGAACTTAAATTATTAAGTTATGAAAATGATGAAGTTAATCTAGAAATCCACGTGAGTAAGGGTACTTATATCCGTACTATCGTGGATGACCTAGGTGAGCTATTAGGCTGTGGTGCACACGTGACTATGCTACGTCGTATTGGTGTTAGCGCTTATCCAGCAGATCGTATGATCACGTTTGAAAAGCTGGAAGAGATGGTTGAGCAAGCGAAAGCAGAGGGTATTGAGCCGAAAGATGTGCTTGATCCATTACTGTTGCCACTTGATTCAGCGGTAAGTCACTTACCGGAAGCGAACATGAGTGACGAAACTGGCGGTTTTGTATTACACGGGCAACCTGTTGTCATTCCTAATACACCAGAATCTGGCTTAGTCCGTATGACGGTTGGTGATGAGCGTACTTTCATTGGCGTTGGTAGTATTGATGACCAAGGGCGAGTCGCTCCGAAGCGTATTGTTAATTACGAAACGCAGGCGCGCGAACCAAAATAAATTCATTATTCAGTGATGATTAATGCATGCGAAAAAAGGCACTATTACCCAGGTAATAGTGCCTTTTTTATACGACTTTCTATGCGTCATATTCGTTTGTAAATTGATCGATGAAAATGATTGCAGGAATTATCTGACCTCTGTATACTCCGCGGTTCTTCTTATAGCTGAACGAGTGGTCGGCTATGAGCTATTTATCTATATTGGAGACTCCACTATGTCATTAAACGCTGAAGCTAAAGCAGCTATCGTTGCAGATTTCGCACGCCAAGAAGGCGACACTGGTTCAACTGAAGTTCAAGTTGCACTACTAACTGCACAAATCAACCACCTTCAAGGTCACTTCAAGAAGCACATCCACGATCACCACAGCCGTCGTGGTCTACTACGTATGGTTGCTAGCCGTCGTAAACTTCTTGATTACCTAAAACGTACTGAAAACGTACGTTATGCAGACCTTATTGCTCGTCTAGGTCTACGTCGTTAATCGACAATTAATTTGACGTCTACGGACAACAGATTATAAGAAAGGAGCCAAATTGGCTCCTTTTTGTTTTTAAATTTGCCTGCAAACTTTTCCTCTTCAAATTATTTTCCAACTTATTTCACTATTTCCAATACTTACATTGCCCTTTAATTTTTTTATGCAGTATACTTAGCGACGAAATTAAAGAGACATTAAAGATTAAGGACAAAGAGTGAATCCTATCGTAAAATCGTTTAAGTATGGTCAACATACAGTTACATTAGAAACAGGTGTTATTGCACGTCAAGCAACAGCAGCTGTAATGGCAAGCATCGGTGATACTTCTGTTTTAGTAAGTGTTGTTGGTAAAAAACAAGCTGAAGCTGGTCGTGATTTCTTCCCGCTAACAGTGAATTACCAAGAACGTACTTACGCTGCAGGTAAGATCCCTGGTGGCTTCTTTAAACGTGAAGGCCGTCCAAGTGAAGGCGAGACATTAACTTGTCGCCTTATCGACCGTCCAATCCGTCCACTATTTCCTGCTGGCTTCAAAAATGAAGTACAAGTAGTCGCTACTGTTGTATCTGTTAACCCAGAAATCCAACCTGATTTGGTTGCATTAATTGGTGTTTCAGCGGCATTAAGTATCTCTGGTATGCCGTTCAATGGCCCAATTGGTGCTGCACGTATCGGTTTCCAAAATGACGAATACATTCTTAACCCATCAACATCTGAGTTAGCAGAAAGCCAACTAGACCTCGTTGTTGCCGGTACTGAAAATGCAGTATTGATGGTTGAGTCTGAAGCTGAAATTCTTAGCGAAGAACAAATGCTAGGCGCGGTTATGTATGGCCACGAGCAAATGCAAGTTGTTATCGAAGCGATTAAAGAATTTGCAGCAGAAGTTAATACACCAAAATGGGATTGGACTGCACCAGTAGTAAATACTGAGCTTAAAGCGAAAATCGCTGAACTAGCATCAGGCGACCTTGCTGAAGCATACCAAATCCAAGAAAAAACTGAACGTTACGCTAAAGTTGGTGGCATCAAGTCAGCAGTAATCGCTAAACTTCAAGAAGAAAATGCAGAGCTAAACACGCGTGAAGCGGGTGAGTTACTTGCTTCTTTAGAAAAAAACATCGTACGTAACCGTATTCTAGATGGCGAGCCACGTATTGATGGTCGTGATCCAGAAATGATCCGTGCACTAAGCGTAATGACTGGCGTTCTACCACGTACACACGGTAGCGCACTATTCACACGTGGCGAAACGCAAGCGTTAGTAACTGCAACACTAGGTACAGAACGTGATGCACAACGTATCGACAGTCTAACTGGCGAAACGATTGATCGCTTCCTAATGCACTACAACTTCCCTCCTTACTGTGTTGGTGAAACTGGTATGGTTGGTTCGCCTAAACGTCGTGAAATTGGTCACGGTCGTCTAGCGAAACGTGGTGTTTTAGCTGTTATGCCAAACGCAGATGAATTCCCGTACACAGTACGTGTTGTATCTGAAATTACTGAATCTAACGGTTCAAGCTCAATGGCTTCTGTATGTGGTACTTCGTTAGCACTTATGGATGCTGGTGTACCAATCAAGGCTTCTGTTGCGGGTATCGCAATGGGTCTAGTACTTGACGGCGACCGTAGCGTTATTCTTTCAGACATCCTTGGTGATGAAGATCACTTAGGTGACATGGACTTTAAAGTTGCTGGTTCAAGTGCTGGTATCACTGCACTACAGATGGATATCAAAATTGAAGGTATCACTAAAGACATCATGCAGAAAGCGCTTGTACAAGCAAAAGCTGCACGTCTACACATCTTAAGTGTGATGGATCAAGCTATCGCAACTAACCGTGATGACGTATCTGAATTCGCACCGCGTATTCATACAATCAAAATCAGCACGGACAAGATCAAAGACATCATCGGTAAAGGTGGCGCAACAATCCGTGCTCTTACTGAAGAAACTGGTACTACGATCGAAATCGAAGATGATGGTACAGTGAAAATTGCAGCGACAAGCAACGAACAAGCACAAGCAGCAATCGAACGTATTCACCAACTAACAGCGGAAGTTGAAGTTGGTCAAATCTACGAAGGTAAAGTTGTACGTCTAGCTGACTTCGGCGCATTTGTTAACATCTTACCTGGTAAAGATGGCTTAGTTCATATCTCGCAAATTACGCAAGAACGTGTGAACAAAGTTGCAGATCACCTGTCTGTAGAACAAGTAGTTAAAGTTAAAGTTCTAGAAGTAGACCGTCAAGGTCGTATCCGTCTAAGTATTAAAGAAGCAATGGACGCTCCTGCAGCGCCTGCTGAGCAACCAGTTAGCGAATAACTTGTTGTTTATTTAGATTGATTATTTTAAGGAGCGTTGATACGCTCCTTTTTTATATCTGTAAAAAAATAAGTGGTTTAATTATGAAAAGATGTTTAAGTTTATTCATTTCTGTAGCCTTACTTTCTGGCTGTAGCTCATTATCAGGGCCTTTCTCTGCAGATATTCGCACGCCCTCTGAGCTAGTCCTTGCTGAACCACTACAAGTTAATTATCAAACCGAAATTATGTTGATGCGTTATAGTCAGCTTATTCTTGATGCCAAAGACGATCGTAGTCGTCAAGCACGCTATTTTTATGAACGTGGTTTATTGGCGGATAGCATGGGACTACGTTCACTGGCACACGCTGACTTTCAACGTTCATTAACCTTACAACCTGACTTTGTGCCTGCTTATAATTTTATTGGCTTGTATATGACCCAAACCGAGCAGTTTGATGAAGCATTTGATGCTTATGATTCAATTGCCCAGTTAGATCCTGATAATAATTATGTATTACTCAATCGCGGTATTGCGCTGTATTATGGCGAACGCTATTCATTAGCGATTGATGATCTTGTTAGTGCTTATAATGAAGCGCCTAACGACCCATTTAGAACGCTATGGTTATATTACCCAGAATACCAAGTTAATGCTGATGACGCGTTAAAATCAGTTCAAGGGCGTTATAATCAACATATTGATGACATTTGGTCATGGAATATTGTTGCGCTCTATAGCCAAGCGATAAATGAAACAGAATTATTGGACAAGTTACTTGATGGGTTAGATGAGAATGACCCGAGTTATAACAAAATACTCGCGCATCGTTTAACCGAAACCTACTTTTATCTTGGTAAGTACAAAGTATTGATGAATGATGATCGCGCGGCAGCAAGCTATTTCAAATTAGCATTAAGCAATAATGTGTATGAATTTATCGAGCATGGTTATGCACGTCTAGAGTTATTGAGATTAGCAAATAATAGTTAATAAGATAAACCCCCTCCCAGCCTCCCCCTTGAAGTTAAAGGGGAGGAGCAAGTTCTCTGCCTCCTACTTAAAGTAAGGCGGAGGAGCTAAGTTCTCTGTTCCCTCCCTTTTTTTTAAGGGGAGGGCTAGGGTGGGGTTAGCTAGTCACCGTATCGAATCCGGCAATCTGATGCCAATAACCATTACATTCCCGATCTAACTGCAAGTCGAACTTAATGTCTTGCTCTGCCGCTTGTTTAAATTGATCTAGGGTCTGAAACGCTGAATCTCCTAGCGGACTGACACGTACCACATCGACTAAATCGAGCATGCTTGCCACATCATTTAACAGGTTATATTTGTAACCTGACATGGTTTGAATGCCATTAATGGTAAACAGTTCTTTATTGTCCTGGCTATAGACGGGTTTGCCATTGGCGTGATTAATACAGCAAAGTTCGCAATCATCTTTTGCTCTGTTTTCTGAACGGGCGGTAAAGCAGCGTGCAGAGTAGGCCAGTGGTAAGTGACCATGGGCAAATACTTCGATTTCAAATTGATCACGGATATTGAGTATTCTGCTGTCTTCTTGTAATTGTACTAACCAATCTCGCGATAACTCAACCGGCATGACCCAACGCTGCATGCCTTTATTCACGAGTAGCTGCAATACTTGTGCGTTATAGACATTAAGCGCGTGGCCACAGACAAAGGGGGTTTTGGCTTCAGCTAATAAATTGATCGCGCCAAAATCATTCGCTTCAACAATAAAGTCACCATTTTCACAGTATTTACGCAGTATATTGACCTCGGATGGCGCTTCGAGTAATGCCATGGTTGAGATCACGACTTGCTTACCAGAATCGGCAATCTCTTTCGCTAGTCCTAGCCAGTCTTTGGGTTTCAGTTCTCGGCGTTTACTGCAAATTGTTTCACCAAGATAAATAATATCAGCCTGTGAATTCATTGCGGCTGCGTAGAAATCTTCAACTTGTTGTTTTGGCCAATAATATAAGATTGGCCCTAATGCGTATTTCATGTTTATTCTCGCTGCTGACTGTGGTTGCCAGTTTAAGTTGTTACCCGTAACGGTTCTTGCAAATATAGGTTATTGCCAATCCCTGTGGTAGGCGCCTAGCGTGGTACTGGTGCCTTCAGAAAGCCGATCGAGTTGTCTATTCCAAGCGGCTTCAACCTGATATTTTTCTGGGTTTTGTTGGTAGCGATCAAGCGCAGCACGCCATACTTTAGTCACTTGTTCAGTATAGGCTGGACTACGCTGGCGACCTTCAATTTTCACTGCCGCAATATTGGCTTGTGCCAGTTCCGGCACTAATTCAAGGGTATTTAAGCTGGTTGGTTCTTCTAAAGCATGAAAAACTTTGCCATCAACATTAAAGCGACCTTTACAAAGTGTCGGGTAGCCGGTTTTCTCTTCCGGTTGGTAACGATCAATCAATATGCCGTTTAAACGTGATTCTAAGCCTTGCTCTGTTTCTTCCCAGCGGACATATTTTGCTGGTGAGCAAGCGCCAACCGTATTCGGTGATTCGCCAGTTAAATAGGATGATAAATAGCAGCGGCCTTCGGCCATGATGCATAAGCTACCAAAGGCAAAAACTTCTAATTCAACATCGGTATTACGCGCTAACTGCTTTACTTGATGGATCGACAATACGCGCGGTAATACCACCCGGCTGACATTAAAATTATTGGTATAAAAGTTAATTGCTTCAACATTCGTTGCCGAGGCTTGCACGGATAAATGCAATTCTAAATCGGGATGTTTTTTGGTGGCATAATCAAGCACAGCAATATCTGAAATTATGGCAGCATCGACGCCCATGTCTGCGCAGCGGTCAACCGCACGTTGCCAACGTTCTAGTTTACCTGGGTGAGCAAAGGTATTGATCGCGACGTGTAAGTGGCGATTGTGACTGCGGATATAGTCGACTGCTTTGTCGAGTTTCTTATCGGTAAAGTTTAATCCGGCAAAATGGCGGGCATTAGTATCGTCTTTAAAACCGATATAAACTGCGTCAGCGCCATGATCAACAGCGGTTTTTAGGGCCGGTAAATTACCAGCAGGGCAGAGTAATTCCATTGTTATAGTATCTTGAACGATGAATATTGGTAAAAATTGTAAGGCATCGATGTTTTATTGGATTTGATTTAGGGC
Organism: Moritella sp. PE36; assembly: GCF_000170855.1. Lineage (GTDB taxonomy): Bacteria > Pseudomonadota > Gammaproteobacteria > Enterobacterales > Moritellaceae > Moritella. The sequence goes on along the minus strand of NZ_ABCQ01000011.1, from coordinate 10,367 downwards.
AGGATTATCTGAGTTAATTTACTTTAAATTGACTTTGCTTAGGATATGTTCGCCAATGGCACGCTAAAATAGTTTTTTTATGCAAGGACTAGACCCTGATGTTACATACTCTACACCGTAAGTTGGTACATACTGTACCTGGATTATTAGCGATCCCAGCTAAAGTATTACCGTTTTCACTGCAAGAGAAAGTACTATCACAGGTATTGAATAGAGTATTTGCTGAAGCGCTAGCGGATGATGAGTTTGAGTTTCTTGAGAAAAAATGGTTACAGGTTGAAATTACTGACTTAGGCATTAATTGGTTTATTAGTTGCGTAGACAATAAGCTGGTTATTGCACCCAATGCAGCCTCGGTAGATGTTAGCTTTAAAGGTAACATAAATGAATTAGTGCTCATTACCGCACGTAAAGAAGACCCGGATACGTTATTTTTTCAGCGTCGTTTAAAAATCGAAGGCGATACCGAACTTGGCCTTGAAGTAAAAAACATGCTGGATAGTTTTGATCTGGATGAACTACCAAAAGCGGTAACAACATTACTGGCTTATGTTGCTGAGTTTATTCAGCAAGGTTTAGCTGAGCCAGTACTAAGTAGTACCGTGAAAGGTAAAGTAACGGCATAAACACAGACTGAATACTCAACTTTGTCATTGACTGTTATTTACTGCCATGGCGATGGCGAAGTGGGTATTCGCTTCATACTCATTCCTATTTACTCTTTAGTACCATGCCTTAGTATGGTTATAGTATTGCTTTGCGCGATCGCTATAGACCTTATGGATGCTTCCCTCATATCATCAATAGATTAATGTATATCCAAGCATGTTGAAATAACTTGGGTATAAATGCCATACGGATATAGGCATAACTCAGTTGTGAGTGTCTTTCATGCAAGGAGCATAAGGTGAGACTAGTTGTTATTAGTGGTAGTACTCGAAATCGGTCGACAACCATCAAGGTTGCACAGTCTGTATTACAATTAGCCCAGCAGTCCCAATTGTTTAAGAAAGTGAATTTATTGGATTTTGTTAAAGTGGCTTTGCCTATTTGGGATAAAGCATTAAAACATGAAATTGCCGACTGGCAAGACGAATGGCAGGAAACCGCTGAATTAATGCGACTCGCAGATGCGATTATTATTGTTAGTCCTGAGTGGGAAGAAGAAAGCCTAGATAACTTCTATGCCTTTTGTGAAAGTGACAATTTATCTTTATTACCCAGTGTGGTACTACGTGTTGGTAGTAATTGCCGTGGGGCTTATTCACCAACAGAGCTATCAATGGCCAATTTTAGTAAAAATCGCACTTGCTTGATCTTGGAACATTTTATTGTCGCGACTATCGATTCGGTGAATAATTGCAAAGAAACTTATTATCCATTTGAAACACCATTAGTAGAACGTATACTGGCTAATTTAGGCTTGATGAAGCAGCTGGTTGATAATGGTGGTTTATTATCTGCAGCACGGTTACATCTCGCTTAGTTTTTATCTAGTGTTGATCTAGTTTGGCTGAGGTGTTGGATGTTATCAAAATTTCCCCAATTTGTTACTGAGCGTTTAGTTATCCGAGTGGCGATGGCGAGTGATGCTGAAAAATTATGCCTGTATTATGCTCGTAATCAAGTTCATCTTGCACCTTGGGAGCCGATTCGTAGTGACGTTTATTATACATTGCGTTGGTGGACATTACGTATTCAGCAAATTCATGCGGAATTTAATGATGCCAGTGCGATCAACTTTATCGCTTTGACGCCGGATAAATCTGAGATCGTCGCGGTGGCCAATTTTAGTAATATTATTCAAGGTGTGTTCAAGTCCTGTTATCTCGGTTATTCAATTTCCAAGGCTTATGAAGGGCAGGGGCTGATGGTCGAGTTTTTGCAAAGCTGTTTAGCTTTCATGTTTGAAAATATGGGCCTTAATCGCGTCATGGCCAATTATATTCCGGCCAATGAGCGTAGCGGTGCGTTATTACAGCGACTTGGTTTTGAACGAGAAGGGTATGCTCGAAAATATCTTAGGATTGCCGGAAGCTGGCAAGACCATGTATTAACGGCATTACTGCATGAAGATTGGTCAGCGAAAAACGGCGAGCTATAAGCTCGCAGTTTTAGTTTTTATACCCAGGCTACACTATGATTAGCGTGCGGCTTTTATCGCTTCTTGGATCATGACAAATTTTTCCCATAATGCTTCCTCTTTTTCGACATAATTCGGATCGGTAATTATGCAGTTAATCGGGCAAACAGTTTTACAGGTCGGTTTATCATAATGTCCCACGCACTCGGTACATAACAGCGGGTCGATTTCATAAATCTTCGCGCCAAAGGTGATTGCACCATTCGGGCACTCCGGATCACACATGTCACAGTTAATACACTTATCATTAATTAATAATGCCATAAGGTTATGTCTTCTTTCCTAATGGATTATTTATGCGGGTTACGCGTATCTTCACTGTTATGAAAGTTACGCATTAACAATGCGTGATCCAGTGTGACTTCTTCTGGTACTGGCAAGTAAACAATGTGGCCAGAACCTGGCGCAACGTCCATTGCTTCACCTTTACGGTTTTCTAATTCTTCCAGCTTGAAGGTCATGTTACCTTGTGGTGTCATTAATTCTAATGAGTCACCCACTAAGAATTTGTTCTTCACGATCACTTCAGCAAGGCCTTTATCGTTACGACCATTGAACTCACCGACAAATTGCTGGGTTTCACTGATTGAATAACCGTAATCGTAGTTTTGGTATGCATCGTGGGTATGACGGCTTAAGAAACCTTCGGTATAACCACGGTGTGCAAGGTGTTCTAGTGTTCCCAATAGCGAGGGATCAAAGTCACGGCCTGCAACAGCATCATTAATCGCTTGTTTATATACTTGTGCGGTACGCGCACAGTAGTAGTACGATTTAGTACGACCTTCAATTTTTAATGAATGTACGCCCATTTTAGTCAGACGTTCAACGTGTTGGATCGCACGCAGGTCTTTTGAGTTCATGATGTACGTACCATGCTCATCTTCAAACGCAGGCATATATTCATTTGGACGACCTTGTTCTTGTAATAAGAAGATTTGGTCGGTCGGTTTACCTTTACCTAATGTCGGCGCTGGTGACTCAGTTTCTGGTGATTTAGTCTCTGGTGACTTAGTTTCTGGTATATAAATTTCTGGGTTGGTTGCCACAATATCACCGTTTTCATTTTCGGTGGCCTCATGGGCATCGTATTTCCAACGACATGAGTTAGTGCATGAACCTTGGTTCGGATCGCGTTTGTTAATGTAACCAGACAGCAGGCAGCGACCCGAGTAAGCCATGCACAGTGCGCCATGCACAAATACTTCGATTTCCATGTCAGGGCAGTGGAAACGAATATCTTCAATTTCATCAAGGGATAATTCACGCGATAAGATCACCCGCTTGATGCCTTGGGTATACCAGAATTTTACCGTTGCCCAGTTCACTGCGTTTGCTTGTACTGACAGGTGAATAACCATATCCGGGAAAGCTTCACGCACCATCATGATCAGACCGGGATCAGACATGATTATTGCGTCAGGCTGCATGGCGATGATCGGCGTTAAATCACGGATGAAGGTTTTTAACTTTGAGTTATGAGGTTGGATATTACAAACCACATAGAATTGCTTACCAAGTGCGTGTGCTTCATTGATACCAATTTCTAGGTTTTCTAAGCTAAATTCATTGTTACGAACACGTAGGCTATAGCGTGGTTGGCCAGCGTACACAGCATCTGCACCGTAAGCGAAAGCATAGCGCATGTTCTTTAGTGAACCTGCAGGGGAAAGTAATTCTGGAGTAAACATGTCAACCTCAATTTTTGTCTGAGTTCAAGTCAGGGAATACCCTAAGGGCATCAAGGTTCGCGATTCTACGTGTTGGCTGTGGATCTGACCTTGATCTGGATCAGCTTTTATTTAATCGTGCTCGAGAGTGGTTACTGATATTTGCAAGGGAGGGGGGCAAGATAGTGATGTCAAAGTCGGAAACAAAAAAAGCTCAGAGCAAGTCTGAGCTTTTTAATCTTGAAAGTTTAATGGTGATTAATCGTCATCACCATTATCTGTCATTGTATTCTCTAGAATATAATCATCAGGCCAGGTAGTGCGAAGAAGGCACCAATGACATAACCAAAAGCGATGAATTTATTTTCAGTACCTTGGCGTGCTAATGCTTCTGCACACTTAATTGGAATCTCACGTAGTACTGGGATACCGTAAATAAGCGCGACTGCGAATACGTTAAACATAACGTGTACCAGTGCAATAGTCATTGCTAGTTGGGCTGTATCACCACTGATTGATGTTGCTGCCAGTAATGCGGTAATTGTGGTGCCGATATTCGCACCCAAGGTGAATGGGAAAATCTGACGTGTGGTAAACACGCCGCTACCCGCTAGTGGGATCATCAAGCTGGTTGTTGTTGATGATGATTGCACCATCACGGTTACCGCTGTACCCGATAGAATACCACCGATTGGACCGCGACCAATAGCATTGTGTAACACGGCTTTAGCACGACCAACCATCACAGCTTTTAATACTTTGCCCAGGAAGGTCACCGAGAAGCCAATCATGAAGATACCGATGAATACCATAACCAGCCCCGTTGTGCTGCTTTCGAATGGTAATGCGGATGCAAGTTCTTTAATTTGGTTTACCGCAGGTTTTGTTAACGGTTTAATAAAGTTGAATTCTTTAATGCTTAAGCTGCTACCACCAACAAAGAACTCGGCTAGGTAAGTTGCCATTTTTTCAAGCATACCAAAGGCAATTTCTAGTGGTAGGAAGATAGCAACGGCAAGAATGTTAAAGAAATCATGTACAGTTGCCGCACTAAATGCACGCTGGAACTCTTCTTTGTCTCGGATATGACCCATGCTGACAAAGGTATTGGTGATTGTCGTGCCCATATTGGCACCCATCACCATCGGAATTGCGATTGAGATTGGTAAGCCACCGGCTACTAGGCCAACGATTACTGATGTTACTGTACTTGAAGACTGTACTAATGCTGTTACTAGGATACCTAATAATAAGGCTACAAATGGATTGGTTGCGAAAGCGAAAATTTGTTCTGCACCAGCGCTACCACCGGAGAACATTTTGAAACCTCCGCTCACCGTAGATACTGCAACTAGCACTAAGTATACCAATGCGGCTACACTTACCCAGCTAAATATTTTTTTCATCATGCTTGGGTTTAATTCAATTGCTTCGTTATTTTTCATCTCTAAATACCATTTTATCTGTATCAAATGACAGATTGTTTAATTAGTTGACGAGGGGGATTAAAACAAAGTTATGTGACAGAAATATTACAGTGAATTCTTAATGTCATAAAAATTTAGCATTACTATTTAAGCTACTGTTTTATATTTATTAATTTGTCGTGTTTATTTTTTGTATTAGTGTGGCTTGATGTGCGAATGGACTGTTTTGTTGGCTTTTATAGGCCATAAATAGCAATTGTGACAGTCTTGTTATGTTAATTGTGTGGTCAAAATGGGGGGGATAGGGAATAAAATAGAAATTGAATTAAAGAATAGCAAATGAGAGCGCTAGGCTGAGCATGTTTGGTTGAAGATGCAGTATACAGAAACCTGTATACTGCAAGCGTGCATTATTATTTTGATGTGGTTGCTTCTTCGCCGCCTAATGCTGTGATCAGGTCTGGGATAAAGCGCATTAACTCGCCAGTCATTAAGGCAAAGTCGGCATCAAATTTAGCTGCGTAATCATCGGTTGCAACATCATCATTTTGTTCTCTGATGAGATCACTAAATTTAAGACGTTTTACCGACATGTCTTCGCCAAGTAAGAAAGACAGTGACTCACTCCAGTCTAGGGCTAATTTAGTGACTAATTTATCTGCGTTAAGATGGTGTTTGATCTCTTCACTGGTTAAGTCTTGTTCTTTACAACGGATAATGCCGCCATGTTCAAGTGCAGAGCGTAATTCAGCTTCGTCACCTAATTCAAAACCCGGTGCCGCACTGCCGCTATTTAACCATTCGGTCATGGTTATATCTGCTGGTGTCGTTAAAGCAACAGGCACAACGGGTAGGCTACCGACACACTTACGTAATAAAGCAATGAGGTCTTCGGCTTTTTTCGCGCTTGATGCATCAACCACTAATAAGTTTTGTGACGGACAGATCCAAGCAAATGTTTGGCTACTGCGCGGGAATGCACGTGGTAATAGTTGATGAACGATATCTTCTTTTAGTGCATCTTTTTCTTTTTTCTTTAGACCACGGCCTTGTTCTGCTTCAATCGTATCAACTTTTTCTTGTAGCATGTCTTTGACAACGGATGCTGGTAATACTTTGTCTTCTTTTTTCGCACAGATCAGGATGTTATCTGTAATGCCATGCGTTAAAGCCTGACCTGATTTACCCAGTGGCTTGACCCAACCGAACTTGGATAAATCCTGGCTACCGCAAGGGGTAAAAGGAAAATCAGCTAACTTGGTTTCAAGTTGTTCAATATCTAATTCAAATGGACGAGTGAAACGATAAATTAGTAAGTTTTTAAACCACATTATAGCAGGACCTTGGTATCAACTGTTTGGATAACCAGTATACTCAAGGATGTTGGAAATACAAGTTTGGCACTTGGCTAAACATGCAGCAATCAACATTTTCACCCAATACTGATTGGTGTTATTTAAAAGTATAAATGAATAATGGAAAAGCTAGTTTTGATTAATAATATCAGCACTTTAATTAAATGTTATATTTATACCTTATTTATGACGTTTATTAGCTATGAAGCTAATTTTTAATAAAAAATTCATTAATGTAATAATTCTGAAACATATTGAGCTGATAATTGCTTTCAGTTAAAGTCGGAAGATAAATGGGTCTTTCATCATTACTTTACTGACTGGCAACAGTTAATAAAGGGACTAATAGTAAAGGATATTCAAAGTGTCTAAGCGAATTTTAGTAGTTGAAGATGAACTAGCGATCCGAGAAATGCTGTGTTTTGCGTTAGAGCAAAAAGGATTTGATGTTGTCGAAGCAGGGGATTATAACGAAGCGGTAGACCGGCTGGTCGAACCTTACCCTAATTTAATCTTATTAGATTGGATGTTACCGGGTGGTAGTGGTATTAAATATATTAAACACCTGAAATCTCAACCGCATTTATCCGCGATCCCGGTGGTGATGTTAACCGCACGTGGTGAAGAAGAGGATAAGGTTAAAGGTTTGGAAGTGGGCGCGGATGATTATATTACCAAACCATTTTCACCAAAAGAATTGATTGCCCGTTTAAATGCGGTAATGCGTCGCGTTGCCCCTATGACACAAGATACTGTGATTGATATCCATGGTTTACAACTTGATCCTGTGGCTCATCGCGTCTCAGCGAATGATACCGTGATTGATATTGGTCCCACTGAATTTAAATTATTACACTTTTTTATGACTCATCCAGAACGCGTATATAGCCGAGAGCAGTTATTAGATAATGTTTGGGGTATGAATGTGTATGTTGAAGACCGTACGGTTGATGTGCATATCCGTCGTCTACGTAAAGCATTAACACCGAGTGAACATGACAAATATGTACAAACCGTGCGTGGTGCAGGTTATCGCTTCTCGATACGTTAATCATGAGAGTTGAAGTTTCAATATGAATAAAACGAATGTTTTTGTCAGTGGCTTATGGCGACTAGTTTATTGGTATATCCCGTTTTTTCTTGTTGGTTTGATCATTGATAACATTACATTGAGTTTACTCATTGCCACTGTGGTAAATGTCATTGCTCTGTATCGTAGTCAGTATGTATTGCATAAATGGTTGTGGGTTGAGCGCAGTGCGACACCACCAGAAGGTAAAGGCAGTTGGGAATCTATTTTCAATGGTATCTATCGTTTGCAGCGACGACATAAGCGTAAACGTAAAGAATTACGTATGGTTATCCGCCGTTTCCGTGAAGGTGCAGAGGCTTTGCCGGATGCGGTGGTGGCGTTAGATACGGATTTTTCTATTATGTGGTGTAATAAATTAGCGCAACAAATGATTGGCTTGAAATGGCCTGAAGATGCCCATCAACATATTGGTAATTTGATCCGAACGCCGGATTTTATTCAATATTTAAACTCCAAAGATTATCGAGAACCGTTAGAGATCACCTCGCCAATCCATCATGCCAAGACGTTAGAAATTCGGGTGATGACTTATACCGATGATCAATCGATGCTGGTGGCTCGTGATGTCACCGAACTGCGTCAACTGGAACAAGTGAGACGTAATTTTATGGGCAATGTTTCTCATGAATTACGTACCCCGTTAACCGTATTAAAGGGTTATCTGGAAATGCTTGAACCGGATGAGGGGGATAAAATGTTTGCCCGTGCGCATAAAGTGATGTCTGAACAAACGGCGCGTATGGATTCATTAGTAAATCAGCTGCTCGCCTTATCGCGTATTGAAGCCGCACAAGCGGTCGACTTTGAAAAGCAAGTTGATATTCCGTTTATGCTGTCGATGTTAGAGCAAGAAGTATTAATTTTAGGGGCGGATAAAGCCTTAAAAGTGGAATTCCATGTCGAACATGGGTTGTTTGCCATGGGTGATGAATCGCAATTACGCAGTGCAGTATCTAACTTAATTTACAACGCGGTACGCTATACACCTGAACAAGGTAAAGTTGTCGTTGAGTGGAAACAAACGTCTGCTGGTGGCTCATTTAGCGTGACCGATAATGGTGATGGTATCTCTGCGGAGCATGTGCATCATTTAACTGAGCGTTTTTATCGTGTTGATGATGCGCGTTCACGTGACTCTGGTGGTTCAGGTATCGGTTTGTCGATTGTGAAGCATGTATTAAGCAATCATGACAGCGTGTTGGACATTGATAGTAAAGTAAACGAAGGGAGTTGTTTTAGCTTTACGCTACCCTTGGTTCTTTATGTAAAACGTCACTAACGTTATCGCCTTTAACCTCGTTATTAAACCCATCCCGCTGTGATGGGTTTTTTAGTATTAATTGCGCACTGTCATCAAACCGTCATGTTTCATTCATATTATTGTCATCAGTTTATTGAATACTTGTAGTCACAGAAACGAGATACATGCTTATATCACTTGTAGTCGTAGACACTAAATACAAAGCTTATATCACTTGTAGTCGTAGACACTAAATACAAAGCTTATATACCTTGTAGTCATAGACACAAAATAAAAATTATACTTGGAGAAGTAAAAATGAATATTAAACAAATTGTTGTAGCATTAGGGATATCAATGACAGCAATCGCTTCACAAAGCGCATTTGCAGCAGGTCTAGACCCTAAATTACCAGAATATAAAAAAGTAAGCGGAATCTCAGGTAATCTATCTACAGTTGGTTCAGATACATTAGCAAACATGATGACGTTGTGGGCTGAAGAATTCAAATATACTTACCCGAGTGTTAACGTTCAAATTCAAGCCGCTGGCTCTTCTACTGCGCCACCGGCACTTACTGAAGGTACTTCACAATTCGGTCCAATGAGCCGTAAGATGAAGTCTAAAGAAATAGAAGCGTTTGAAAAACGTTATGGTTACAAGCCAACCGCTATCCGTGTTGCTATCGATGCACTTGCGGTATTCGTCCATAAAGATAACCCGATTAAAGGTTTAAACATTGCTGATGTCGATGCAATCTTCTCAAGCACACTAAAATGTGGTGAAGCTAAGCGTGTTGAACGTTGGGGTGAACTTGGCCTACAAGGTTCTTGGGCAGAGCGTGATATCCAATTATTTGGTCGTAACTCAGTATCGGGTACTTACGGTTACTTTAAGAAGAAAGCACTGTGTAAAGGTGATTTTAAAAACAACGTCAATGAGCAACCGGGTTCAGCATCTGTTGTACAGTCGGTATCATCATCGCTAAATGCAATCGGTTACTCTGGTATCGGTTACAAAACATCGGGCGTACGTGCAGTACCACTGGCGAAAAAAGGCACGAACTACATTGAAGCATCACTCGATAACGCTGCATCAGGTAAATACCCACTGTCTCGTTACCTATACGTTTATGTTAACAAGAGCCCAAATAAGTCATTATCACCAATGCAAACAGAGTTCTTAAAATTCATGTTATCGAAACAAGGTCAGAAAATCGTAGCGAAAGATGGTTACGTGCCACTACCGAACTCAGTAACATCAAAAGATCTTAAGAAAGCGGGTATTACACTGTAATATTGGTTACTAAGGTTAAATGATTCGAAGCCCGCTATGTAGCGGGCTTTTTGCTGCCTGTTTGTTGCTATGTCTGAGTTTAGAGATCTTGCTCACAAAATGATACATTGCTCACATTTTGTCACCATCTTGGTGCAAATTTT
>NZ_ABCQ01000012.1 GCF_000170855.1 Moritella sp. PE36 | reverse complement strand
ACAATTGCGCATGTTTTTCTTTTGGTACTAAGTGCAAAATACGATCGATGGCTTGGTTAGCATTGGTTGCATGTAACGTCGCCATACATAAATGACCCGTTTCCGCAAACGCCAAGGCAAATTCCATGGTTTCTTGCGAGCGGATCTCACCAATAAGAATAACATCAGGCGCTTGGCGCAAGGAACTCTTTAACGCCTCTTCAAACGACTCGGTATCGATACCCACTTCACGCTGGGTGATAATACAACTACCATGTTCATGGACAAACTCAATGGGGTCTTCAATGGTTAAGATATGCCCCGATGAGTTTTGATTTCGATAACCCACCATCGCTGCTTGGGTGGTCGACTTACCCGAACCAGTCGCACCAACCACCAATATTAAACCACGCTTTTCGAGTGCCGTGTGTTTTAATATTGGTGGTAAGTGTAAGTCATCCATGGCTGGAATTTCGGTTTCAATACGCCGAATAACCATGCCAGCTTTTTCTAATTGCCAAAATGCACTGACACGGAAACGACCAATATCTGGCATGAAAATACCAAAATTAGATTCTTTGGTGCGGTAAAAAGAAGCATACTCATCCTCAGACATGGCTTCTTTGACTAAGGCTAACGATTGCTCTGCGGTTAATTTATGTTCCGAGAGCGCACGTAATGAACCGTGTACTTTCACTGTCGGCGCAATACCCGCAGAGATATACATATCGGAACCGGCCAGCTTTTTCATTGCACTAAAGAGTTGCGGTAACATCCCCATGTTATTCATCCTTAAAAATTTTGTTGATCAACGGCTCGAATGCGCGCTTCTTCGCTGGTAACAATACCCATATTAACCAATTCTCGTAACGATTGATCTAATGTTTGCATACCGTGCATCATACCCGTTTGGATCACCGAATACATCTGTGCGACCTTATCTTCACGGATCAAGTTACGGATAGCGGGTGTACCCAACATGATCTCATGTGCTGCGACACGACCACCACCGGTACGTTTTAATAGGGTTTGTGAAATTACCGCTCGTAATGATTCAGACAGCATAGAACGCACCATGGCTTTCTCTTGTCCTGGGAATACATCAACAATACGGTCAATGGTTTTCGCTGCAGAGGTTGTATGCAAGGTACCAAATACCAAGTGTCCCGTTTCAGCGGCGGTTAATGCCAGACGAATAGTTTCTAAATCGCGCATTTCACCCACTAAAATGATGTCGGGATCTTCACGTAACGCCGAACGTAATGCCGCATTAAAACTTTTAGTATCGCGATATACTTCACGCTGATTAATTAAGCTTTTTTTATTTTGGTGAACAAATTCAATTGGATCTTCAATGGTCAATATGTGCTTATGCTGGTGCTCATTAATGTGGTCGATCATCGCAGCCAATGTGGTTGATTTACCTGAACCAGTCGGCCCGGTCACCAATACTAAACCACGTGGCAAGTTGACCAGATCATGCAAAATATCTGGCACACTTAATTCGGCCATAGTTTTTATGTCACTGGGAATAGTACGAAACGTTGCTGCTGGACCACGGTGTTGATTGAATGCATTCACACGAAAACGGGCAACGTTATTAATTTCAAAAGAAAAATCGACTTCCAAATGTTCTTCATAGTCTTTGCGTTGTTTATCATCCATAATGTCATAAATCAGCGCATGTACTTGTTTAGCGTCAAAAGCCGGTAAGTTTATTTTACGTACATCACCATCCACGCGGATCATCGGAGACACACCCGAAGAAAGGTGTAGATCTGATGCGTTATGCTTTACACTAAATGTAAGTAACTCTGTAACATCCATATTCTTTTTAACCTCATTTGCAAGTAACATCATGAATAGTATATCAACACGATTACAACAGGTTCTGACTCAAATTGAAAACGCGACAAGCGCATCTTGCAAAAAAAGGTCTGAAATTAACCTGCTTGCAGTAAGTAAAACCAAGCCCGTCGAACAAGTGATGGCAGTTTACGCACTCGGACAGCGTAAATTTGGTGAAAACTACCTGCAAGAGGCGGTAGAAAAAATTACTCACCTGCAGCAAGACGGCAACTACGACGATATAGAGTGGCACTTTATTGGTCCTATCCAGTCGAATAAAACCCGTCCAATCGCCGAGCATTTTGATTGGGTGCAGAGTATCGACCGTTTAAAAGTGGCGCAACGACTCAATGATCAACGTCCAGCAGATATGCCTAAATTAAACGTTTGTATTCAAATTAATATCAGTGCCGAAGACAGCAAGTCTGGCGCTGATGTGCAACAAGCACACCTGTTAGCTGAACAAGTGGCTAATTTACCTAACTTGGTGTTACGTGGGATCATGGCGATCCCAGAAAAAACAGCTGATATCGACAAGCTTAAATCACAATTTAGCCAGCTTGAATCGTTGTATTTATCACTTCAGCACCAATATAACCAAATAGACACTTTATCGATGGGTATGACCAACGATATGGAACTTGCGATTGCGCAAGGTAGCAACATGGTACGTGTTGGCACAGCCATTTTTGGCGCACGCGACTGATCACTCCGTTTTATGGAATTAAACAGTAACGAGCAAGTATAAGGAATTAAACAGTAATGATCACGAATAAAAAAATCGCCTTTATCGGTGCAGGAAATATGGCTAGCAGCCTTATCACAGGCATGATCGCAGATGGTTATCCTGCCGAGTTAATTTATGCAGCCAGTCCGACACGGTCGCGCTTAGATGTATTAGCAGAAAAATTTGCCATTAATACCACCCAAGACAATCACGCTGCTGTGGCGGCGGCAGATATTATTATTCTGGCAGTAAAACCACAGTTGATGGCAGAGGTTTGCTCTCATCTTGCAGAACAAAGTAGCAATTACCGTGGTAAGTTATTTGTGTCTGTTGCCGCTGGCGTAACCGTTGAACGTTTACAGAGTTTATTAGCGGACAATCAACCTATTGTACGGACCATGCCAAATACCCCAGCGTTAGTACAAAAAGGCATGACAGGTTTATTCCCATCACCAGAAGTGTCTGATAACGATATCAAAACCATTGACCAGATCATGATGGCGGTTGGTAAAACATGCTGGGTCGATAACGAAGCTGATTTAAATACCATTATTGCCGCCACGGGCAGTTCACCGGCTTATTTCTTCCTCTTCATGGAAGCAATGCAAGAAAGCATTATCGGCATGGGATTCAGTAAACAGCAAGCAAGAGAGCTAGTCCAGCAAGCGGCGGCTGGTTCAGCCGAATTAGTGATCCAAAATCCACACATTGATTTAGCCACATTACGCCAAAATGTAACCTCAAAAGGTGGCACGACAGCAGAAGCAATCCGTACTTTTGAAGAACAAGATCTACGCGGTACTGTCAATACAGCAATGCAAGCAGCGGTGTCCCGCGCTGAAGAAATGCAAAAACTATTTTAACGATTAACCAACGAACAATTAACTCATAACCAATTAACTTGAAGGGTAATTTATGAACGCGGCTAACTTTTTGGTCAGTATCTTATTTGAAACATACATCCTCATCATACTACTACGCGTATGGTTACAACTGGCCCGTGCCGATTTTTATAATCCAATGAGCCAATTTATTGTCAAAGCAACCCAACCCGTTGTCAGACCATTACGTCGCGTGATCCCAAGCCTAGGCGGCCTCGATCTCGCTTCAGTCATATTTGCTTATGCAGTAGCCTGTGTGATGATTTATACCTTATTCGGTCTGCAAACGGGTGCAGTAGCACCTATCCAAGATGTATTAATCTTAGCTGCGATAAAACTGGTTAAGCAATGCTTTAGCTTAGTATTCTACGTATTGATCTTACGTGCAATTTTAAGCTGGGTTAGCCAGGGCAACAGCCCAGTTGAAAACGTACTATCACAACTAAGTGAGCCAATTTTAACGCCTATCCGTCGTATCATTCCTGCTATTGGTGGTCTTGATCTATCAATGTTAGTGGCGATTTTAGGTCTGCAATTTTTACAAATGTTAATTGGCGATCTGACCGGTCTACCGTTCTAATACCCATTGCATTAAATAAGTGATCAATTATTTCGCCGGGAAAATTGACAATAACAAGACGTTAATTGCCGTAACTAGTTATTCTAATTACAAAATTAACAACGCAGTTAGTGACAGTTTTAACCAGAAAGAATGATCATCTATTTATTGTGATTGGTATAATAAAGCCAGTATCAATGCAGGGGAAACCTTGCATTGATATGTTACTAATTCAAGTTAGCTATACTATTTATATCCTCTTTGCTCAAATTTAATTGCGGAGCCAACATGCCAGCATTATTCAAATCTTTATTACTCTCTATTGCCTTACTCGTCTCAGCAGCAGCCAATGCAGAACAAATGCAAAAGCTGGGTGATTGGGATGTGCATTACATTGCTTTTCCAAGCACATTCTTAACCTCTGACATCGCCTCGGATTATGATATCGACCGTAGTAAATACCTTGGTATTATCAATATTTCAGTGCTTGATAGCGATACCCTAAAAGCGCAAGCGGTAACAATGACAGTGACGGCACGTAATTTACTCGGTAATATCCGCGAATTAGACGTGCGTGAAATTCGCGAACAAAATGCTATTTACTACATTGCAGAAGTGCCACACCGTAACGAAGAAACTTACCGTATCAAGGTAACGATAAGCAGTGGTAATCAAACCCAAGAGCTAAAATTCCAACAGAAGTTTTATGTTGATTAGGCTTTATCAGTGATCGCTGATCCTGTATAACCTGACCCGTAGATGAGTGGTATAACTCATCTCATTTAACTTTTTTTTAATAAATAATAAAGGCGCACCATGTCTAAAGTTGTTCTCGCTACTGGTAATCCAGGTAAAGTTCGTGAAATGTCAGCACTGCTTGCTGAATTTGGTCTGGAAGTACTGCCACAAAGTAACTTCAATATTGTCGAAGCGGATGAGACTGGCACCACCTTTATTGAAAATGCCATCATCAAAGCGAAACATGCAGCAGCATTAACGGGTCTGCCTGCTATTGCTGATGATTCAGGCTTAGCCGTTGATGCGCTACAAGGTGTACCCGGTATCTACTCTGCACGTTACGCCGGTGTAGATGCCAGTGATCGCGATAACTTACTTAAGTTATTAGACGCACTTAAAGATGTTCCTGCAGCGCAACGTACTGCACGTTTTCATTGTGTATTGGTCTACATGACCCATGCTGAAGATCCGACACCGTTAGTCTGTCACGGCAGTTGGGATGGGATTATCACCCAGCAGCCAAGTGGTGAAGATGGTTTTGGTTACGATCCTATTTTCTTTGTGGAGTCGGAAGGCTGTACATCCGCAGAACTGACTAAACAACGTAAAAGTGAACTCAGTCACCGCGGCCAAGCGTTAACCAAATTGTTAGCGGCAATGCATGAACAGCAAACACGATTAGCTACAAAATAATGACAGATACCATGATGACGACTACAACTGATACAGTAACAACACTGCCAATGCGACTACCGCCATTGAGTTTATATGTGCATATTCCATGGTGCGTGCAAAAATGTCCGTACTGTGATTTCAACTCACATACCCAAAAAGGTAAGATCCCGGAAGACGAATACATTGCCGATCTACTGGCTGACTTACGCAGTGAATTACCGCGCGTATTCCAACGATCATTGCATTCGATCTTTATTGGCGGCGGTACACCAAGTTTGATCAGCGCTGAAGGTATCGGCAAAATACTTGATGGTATTGAAGCCATGATCCCATTTAGTGACAATATCGAGATCACCATGGAAGCCAACCCAGGGACCGTCGAAGCCAATCGTTTTCACGGTTATGTCGCCGCCGGTGTTAACCGCATCTCGATTGGTGTGCAAAGTTTACAAGCCGAAAAGCTTAATTTATTAGGCCGTATCCACGATCCTGATGAAGCGATCCGCGCGGCCAATATTGCCAGCGAGTCAGCGTTAAACTCGTTCAATTTAGATCTGATGCATGGCCTGCCACATCAAGATCTGAATGATGCCTTATATGATTTGAATAAGGCGGTCGAATTAGCGCCTCAACATCTGTCTTGGTATCAATTAACCATTGAGCAGAACACCCAGTTCCACTCTAAACCACCCACCTTGCCGGATGAAGATATCCTTTGGGATATTTTTGAACAAGGCCATGCACTATTGAGTGAAGCCGGTTATGAGCAATATGAGATATCAGGTTACGCTAAAGCCGGTAACCAATGTCAGCACAATTTAAACTATTGGCGTTTTGGTGACTATATCGGTATTGGCTGTGGCGCGCACGGTAAGCTCACCGACCCAGAAACGGGCAAGATATATCGCCGTAGCAAGGTAAAGCATCCACGCGGTTATATGGACGCTGACAAAGCCTTTTTAGACAATGAACATGTTGTAGTCCAAGATGAACTGCCATTTGAATTCTTCATGAATCGTTTTCGGTTAACCGAAGCAACACCAAAACAAGATTTTTGTGACTTTACCGGATTGCCATTGACCACGGTTAGTAAGCAGATTGACGCCGCGATAAAAAAAGGCTTACTCACTGAAACCGAAACCCATTGGCAAGTGACCAAACTGGGTCATCGTTATCTGAATAGCTTATTCGATCTGTTTATCTAATTGGCTATTAGCCTTTGCGGTAATCATAGCGGCAGTAGCAATCACATGTAGAACATAGAAAATAAAAAGGGGCGCAATAATTAATTATTGTGCCCCTTTACTATTTTTATTCCATCACTGACTGCAATAAATAACGACCAGTCACCAGCAGCCGTTATCGTTAGAAAATTGAATGGCCAAAACGCTCACTAAACAGCTCTAACAATGCCGTGCCCGCCAACGAATTACCTGAATCATTCAGTTCTGGCGACCACACACAAACCGTTAATTCGCCAGGGATCACAGCAGCAATACCACCGCCAACGCCACTTTTCGCTGGCATGCCAACACGGAAAGCAAAATCACCTGATTCATCATATAAACCACACGTTGCCAACAACGCATTTAAGCGGCGCGTACAACGTTCACTAACCAGGCTCTTGTTACGATGACAAGGTATCCCTTTTTTCGCTAAAAATGAGAATGCAGTGGCCAATTCCACACAATTCATATTTATCGCACAATAGCTAAAATAGCTCTGTAATACCGTTTCGACGCTATTATTAAAGTTACCGTGTGATTTCATCAAATAAGCGATAGCGGCATTACGCGCCATGTGTTCAAATTCTGAATCTGCTACGTTGTGATCAATATAGATATCGGTCGAGTTAGCCAGTTTTCGCAGTAATTCCAACATCCGTTGTTTCGGTGCAGAAAGGCGACTTTGCAGCATATCAGCCACCACCAATGCGCCCGCATTAATAAACGGATTACGCGGTTTGCCTTTTTCAAACTCTAATTGAATAAGTGAATTGTAGGCTTGTCCAGAAGGTTCTCGCCCCACCCTTGTCCATAATTCATCTTCAGAAAAACGGGTTAACGCCGCAGTCAATGCAAATACTTTGGAAATACTTTGGATTGAAAAACGTGTATCTGCATCACCTGCCGTAAATATATCACCGTTTGCCATACATACAGCAATGCCCAGCTGATTCGGATCTACATTTGCCAATGCAGGAATATAATTGGCAACATTACCTTTGCCAATTAGTGGGCGTACTTCGGCGAGCAGTTCTTCTAGAGATGCGTTAGAAAGCATAAATAACCTATTTAAAATACGGTGTTCGGTGTGCTGTAGAAAGCGGGAACAAAAATGGAAAAATAGCAGCTGTCGAGCGTAGACATAAGACAACAAATAACCGACCATTTTAAGGAGATATACCTGAAAAAAGCCGGTTTTAGGGACGAGTAAATGGGCTTATTCGCCTTCTTCACCGTACCACAAATCAAATAATGGGCTAACAATTAGGTTTTGAATACCTTTTGCTTCTAACCAAGTTTTCACTTGTTCACGTTGCTCTTCAGTACATTTACCGTGGGTTTCAGTACAAATCATACCATCCCATTGTAAGTTACCGTCAGCAGCAAAAGCCAGTTTGTTAGGATCGATAACTTCAGCAATGAAACCATCTAAGATAGCGTCAATTTGCGCTTCAGTTGTCCCTTCAGCGAAGTCCCAAGAAAGATCAAAACCCAATTCTTTAAATTCATCAACACGGAGTTTTTTACGTAGACGACGATTACGATTTTTAGCCATTATTACCTCGAATTATTTAGTACGTTTATAAATAATATCCCAAACGCCGTGCCCTAAACGGTGACCACGTTGTTCGAATTTAGTTAATGGACGCCAGTCTGGACGTGGCACAAAATGCCCTTCTGTTGCGGTATTTTCATAACCGGGTGCAGCAGCCATTATTTCAATCATATGCTCGGCATAGTGTTCCCAGTCTGTCGCCATATGGAAGATACCACCTAAGCTAAGTTTTTGGCGAATACTTTCTGCAAATTCTGCTTGTACGATGCGACGTTTGTGATGACGCTTCTTATGCCAAGGATCAGGGAAGAACAACTGCATGCCACCTAAACTAGTATCAGGGATACAATCCACTAATACTTCAACGGCATCATGGCAAAATACGCGCAAGTTGGTAATGCCGCGTTCGCCCGCAGCCATCAGACATGCACCAACACCGGGTGAATGTACTTCGATACCAATAAAGTTTTTCTCTGGTGAAATAGCCGCCATCTCAACTAACGATGCGCCCATACCAAAGCCAATTTCTAATGTTACTGGGTTATCGTTACCAAAAACTTCAGAAAAATCGAGCATGCCCATGTCATGATCTAGACCCATAGTCGGCCAAAAATCTTTCATAGCGGCTTCCTGGCCTTTGGTTAAACGTCCTTCACGTAACACAAAACTTCTCACTTTACGGATACGTTTACCGTCTTCTGTTAATTCAGGTTCTGCTATTCTTTTATGTTCAGTCATTTTTTATCCAGTCGCCGTTATGACAGTTTAATCGCCATAAACATTATAAATTTATCTGTTAATTTGGGCATTATCCAAAGATAGCTGAATTTGGCAAGTTTTGTGTGGCATAATTTCAGCCTAAATTTCCCACAGTTGTTAAAAATACCCGATGACATTGCTATTAGAAAATAATAAAGACACATTTGCCCCGCGGGTACTTGCTTGGTTTAAAGACTTTGGTCGTAAAGATTTACCTTGGCAACAATACCACGAACCTTATCCAACTTGGCTAAGTGAAGTGATGTTACAACAAACCCAAGTCAGCACTGTGATCCCCTATTTCACTACTTTTATGCAGAAATTTCCAACCGTCACCGATTTGGCTAATGCGCACATCGATGAGGTTTTACACTTGTGGACCGGACTCGGTTATTACGCACGCGGCCGTAATTTACATAAAGCCGCGCAATTAATCCGTGATGAGTACCAAGGCATATTCCCAACCGAATTCGAGCAAGTATTAGCATTACCTGGTGTCGGTCGTTCAACCGCAGGCGCGGTATTGTCATTATCGCTAAATCAGCCCCACGCCATTTTAGACGGCAACGTCAAACGCGTATTAACCCGTTGGGGCGCCATCGA
The DNA here is from genome assembly GCF_000170855.1 of Moritella sp. PE36. Lineage (GTDB taxonomy): Bacteria > Pseudomonadota > Gammaproteobacteria > Enterobacterales > Moritellaceae > Moritella. The sequence continues at coordinate 103,928 of NZ_ABCQ01000012.1, read as the reverse complement.
AGGTTGGTATGGCGTAAAAGCGGTGGAAAATACTCTGTGGGCGTTATCTGAAGAACTCACACCGCAACAACAAACGGCTAATTATAATCAGGTGATGATGGATCTAGGCGCAACAGTGTGCACCCGTAGTCGACCTGACTGTGATATTTGCCCGGTTAATGATGATTGCAAAGCCCGAGCGATGGGCACCCCGACTGCATTCCCAACCCCGAAACCGAAAAAAACAATTCCGGTGAGAACGGTGCAAATGCTATTACTAAAACAAGGATCGACACTATGTTTACAGCAACGCCCACCAACCGGTATTTGGGGCGGACTCTGGTGCTTTCCCGAGCGCGATGACACGGTATCGCTGGCAGAACAACTCGCACAATTCGGCATTAGTGAGTTTAGCACCCTAGAGTTACCTGGATTTAGGCATACATTTAGCCACTTCCATCTTGATATTAGTCCCTTGTTAGTGGAAATAATTGCCACAACAAGTACGCAAATAATGGAATCTCAAGGGACTCTTTGGTATAACATAGAGCAACCGGCAACTGTGGGATTAGCAGCTGCAACTAAAAAATTATTAACATCTCAAGCATTGAGAGAGGCATAACATGGCTAGAATGGTTTTCTGCACACGCTTACAAAAAGAAGCGGAAGGTTTACGTTTTCAACTTTATCCTGGTGAAGTAGGTAAACGTATTTTTGATCATATTTGCCAAGAGGCATGGTCTGAATGGCAGCAAAAACAAACTATGCTGCTTAACGAAAAAAAATTAAACATGATGGATGAAAATGACCGCATATTTCTTGAACAAGAAATGGTCAAATATCTGTTTGAAGGTCAAGACGTGATCATTGACGGTTTTACCCCAAAAGCTTAATCCGATTGCCTAGCGTGATACTCTAGCGCTAGGCAAGTTTAACCCCGAGAACCAATCAGTCCCATGGCAATATTCCGCACACTACTAATCGCTGTCAGTTGCAGTCTCTTAAGCGCCTGCTCGATGAGTGACTATCAGCATTCAGTCGAACTCGCGAGTCTCAATAATACCACTCAAGCGCTAGAACGACTTTCTTATCAGCAGCCAAATTACCGCGCCAAAACCGAAAAATCCAACGACAAAGACAATACTGCTCTTAACACCTTACAAAATAATTACCGCAGCCAAGTAACCAACCTTTGGGGTGATACTGAACTGTCGTTTTCAACCAATTATCGCTATATCAAATATACCAACGATTACCGCAGTCGCTCAATTATCGATTTTCAACAAGGTAACGTCCGTGTCGAGACACTCGCACAACCAAATAGCCAGCAATACCTTAAACAGGCGATTGAGTACACTCTACTTGCCCCTGAGCACCCTGCATACACAGATTTCTACACCAGTTACAGCTCTGAAGTTAAAGGGAAGCCATTTCTTTATCTACAAGTTAAAGATAATGATGGCAAAGCCATCAAATGGCATTGGCGCGCCTCGCGTTATGCTAACTATCTTATTAAGCACAAGCGTAAGCAAATAACGATAAGTGGTCGTTCGGTAGACGCGGTGACATTTACGTTAACTGCTAACCATACCAAAGTGCGCATGCAGCGTTATCAAGCCCAGATTAAACAATCCGCACAACACTATGGCATTGATAGCCACATAGTCACCGCTATGATCCAAGTTGATAGCTTATTTAATCCGTATGCACTCAGCAGCACGGGTCGTATTGGCTTAATGCAAATTTCCAGCTCCATTGGCCAGGATGTATTTCATCAACAAAAAAAATATCCCTTTAAGCCGCAACCAAACTGGCTATTTAATAACAATAACAACCTAGATATTGGCAGCAGTTATTTATCTTTATTAGATAAACAGTATCTGAAAGAGATCAACAACCCTAAATCTCGCTATTATGCCATGCTGGCAAGTTATATTGCGGGACCACAAAACATGCAGCAAACCTTCTCGAAGAACAAAAAAGAAGCACTCACCATCATCAATAGCTTATCTTCTTACGAGGTTTACCAAAGTTTCACTAACACTCAATCTCGCGACGATATAAAAAACTATGTATCTGCGGTAAACCGTCATTTTCGTCAACTTAGCCGTTAAACGTCAACAAAACACACGTATTGATGATTAATCAGCCAGCGCATAGGGTTAACCCATATTATTTTCACTAAACTTGGCGAAACAGTTGACGGATCGGCCTAAATTATATTTAATAGCGCTCCATTGCCCGAATAGCTCAGTCGGTAGAGCAGAGGATTGAAAATCCTCGTGTCCCTGGTTCAATTCCGGGTTCGGGCACCAAAATTTGGAAAGAATAAAAAAGTGTAATATTGACTTGTTTTTTAAAATGAAGATGATATTATGCGACACGCATTTAGTGCCGACTTAGCTCAGTAGGTAGAGCAACTGACTTGTAATCAGTAGGTCGCCAGTTCGACTCCGGCAGTCGGCACCATTTGCCCGAATAGCTCAGTCGGTAGAGCAGAGGATTGAAAATCCTCGTGTCCCTGGTTCAATTCCGGGTTCGGGCACCATATTAAAACGGTAAAGATATTTCGTTAATAGGTATCTTTATTTAAAACGCATTTAGTGCCGACTTAGCTCAGTAGGTAGAGCAACTGACTTGTAATCAGTAGGTCGCCAGTTCGACTCCGGCAGTCGGCACCATTTGCCCGAATAGCTCAGTCGGTAGAGCAGAGGATTGAAAATCCTCGTGTCCCTGGTTCAATTCCGGGTTCGGGCACCATATTAATAAATAAAGATATATACCACTATCTTTATGAAAAAGCATTTAGTGCCGACTTAGCTCAGTAGGTAGAGCAACTGACTTGTAATCAGTAGGTCGCCAGTTCGACTCCGGCAGTCGGCACCATTTGCCCGAATAGCTCAGTCGGTAGAGCAGAGGATTGAAAATCCTCGTGTCCCTGGTTCAATTCCGGGTTCGGGCACCAAATAATTCCCCTTTAGTTCAGTTGGTAGAACGGTGGACTGTTAATCCATATGTCGCTAGTTCAAGTCTAGCAAGGGGAGCCAATTAAAAAGACCCAGTTATTTATATAACTGGGTCTTTTTTTATCCAAAATTTAGTCCTGCGCAATAGGTTAATTAAATAATCCTATATCTGAATACTATTCCCCTATTTCTGCATTAGCTGAACGCTTTAATTTATAGCTATAAAAAAACCGAACACAGGGTTCGGCTCTCGGTACAACTAGCAACGATAAATATAACGTCAACTGGTCATGCCTATATGCTTAAAGCTAATTAGTTAGCAGTAATACTAATTTCTACACGACGGTTAGCAGCACGACCACTTTTTGTCTCATTAGACGCAATAGGACGACGCTCACCATAACCACGCGTTGATAAACGACCTGATTTAATACCACGTTTATTAAGGTACTCACTGACAGATTCAGCGCGTTCTTCAGACAATGTTAAATTCGATTGTGCGCTACCTACGCTATCCGTGTGGCCAACAATACGCAGTGATGACTTAGGGTACTCATTAAGGATTTTAGCCACGCTGTTTAAGCTTGAGTAAATATCACCACTTAAGTTATAACCCGCGGTTTGGAAACCAATACCTTTTGCCATAATCAGCTGTAATTCATTCTCACCAACACGCTTAACTTGCACACCAGAGCCGATCAGCTCTTGACGTAATTCTTCTTCTTGACGATCGAAGTAATGACCAATACCACCGCCAATCGCCGCACCACCTAACGCACCAAACAAAGCAGCGTTTTTCTTACCTGTCGAAGCGCCAATCAATGCACCCGCAATAGCACCGCCAATCGCAGACTTGGTTGCAGTATTCGTTTCTTGTTCACCTGTTGTCGCATTTTGACGAGCACAACCAGTAAGAGCAGCAATAATCATTATTGCTGTTAGTGTTTTTTTCATCATTGAATAAGCCTTAAATATAGAAACGATATTGGAAGTTAGTGATCGCGAACACTGTAACTTAAATAAACTACAAGCGCATCAGTATATTTACTAGTTAATTAACCGAATCAGCACAAATAAGTGATGTCACTCTCACTATTTTACAAGCTTAGTCACTTCTTACACAGCTTTACAATGCCTCATCTTGAATTGTGACAGTGCGCACTCATCTATTACTAAGTATCAGCATACAATGATGCGAATGCGTTTTCTTAAAAAGGATACCTATGTATAGCTTTCTCAGAACATCATTAATTCTAGTACTAATGCTAGCCGGTAAAGCGCCGCTCGAAGCCGCTACCATGCTTAGCCTTAGTCAAGCCTCTAATAACGGCAGTGCCACTAACCGAGTGCGCACACAAATAAGCAAAGACTTAGCCGGCCTTTATCAACTGTCTGATATGAACAACACTAATATCATTCAACCTTATTCCGATTTTGATTCTCTTTATTCATTAGCTGAAGCAGCACAAGATGAACTCGCAACACTCACCCAACAGATAGCATTAATGTCAAAAACCAATGCTGTGATCCCTGCCATTAAAAGTATTGAACGTGCCCAAGCTAAAATAGCCAATAAACATGATGGTGCGGTAGAAAAAATCACCGATTTAGCCCGTAGTTCACTGATTGCTAAAAACAGCCAACAGTTAATCAGCGCGTTTGAATTACTCGAACAAGAAACCGATATAGTGCAAATAAAGAATCGTTTTAATAACCCAAAACAAAATGGTTACCGTGATATCAATTTATTAGTACGACTACCTAAAACCCAGATGGTGGTTGAAGTGCAGTTACATTTAGATCGCATTGAAGCCATTAAGAATGGTCCTGAACATGACAATTACGTCAAGATTCAACAAATCAGTCATAATGCCCAGCAGCAACAACGTGAAATTTCTGAAATTGAAGCATTTAAAGTGGCACAGTTAAAAGTAGAATCAACAAATCTGTACCAAGTGGCTTGGCAGCAGCAGTTGATGGTTGAACTCAAAACCAGTTTTAAACAAATGGCATAACCGCTTATTTCGCCTATCTGAGTTAACACACAACTTAGTAACAAATAGTTTAGCTACAAAAAGGCCCAATCATGACACTCATGATTGAGCCTTTTATCTTCTAAACCGAAATACGTCTAAACCTGCATACCTTAAACCTATATACCTTAGACATAGCCTAAGCGTAACGCGGTGGTTTAAGCATAACCCCACTTCCAGTTAAATCGAATCTGCTCTTGCAACCCAAAACGCGCCATTAACCAAGGTACCATAGGCATTACTTTATAATGCGCTGTTTTCTTTAGTACACTTTTACCGGTGCGGAAGAAGGTAACGTCTTCACCGCTCTTTAAGAGTCGCACCACAATCCTTTTTTGCTTACCCTCTTCAGGTATTATCACTTGTGCCAGGCTATATTCATGTGTCATCCCAGACCCGTTATAAATCAAAATAATCTGATCCTCAGTTAACTTATTACGTTCTAAGTAACTTTTAAGAGCACTGCCCTGAAAGCCAAATAAGGGATCTCTATTCATGTTTCTTTCCATCTATATTAAATACCATTAAACGTTTATTTATTTTCTTGCCAAAAAAAATGAGGCCTCCATTGGAGACCTCATTTTTAACAATTCTGTGTGGTTATTATCCGGAAATAAACTCGCGGAGTTTTTTCATGGCATTTTTTTCTAACTGACGAACACGTTCAGCAGAAACACCATAACGATCAGCTAAGTATTGCAGTGTGGCTTTGTCTTCCGCTAACCAACGAGATTTAACGATATCTTGGCTACGTTCATCTAATTCAGAAATTGCGTTAGTTAAACTTAGAGATGCGCTTTTATCCCAGTTTTCACGTTCTACTTGTAGCGCTACATCCGAAGCGTTGTCTTCCAAATACTGTGCTGGCGAAAAGCTCGTTGAACCAGAGTCCTTATCGCTATCATCATCTGCATATAAATCAAATGCTTGATCTGAGTAAGACATTCTTGATTCCATTTCCACTACATCTTTAGTAGAAACGCCAAGGGTCTCAGCAACAGTTTTCACTTCTGCACTGGTAAACCAGCCTAAGCGTTTTTTTGATTTACGTAAATTAAAGAATAGTTTACGTTGTGCTTTAGTCGTCGCAACTTTTACTACACGCCAATTACGCAGTACAAATTCATGAATTTCAGCTTTAACCCAATGCACGGCAAAAGACACCAGTCTTACACCTACCTCGGGATTAAATCGTTTCACCGCTTTCATTAAGCCGATGTTGCCTTCTTGGATCAAGTCAGCTTGAGCAAGTCCATAACCGGCGTAACCACGAGCAACGTGAACAACAAAGCGTAGATGTGACATGATCAACTGACGAGCAGCATCAACATCACCTTCATTCTGCAAGCGTTCGCCTAGTTCCTTTTCTTGTTCAGCAGTCAACATTGGAATGTTATTCACGCCTTGGATATAGGCTTCAATGCTACCCTGAGGAACTAATGCCATACTTTGCATATCTTTGCTCATCAACAATTCTCCCGTTATTACACAATAATCTGCGCGATCTTACCACGACTGATGCTTATCGACAAATTCGACCATCAGCGTGACCGCACAAATAAAGTATATTGTATTAAGTATTTGAAATAGATAATTCAGCTTGTTGATAAACAGATAAAAATCACCATATCTAACGACAGCTGTATTATTTATGTACAATCTAGTTTAACGCTAGATTGGAAAAGCTCTAGTCTAATTACAGAAAATTACATTAACATGACAATTGAAAATCAATCAATCGGCTAATGCTAATCTTTTAGTATGACTTTCGGTAATCAATAAGATTCATTATTGTCATCAACGTATTCTATTTAAAAGTAAAAAGGGCAGCAAGCGCCACCCTTATCACACCTGATTTACACGTTATTACCAGTCAGATTAACACCGTATCACCATTTTAGTGCAAGTCCGGTATCACCCCCACTTGTGGCATATCAGCTAAACCAACATCACGCGCATGTTGTTCAAAGCCTTTATTTTTCCAAAAGAATGCACCTGGCATAGTAGTAGGAATAACAAGTACATAAAACAGCGCACGACTTACCGTTGACGCTAACGCAATGGATGCAATTGGCAATAACCATAACAGACTTAAGATACCAGATGGCGCTAATACAGCCAGCAAGGTTACCGCAAAAATATTAATGGCCACGGTAAGATTACGTAATTTGTACGTTTTACCAAATGTTGTGCATTGTACGTAATGCGAAGCCGCACCTTCCCCCTGCTCTACATTGAGGTGTTTAGCATGTGAATAAAGACCAAACGCTTCAATCACTAAACCGGTGATGACAACAGGCGCTAACTCGGTAAGTAGTGGATAAAGCTCAACGCCACCAATCACAGCGACTAAGGCCGTTAATAACGTACCAAGTGCGATTGCAGAACCAACAAACGAACAAGCGGTTTGCCAATGATCCCAGAACGGACGCGCTTTGATACGGTAACTGCGGTACATGTAAAATATACCACCAGCACTACCGATTAAGGCCAGCACACCAAAGGCATTCGCCACATAACTAAAGATGCTCACGTCAAAGTACCAGGCAAGCCCTTGAAAGAACATAAATGCGCCCATGAAGCCAAAGAATAAGGCCACACCTAAGCCCTCTCGACTGACAGGAGAATGTGCTAGGTTGTTAAAGCCACGGTAGAAACGCTTAGGTTTACCAAGATGCAGTGTCGACATTAATAAACCAATCGCTTGCATCGCCATTAATATAACCAGCAATGCTAAACCCGCGCCAGATCCTGTAAATCCAGTTAAGCTTTCAATGCCCAGTAATGGACCTAGGAAGATAAGCGCAAATGCGCCCATCGCCGCTTGTGAAAACAGGGTAAATATCACCAGCGGATTTTCACGTGAACTCAAACGACCCAAGTTCCACGATTGTTCTTTACCGTCTTTTTCATCCACAACCGAGCGGAACGAGCCATCATCTTGTTTATGGTATTTAAGCGGCATGTTATCAGTACGCGTCATTTCACGTTGAGTACTGGTGGTCTGCTGAAAACGGATATTCGGTTTGGTGATACTAGGATCAGGAAAGCCCGGCATCGATGTTTTCGCCTGAATACGGTTTTCAGGGGTATTTTCCACCACCCCAAAGTTAAGCGCATTACCCAGACAAGCAGCGACACACGCTGGTTTTAACCCGACTTCCAAACGGTCTACACACATATTACATTTGGTTACCTGACCTTTAATTGGATCAAGTTGTGGCGCATTGTACGGGCAAACCCAAGTACAATAACCACAACCAAAACAAGTATCCGGATCTTGCAATACCGCACCGTATTCAACATGTTTGGTATAAGCTTTGGTTGGACAACCTTTTAGACAAACCGGATCATCACAATGGTTACACGCCATGGAAATATTGATACGTTTGTAATCAGGGTAACTGCCACTCTCGACATAGCCCACGCTGCGAAAGGCAATATGTGCAGGGTTGTCATTCTTTTCACTACACGCAGCTTCACACGCGTGACAACCAATACAGTTATCCGCGGTAAAGTGGAAGGCATGCTGTTTATTACGGTTAGGATTATCACCTACCGCTTTATTTTCATTAATATTCATTGAACGGCCAACAGGCAGTTTACCTTCGGTACGTTCGATTAAATCAATTTTATTGCCGTAGGTATTAACATCAAATATTTCTACATCTGCTAATTTGGCGTAATTTTGCTCACCAACACGGTGTTCAAAAATCGGCGTACCGTCTTCAACAACCGGTTTTTCTGCCGCGCCGATTTGATCAAGGCGGTCTCTAAACTGTTCTAATTTGTCTAACATAATTTATCCCTGTTATGTTCTCGCGCTAGTCGCTATTACTAAACGTAACTAGTAGGTACGTCGTTCGCGGTTCATTTTCGCCGCCAGTTTTTGATCGACATGCTCAATACGTAGCGAGCTCTGCTTGAATGCAGGTTGACGAGAATGCGGATCAAGCAGACCAAGGCACAAACGATTGACACAATCATGGAAATGGAATGGAATAAACACGGAGTTTGGCGCGACGCGCTGAGTTAATTGCACCATCACCACCGCATCGCCACGACGAGAAGCTATACGCACATAACTTTGATGTTTAATGCCCAATTTGGCTGCAGCATCTGGGTTCATTTCCATATACGGAGTGGGACTATATTTGTTTAAGTTACCCATTTTACCGGTTCGGGTACGGGTATGAAAATGCTCAACGACACGGCCAGTATTGAGCCAGAATGGGTATTCTTCACAAGGATGTTCGTTATTATCAACCCAAGGTAATGGGATCAAATTAGCTTTACCTGTTGGCGTGGCAAACTTGCCATCGGTATATAAACGCGCACCTTCGTCGTTATCCGTTGCGCCTTCACGGTATGGCCACTGTAGACCTCGGGCTTGTTCAATTTTCTCGTAAGTCATGCCTGAAATATCAAGATTACGGTCAGCGCCTTTTGACAGCGTTTTCATTTCTTCAAAGGCTTCTTTAGTCGTCACCGGAAAAGTGATTTTTTGACCATTTTCAAAACGTTTCGATAATTCAGAGAAGATCCAGAAGTCCGACTTAGAGTTACCTTTTGGCGGCTGCACATTAGTCACACGGTTAACCCGGCGCTCGGTATTGGTGAAGACCCCTTCTTTCTCGGCCCATACCGCTGCAGGTAAAAACATGTGCGCGTATTGAGTGGTTTCTACGTCTTGATAAGCATCTTGCACCACTAAGAAATCTAATTTCTCTAATGTTTTACGAATACGCGAAGTATTCGGCATCGATGTCATTGGGTTGGTAGCCACCAGCCATAAACCTTTAATTTGACCCGTTTCTATCGCAGGGAAAATATCGGTTTGGGCTAAACCCCGTTTTTTCGGGAAGAATTCTGGGTCGATGCCCCAAAATTCAGCAATATCGTTACGATCCTTTTCTTTCTCTAATGCGCGATAACCCGGTAAGCCAGAACAAGAAGACCACTCACGTGTGCCCATCGCATTACATTGACCAGTAATAGATAAGCTGGTGCCACCCGGAACACCAATATTACCCGTGATCAGCGATAATGAATTACAACCGGTGATTGCGTCACTGCCATGGGTACTTTGATTCAGGCCCATGGTCCAGATACTCATGGCACGACCTGCTTTAGCAAATAAACGGGCCACATGACGGATGGTATCTTCATCGATACCGCAGATCTTAGCGGCTGATGTTGGGTCAAAATCGGCGACACACGCTCTTAGCTCTTCAATGCCATTAGTGTATTTTTCGATATACTCTTTATCTTCGAGACCTTCTTTTAAGATCACATGCATTAATGCATTTTGTAAGACGATATCGGTACCAGGACTAATGGGCAAATGGATATCGGCAAATTGCGCCAGCATAGTGACACGTGGGTCGACCACAATAAGCGGAAAATTACGTTTCTCTTTGGCTTCTTTCAAGCGCCAGTAAATAACCGGATGTTGCTCTGGCAGGTTAGAACCCCAGGCAATCAGGCAATCGGTATGCGAAAAATCATCGTAACAGCCAGGAGGGCCATCCGAACCAAATGAGCGTTTATAACCCGATACGGCAGAGGCCATACATAAGGTGGTATTACCATCGTAATTATTGGTACCAATACAACCACGCGTTAACTTACCTAAGGTATAAAACTCTTCCGTTAGTAACTGACCTGTAGAGACAATGGCAAATGCATCTTTACCATATTGGTCTTGAATCGCTTTAATTTTTTCGCCCATGGTATCGAGGGCTACATCCCAACTGATTTCTTTATACTGCTCATGAATTTGATCGCGCACCAGTGGATTGTTACCACGTCCTGCCGCGTCAAATAACTCATGCTCAAAGATACCTTTAATGCACAACTTACCTCTGTTTACATCCGCGTCAGCAACGCCTCGACTCGCAACTGCATTCCCTTGCTCATTCATACCGATCTCGATAGAACAACCTGTAGAACAATATCCACACGTTGTATATTTCCATTCTTTAACCTGTTTATCCGCAATGCGAATAGGCTTTTGATCCTTGCGTCCGAAAATCATAAGACGTCTCCATTGAATTGCTCAGCACATTGTTTATTGTTTTATTTTTATAAATACATTATCTATAAAAGACAAGTCAGCAATAACCAAGCCAGCTTACTTTAAACACCTATAAAAAGGATGATGTTCTTCTTAACCTGCATAAACACAGAGATCTTCCTGTCTATTGCCCACACGCCCCCTCATTTTAACAACATCTATTCTCAACCACTCCGCCTTAGCTGCACCATGGCTGTGCGAGAATGAAAAAACTGGTGCAACATCACACTACTTAATCATCTAAAAAACCTTATACAAAATAAGGTATAGAAACAAACCCTTAAATATCAACAACTAATACTTTAATTACAGAGTTGGCATTGTCTTTGCGTTAGTGAGTACAGAGCAGTACTACAGGGATGTGAGTCATGACAATCGAATTAATTACCAAAGCGCAATCAAAAAATAACAGCACGTTAGGTCAAGTCGCATTAGTAGGAGCAGGTCCGGGGGATCCAGAGTTACTCACACTAAAAGCATTAAAAGCGATTGAGAGCGCCGATCTGATCTTGTTTGATAACTTGGTTAGCCACGACATTAGAGCGTTATTTCCACCCCATACCAAAGCGATTTATGTCGGTAAGAAAAAAGCAGACCATTGTATTCCACAAGACCAATTAAATTTATTCATGGTCGATAAAGCCAAACAAGGTCTGAATATTTGTCGCCTTAAAGGCGGTGACCCATTTGTATTTGGCCGCGGTAGTGAAGAACAACTGGTGCTCCATGCCCACGATATCAAAACAATCGTCGTACCTGGCATCACCGCAGCATCGGGCTGTACCGCCTATGCTGGGATCCCGTTAACCCACAGAGGTCTATCAACGGGCTGTACCTTTATTACTGGGCACCTAAAAAATGGCCAATTAGACCTAAATTGGTCGCAGCTTGCCCACCTTGAACATACCTTAGTGTTCTACATGGGTCTGGGTAAATTAGCGGAAATTTCAGCGCAACTTATCAGTCATGGTTTAGCCAGTGATACACCTGCTGCCTTGATAGAAAACGGCTCGACACCACAACAAAGAGAATTCGTTGGCACTGTAGCTACCTTGCCAACACTGGCGATTGAACACCAATTACAAAGCCCTAGCCTGATCGTGATCGGCAAAGTTGTCTCTCTTGCAGAACAACTTAGCTGGCGAGATCTAGAGCAAGCGGCAAAAAATCAAGAATTAAGCGCATAACGGAGCATGTCATGAAAAGAATTATAGTTGTCGGTAACGGCATGGTAGGTCACCATTTTATTGACCAATTTATTCAACAAGAAAAAATGGGTGAAGTGCAAATCACCACATTCAGTGAAGAATCACGTCTCGCTTATGATCGTGTTCAGTTAAGTGCTTACTTCAGTGGTAAAACAGCTGATGACTTAATGATGACCTCGCCAGAATACTATGATGACAACGGCGTGCAATATTTTGTCAACGATAAAGTCGTTAGCATTGATAAAGCAGCTAAAACAGTAACCACAGCACAGGGTCGTGTCGAGAGTTACGATAAATTAGTACTGGCGACAGGCTCATACCCATTCGTACCGCCTATTCCAGGTAAAGACCAAGACCATTGTTTGGTTTACCGTACTATTAATGATTTAGAAGACATCACGGCATCGGCAAAAGAAAGCAAAGTCGGCGTGGTTATCGGTGGTGGTCTACTGGGCCTTGAAGCGGCAAATGCAATCAAACAATTAGGACTAGAAACCCACGTGGTTGAATTCGCACCTCGCCTAATGGCAGTGCAAGTTGACGACGGCGGTGGCAAGATCCTGCGAGATAAAATTTCAGCATTAGGCGTAAACGTCCACACCGAAAAAAATACCAAAGAAATTGTGAAAGGTGAAACTTGCCGTTACCGCATGAACTTTGCAGACGGTTCTCACGTTGAAACCGATATGATCATCTTCTCTGCTGGTATTCGTCCGCAAGATGAATTGGCCCGCTCTTTCGACCTAGAATTAGGCGAACGTGGTGGTATTAAAATCAACGATCATTGTTTAACCTCTGACGAAAACATTTTTGCGATTGGTGAGTGTGCATTATGGCAAGGCCGTATTTTCGGTCTAGTGGCACCCGGTTACCAAATGGCGAAAGTAGCGGTAGACCAAATTGTTGGTGCCGGTAACTTAGCGTTCACAGGTGCAGACATGAGTACCAAGCTGAAATTGCTTGGTGTTGACGTAGCCAGTATCGGTGATGCACACGGTAATGCAGAAGGCGCGCAAAATTATGTTTTCACTAACGAAGCTGATCAAATTTACAAAAAACTGGTCATTAGCGCATGTGGTAAGAAATTACTGGGCGCGGTAATGGTGGGTGAAGCGGAAGATTATGGTACTTGGTTACAAATTTACTTAAACGACATGGATATTCCCGGTGCGCCAGAGAATATGTTAGTTCCACCAGCAGAAGGTGGATCGGTCACCATGGGGGTTGATGCCCTACCTGACTCAGCGGTTCTTTGTTCATGCCTTGATGTCACAAAAGGTCAAATCTGTGCCGCGGTACAAGATGGTGCAACGAGCATTGGTGACATTAAATCAATCACCAAAGCTGGTACTGGTTGTGGTGGCTGTAGCGCACTGGTAACGCAAGTACTTAATGCCGAACTTGCAAGCATGGGTGTTGAAGTGAACACCGATCTGTGTGAGCACTTTGCTTACTCACGTGCAGAACTGGCGGACATAATCCGTGTTAAACGTATTAAAACATTCGAAGCATTAATCACCGAGTTTGGCGCTGGTCATGGTTGTGAAATTTGTCGTCCGACTGTAGCCAACATTCTTGCGTCATTCTGGAATGACTACATCCTCGAAGATGATCATCTTGGTCTGCAAGACGTCAATGACGTTTATTTAGGCAACATGCAAAAAGACGGTACCTACTCTGTTGTACCACGGATCCCAGCGGGTGAGATAACCCCAGAAAAATTAATTGTACTCGGTGAAGTGGCTAAAAAGTATGGCCTATATACCAAGATAACCGGTGGACTACGTATCGATTTATTTGGTGCGCAATTACATCAACTACCCGACATATGGGCATGGCTGATCAAAGAAGGCTTCGAAACAGGTCACGCTTACGGTAAATCACTGCGTACCGTAAAATCGTGTGTGGGTAGTACCTGGTGTCGTTATGGTGTGCAAGACAGCATGTCACTGGCCATTGATCTTGAGAACCGCTACAAAGGTTTACGCTCGCCACATAAAATTAAGTTTGGCGTTTCTGGTTGTACTCGAGAATGTGCTGAAGCTCAGGGCAAAGACATCGGTATTATTGCGACAGAAGGTGGCTGGAGTCTCTATGTATGTGGTAACGGTGGTATGCGCCCTCGTCATGCCGATTTATTCGCGACCGACCTAGATACTGACACGCTATACAAATATATTGACCGTGTATTGATGTTCTATATCCGTACCGCAGACCGCCTACAACGTACATCGGTTTGGTTAGAAAATCTGGAAGGTGGCTTAGATTACCTTAAAGACGTTGTTATTAACGACAAACTCAGTCTTACAGCAGAGCTTGAATCTGAAATGGCCGCAAACATTGCTAACTACCAGTGTGAGTGGAAAACAACGATTGAAAGCCCTGAAAAACTACTGCGCTTTAAACACTTTATTAACTCTGAAGAAAAAGACAGTGCGGTTCAGTTTGTTGAAGTTCGTGACCAAATTCGCCCTGCTACACCCGCAGAACGTGAGGGTCTGATTGAGATTATTGAAGTGAGCTAACGATCAACTAACTCAAACGACAATGTATCGATTCAACGAGAAAGTACATAACAATAATAGCAGGTGGTAACACCTGCTAACACAAGATTTAAGGATTAATTATGACGATTTGGACCCCCATTATTGCCAAAGATAAGCTCACTCCAGATACCGGTGTATGTGCATTAGTTAACGGTAAGCAAGTTGCGATCTTCTTTGATCGTAAAACAGACCAACTGTTTGCGATTGATAACTACTGCCCAGCCAGTAAAGCCAACGTATTATCACGCGGATTAATATCTTCAGTTAAAGATGTATTAACCGTTTCATCACCGCTTTATAAAGAACATTTCAGCCTGACCACAGGTGAATGTCTTGAAGATGCAACTTTATCAGTACCCGTGTATGCGGTACGCGTCACCGATGGTATGGTGGAAGTAACCGTATAAGGATATCGTGGCGCAATTATTTAGCGCCATAACAGGGAGTAGTATGTCACCACGGCACTTACAAGGCGGCGCGACCTTTACCATAGGTCAGCGCTCAGTTACAGGGATAAAAGCCCATAATGAAGATGCCATTGGTATTCGTATCCCTGATGATTTACTGCTGACCACTAAAGGTGCTGTCGCGATTATCGCCGATGGTGTCAGCGCGGCAGAAGCCGGTAAAGAAGCCAGCGAAACCTGCGTACATAACTTCTTATCCGATTATTATTCGACCCCAGAAACCTGGTCGGTTGGCAAATCAACCGGTCAGGTATTAACCGCCCTGAACCGCTGGTTATACAGTCAAGGTCGACAGTTTGCCGATGCCCAAAAAGGCTACCTCACCACCTTAAGTGCCATTGTGTTTAAATCCCATGCTGCGCATTTATTGCATGTCGGTGATTCGCGAATATACCGTTTACGTAACAACACCCTTGAGCAATTAACCCGAGACCACACCACGGTCGTCAATAGTAAACAATCTTACCTCGCCCGCGCGATGGGCTTAGATACTACCCTCGATGTGGATTATAAAGAAGTCGAGTTACAAGTCGGTGACGTGTTTTTATTATCAACCGATGGCTTACATGATTTTGTTAGCGATAAACTATTACGAGAAATGGTGCAACAGACGCATCAATCTGCAGAGAGTGATTTTGAAGCATGTTGCGAGCAGCTAATTCAGCATGCACTGGCCAGTAACAGTAATGATAATATCAGCTGCCAATTGTTACGTATCGACAGTTTACCTAAGCTCAGTGCCGAAGATGTACATGTACATCTTGCCTCTATGCCTTTCCCGCCCGCATTACGCACTGGGTTATCGATTGATGGCCTAAAAGTCATTAAAGAGTTGCATGCCAGTAGCAGTAGTCATTTATATTTAGTCGAAGACAAAGAAACCAAACAGCAATACTGCATGAAAGCCCCCTCAGTCAACTATATCGATGATCCTGCTTATATCGAGCGTTTTACCATGGAGACCTGGATTGGCTCTCGATTGCATAACCCGCATATTTTAAAAATTGTCGAAACTAACAGGAAAAAAAGCCATCTCTATTATTTAATGGAAGTGATTGAAGGTATCACCCTGGAGCAATGGATAAATGAGCATCCGAATCCGCCGATCCAAGAAGTACTTAATATTGTTGAGCAGGTAATTAAAGGCTTACGGGCTTTTCACCGTAAAGAAACCCTACATCAAGATTTAAAGCCGGGCAATATTATGATCGATAATAACGGCCAAGTTAAGATCATTGATTTTGGTTCTTGTTTCGTCAAAGGCATCGCTGAAATAGCCACCCCATTGCAACGGGATAAGATCCTCGGCACAGCCGCCTACTCAGCCCCTGAAACCGTGATCAATGGTGACAGTACTGCGCAATCAGATATCTTTGCCATTTCTGTTATTATTTTTGAAATGCTCACCGGTAAGCAGCCTTTTAATGGCAAACTCGAAACCTGCCGAACCCAAAAAGCTTATCTAAAGACCAAATATATCGCGGCCTATGAATATAACCCGTTAGTACCATTCTGGTTAGATGGCGCCATTAAAAAAGGATTGCGGTTCGACCCCAACAAGCGTCATGCTGATGTATCCGAACTCTTGCATGAGTTACAGCACCCGAATCCTAAATATAAGAATAATCGCAAACAAACCTTGGTTGAAAAGAATCCAGAGCGCTTCTGGCAAGTGATCTCGTTATTACTGCTGTTTGCGTTATGTATTTCGCTATTTAGTTAGGGTATTCGAGGTTAAATTTGGCTCTGTATGTAAATATACGTAAAACACCCGAATATCACTGGGTATTAAATAAATGCGTATACTATACAAGGTATAATATTGTTCTATAATATTTGAACTTATTTAACCGCAGATCATTAAAACCTAGCGGTATGACAGGAGCCCATTACCGATGAATAATGTGTTAACACTCATTATAAAAACCACCACGCCAACATTACGCCATCGTTCTTCTAAGCTACCGCAGTACCACACATTGCAGCTAATAGGTAACCGCTATGATTGATTATATATCGGTATTTATATTTTTCTTTGCTGTGATCGATCCTGTGGGCACAGTGCCAGTATTTATTGCCGCAACCAGTCAGTTTGATGAAAAAGCCAAACGTAAAATTGCCTTACAAGCAGCCTGCGCCGCGGCGCTTATACTGTTGTTTTTTATTGTCGCTGGGGAATTAATTTTAACGGCGATTGATATACCGTTACCGGCATTTGAAATTGCTGGCGGCATCATCTTATTTTTATTTGCGTTAACCATGATATTTGGTGATAGCAAGCCCGATACCGAAATGCAGCTGCTCAAAGATGGCAGCGAGACAGCCATTTTCCCACTGGCTGTGCCGTCTCTTGCAAGCCCAGGAGCAATGTTAGCCGCTGTACTACTCACTGAAAACTCGAGTTTTAGTATTTTTCAACAAGTGCAAACCGCGGGCGTGATGCTGTCGGTATTGTTTATCGCGCTTTTGTTCATGCTCGCAGCGAGTTGGATCCATCGCTTCATTGGCAACAGTGGTGCCAGCATTATCAGTAAAGTAATGGGCATGATCTTAGCAGCCGTTGCGACCAACAGCGTACTGTCAGGTATTAAGGTTTATTTCTTACTTTAATCTCATGACATCTAGGCTATTATTCCCCGACAACAGACAGCAAAATGTAAAATGTAAAATGTAAAATGTAAAATAGCAGGAGCTAACCATGTCTAAAGATCTAATTGCCAAGTTAAAGCAATTCAAAATCATCCCAGTGATTCAAATTGATAACGCGTCACAAGCCGTGCCACTGGCTAAAGCCTTGGTCGAAAATGGTTTACCTGTTGCAGAAGTCACATTCAGAACAGCAGCGGCAGCGGAAGCTATCCGACTAATGCGTGAAGCTTACCCAGACATGTGTATTGGCGCAGGCACCGTATTAAGTGCCGAGCAAGTGGACCAAGCAAAATCGGCAGGCGCAGAGTTCGTCGTGGCCCCGGGGTTAAATCCCACCACCGTAAAATACTGCCAAGAAGTTGGTATGCCGATCGTTCCAGGCGTCAATAGTCCGAGTCAAATTGAGCAAGGTTTAGCGCTTAATTTAACGTTTATGAAGTTCTTTCCTGCTGAAGCGTCAGGCGGCATCGCGATGGTAAAATCATTGCTCGCACCTTATGTCGACGTATCACTGATGCCAACCGGTGGCATCAGCAAAAATAATGTGACTGATTACCTCGGTTTAGATCGTGTGATCTGCTGTGGTGGTACTTGGATGGTTGCCCCTAAGCTGATTGCGGAAGGAAACTGGGAAAAGATAGGCCGTCTGGTGCGTGAAGCGGTTGCCCATGTAGCGGAACAGTAAATAATTCGCTGTCATTACCACCCGTTACAAGTATTCAGTTAATCATAAAAAAGCCCTATACCACAACGTGATATAGGGCTTTAACAATTCTATCATTCAGTAATACTGTTATTTATTAGCAATAAAACCGACAGCTTCATACGCTTTCGCTAACGTAGGAGCAGCACGCTCAGAGGCTTTGTCAGCACCGATACGCATAATGCGCTGCAGTTCAGTCTCATCTGCACGTAACTTGTAGTAACGCGCTTGAATCGGCTCAATCATAGCGACAACAGCGTCAGCGGTATCTTTCTTCAAGTGACCATACATTTTATCTTCGTATTCAGGCACAAGATCAGCAACTGGACGTTTAGTCGCCACAGAAAGTAATGTCAGTAAGTTAGATACACCCGGCTTTTCTTTATTATCAAAGTAAATACGCGCTTGTTCATCACTGTCTGTTACTGCACTTTTCAGTTTTTTCACAATCTGTTTCGGATCATCTAATAACTTGATGAAAGCTTTTGGATTGGCATCTGACTTAGACATTTTCTTCAGCGGATCTTGCAGGCTCATAATACGTGCGCCCAACGTTGGGATCATCGGTTCAGGCACTTTAAACACATCACCGTAGATATTATTAAAACGAGTCGCGATAGTACGTGCTAATTCTAGATGCTGCTTTTGATCATCGCCTACCGGTACTGCATCTGCTTGATAAAGCAAAATGTCTGCCGCCATTAGCACAGGGTAAGTATATAAACCTGAATTACTGCTGCTAGAGTTATTCGATTTATCTTTAAACTGCGTCATGCGGTTTAATTCACCCATCTGCGTATAACAGTTAAGTAACCAACTCAATTGTGCATGTTCTGGTACTTGAGATTGTAAGAAGATAGTCGATTTTTCAGGGTCTAAACCACATGCAATATACATTGCTAGGCCTTCAAGCACCTGTGATTTAAACTCTTTAGGGTCTTGACGTACCGTGATGGTATGTAAGTCCGCAAGCATGAAATGACAGTCGCTGTGTTCCTGCATGTCCAGCCATTGATTGATTGCACCAATATAGTTACCAATCGTCATACTGCCTGAAGGCTGAATACCACTTAATACCACAGGTTTTGTCATATATATATTTCCCAATCTTTTAATTCATTCAATTGTGGGCAAGTACATAGACTTACCCAATCATGTTTATGTTAACTTTACTGTGCAACTTCAATTTCACTACAGCTACTTCAATTTAACTGCAGATAGTAGCTCACTGATATCATCAGCGACGAAGTCAGGGTTACTGTCGCTAATTGGAATACCGTAGTTGTAACCATAGGTTAAACCAAAACTGGTAAAGTTTGCCGCTTGTGCTGCAATGATATCGTTTTTAGAATCACCCACCATCAAGGCATCTCCAGCCTTAAGTTGGTAATGATTTAAACAATGTAATAGCGGTAATGGATTGGGTTTTTTCTCAGCCAGAGAATCACCACCCAGTACCACGTCAAAAAACTCACTGATACCGGCTAATTCAAGTACCGGCGTGGTTTGCACCATAGGTTTATTGGTCACAATGGCCAGCTTAAACCCGGCATCGCGCAGTGCTGTTAGGGTTTCTTTTACATTTGGGTATAACACGCTGTGTGTATATACATTGGCAGAATAGTGCTTTAAGAATGACGCCAGTGCATCATTAAATAATGCAGGGTCAATATCATCAGCAATGTTAACACTGCCTGATAACGCGCGTTGTACGAGTACTTGCGCACCATTACCAACCCAACCGCGGACTTCATCTTCCGAGAAATGGGCACGATCAAAATCACTCAGCATGCAATTAACTGCAGCGGCTAGGTCAGGTACACTATCAACAAGGGTACCGTCTAAATCAAAACAAATAAGCTTAAACATTGGCTTTTTCTAACTCCGAACGCATTTCATCAATGACTTTTTTATAATCTTCTTGGCCGTAAATCGCAGAGCCAGCAACAAACATATCGGCGCCCGCTTCTGCAATTTCGCGGATGTTATCTACTTTAACGCCACCATCAATCTCGAGTATAATATCGCGACCACTGGCATCAATTAATTGTCGTACATCGCGTAATTTTTGTAATGTTGAAGGAATAAAACTTTGACCACCAAAGCCAGGATTTACTGACATTAATAAGATCATATCTAACTTATCCATCACATAATCTAAATGATGTAACGGCGTTGCTGGGTTAAATACTAACCCCGCTTTTAAACCGTGTTCCTTGATAAGTTGCAGAGAGCGGTCAACATGATCAGATGCTTCGGCATGAAAAGTGATCATAGACGCACCGGCTTTAGCAAACTCATTAATCATGTGATCAACCGGTCGCACCATTAAATGCACGTCAATTGGTGCCGTTACACCGTGATCACGTAATGCTTTACAGATCATTGGCCCAATCGTTAGGTTCGGCACATAGTGGTTATCCATTACGTCAAAATGAATGACATCCGCACCTGCGGCCAGTACAGCATCGACTTCTTGGCCTAAGCTAGCAAAGTTAGCCGAAAGAATTGAAGGGGCAATCAGAAAGTTTTTCATTGGGCATGCTCTCAGTTGTTGTTATTCCATTACGCTGTGCAAATCTTACCCTAAGTTAGCCCCTAGGGTAAAATAATAAAACCAGAATAATACTGACAACGGAGATTTAACCGAGGGATTTAAGACTATTCACGCTGTTCAGCGCGAGTTTAACGATACAGCGCGAGTAACTCGTCCACTTTATTACGTTTACCGGCATTCCGGCTAATCGTGCGTTTTACCTGTACGACTTCGAATGTTGAGCCATGATAAAGTTCACGTGTTAACGGAATATCATGATTCGAAATTAATATCGGAATGTTGCGCTCTTGTGACGTTTCACGAGACACTTTGGCAAGTAAGGCCTGATCATCGAGGCTAAAGCCGCTAGCCGAATACGAGGTAAAACTTGCCGTGCGACTTAATGGGGCATACGGTGGATCACAATAAACCACATCATCACTGCCTAAACGCTTATAAACATCTGAATATGATTCACAAATAAACGTGGCTTTTTTGGATTTCTCAGCAAAGAAACGCAACTCTTTCAAAGGGAAATACGGTTTTTTGTAAGAGCCAAAAGGTACATTAAATCCACCTGATTTATTATAACGGCATAAACCATTAAAACCATGACGATTCATATACAAGAACATCAGCGAACGCTGATAAGGGTTACTGGTTTTGTTAAATTTTTCACGAATTTTATAATAACGTTCTTTATCATTAAATTCAGGAGTAAAAAAACGCTGCGCATCGGCAATAAACTGTTCCGGTTTGTGCTGCAGGATCTTATACATATTAATCAAATCAGGATTAATATCATTTAACAGGTATTCGTCATAATCGGTATTTAAAAATACTGATCCAGCGCCAACAAACGGTTCAACTAAACGCTTACCTGCTGGTAATTTTTCACGTAGATGATCAACCAGAGAATACTTACCTCCAGCCCATTTTAAGAAGGCTCGCGTTTTCTGCATTTTGTGACTTATACCGCTAAATAAAAGGGGGCCGATTGTACATCCATTACAGCTAAATTGCGCTGTTTATTTATAAATCTCTTTGGATCTGAATGAATCGTTTCAACCAAGGTTTATCTTTTTGTACCGTTGCTGGTAATTTTTGTTTCGCGGCATTCGCTTGCTCGACACTGCTAAAACTACCATAAAGAACGACATACCAAGGTTTGTTGTTACGTTGAGTCTGATATGTCCAGATATTATCAGGTAATTCATTTTCGTTTAAATACTGTTTTAGCTGTGTTTCACGGCTTAAACCGGCAATCTGAAACGTATAATTTTTCGCCGGTTGCGCCATCACCCAAGCTTTGCCCGTGGCTGTGTTGGACGTACTTTCAACAGCTTGAAAGTCCGTTTTACTATCAATCACCTGTTTTACATCTGCTGAACTTTGCTTGGCAAGCATTTTGTTGACCGCGTCATCATCAATCACGACACGCTGCTTCTGCGTCTGTAAACCAGATTCAGCCAAAGTAGGCGCTGTCAGGGTAATAGTTTGACCTATTTCAGTGGGCAATTCTTCATCCCAATCACTGGCAAACATTTGCGCTGAGCTGACATCTGACGCAGTATCCGTAGACACAGTGTCGTCATGTATAATCGCTGAAGGATTTGGTAATGATTCTTCCGCTATGATATCAGCCGTTTGTTGTTCGGCTTGATAAGCGTCATATAAAAATGACCCCGCACTACCGAGCAATAATAGCCCTGCAATAATGCCGGCTAAGTAGAATGACTTATTCTTCGTCGATTGAGTTGCCGTATTAGTCATTACTGATTCAGGCTTATATACCTGCCCTAGCATAATCGCTTGCGCACATTTTGCTAACTCAGCGGGATTGCCTTTACAGGCTTCAATTTGACGATTAATGGCGTCCTGATTAACGAATGTAGGCTTATAACCAGCTTGATTAAACTGTTGTTCTACAAACGTCACAGCGGCTTGTGGATCGAGTGCTGTCATTTCCAACTCCAATACATTGGTTGCTGATTTTGCAAATTCCAGCATGGTTAAATCAACCCACTTACTTTCTGCAAATAAAATGATATTTATTTTTATACTAATTCTATTATTAAGACCTAGTTCTATCAATTGCGCAAATTCAGTAATGCTGGCTGCAGACAATGCCATGGCATTATCAATACAGACCGTCAGTTCATGCTCGAGCTGCTGAGCAAACAGCGATAAGCTATCAAGCAGTGACGCATGTGCATTAAAACGGCCATCATAACTGATCTGTTGTAATAATAGTGTTCTCAGTGCGACATCATCATGACATTGCTGTGCATCAATTGTAATTGTTTTCTGATTAAAATCCGATTCTACATAATGACGTAATACCGTTGATTTACCTGAACCTGATTCACCGCTTACGAGTAATAAATGTGAAGAGAATTGAGTGAGATGACGCAGCCGTTCACACAGCTGCATTTGAGAATAAATTTCAGTTTGAACTGAATAGTGCACTAGGATCCGCCTGATTATGGAAGTTAACCACATCACGTAATGTGTTTTCAGTTACTGTCGATAACAATTCAGCACTACCAATCGAAGTTGGCAGAATGAAACGAAGTTGACCATTAAGTACTTTTTTATCACGCTTCATGTGTCGCATAAATGCATCAAAGCCCATCTCTGCAGGCGCCATTAATGGCAATTCTGCCGCTTTAATTAACGTGGCGATACGGGTGACTTGCGCTGCCGTTAATAACCCCATGGCAGCCGATGTCTGTGCAGCCATGATCATACCTGCAGCAACCGCCTCACCATGTAGCCAAACGCCATAACCCATTTCAGCTTCAATGGCATGGCCATAGGTATGACCAAGATTCAGCAGTGCCCGTAAGCCTTGCTCTTTCTCATCGATAGCAACAATTTCAGCTTTAATTTCACAACAGCGATAAATTGCATATTCTAATGCCGCAGTATCAAGCGCCATCAGTGCTGTTATGTTGTCTTCTAGCCAAGTAAAAAAGTTAGCATCATAAATGATTCCGTACTTAATCACTTCAGCCATACCAGCCGCCAGTTCGCGTCGAGGTAAGGTAGCTAAACAAACCGTATCGATAAAAACAGCATTGGGCTGATAAAAAGCACCAATCATATTTTTACCTAATGGATGGTTAACTGCCGTTTTACCGCCAACCGAGGAATCAACTTGACTCAACACAGTCGTCGGGATTTGGATAAAGGGGATACCGCGTTGGTAACAGGCAGCCGCGAAGCCAACCATGTCACCAATAACACCACCACCAAGAGCTATCAACGTAGTATCACGTCCACAATTCTCACGCAGTAGCGCGGTAAATATTTCATTTAAAGTATCTAAGGTTTTAAATTGCTCACCATCAGAAAGAATAATACTGTCAAATTCATAGTCTTGTAACAATGCTGTAACGCGTTGTAAATACAAGGGTGCAACCGTATCGTTTGATATCACGACGACTTTATTGGTTGTTATTGCAGACTTAAATTGCTCTACTTGCGTTAATACGCCTTCACCAATATAAATAGGGTAGCTCCGCTCACCTAGTTCAACAGTTAACCTTTCCATGTGACCTCAATTAAAAATCCAATAACTTTATAATTTGATTCGCAACAATTTTAGCGCTTTGTTCATCTGTTTTAACTGTAAAGTCAGCAATCTCTTCGTATAAAGGATTACGTGCATCAGCTAATGTTTCCAGAACATCACGTGGTTCTTCAGTTTGCAGTAAAGGACGACGTTTATCGCGTGACGTTCTTACTAACTGCTTATCAATAGTTGTTTCTAAATAAACAACTACACCACGAGCAGAAAGATAGTTACGACTTTCTTTACTTAAAATTGAGCCACCGCCCGTTGCTAACACAATACCTTGCTCTTGTGTTAGATCGTCAATTACTTCCGCCTCACGAACTCTAAAACCAGCTTCACCTTCAACATCGAATACCCATGAAATGTCAGCACCAGTGCGGCGTTCAATTTCATGATCCGAATCGATAAAGTCTAAATGCAACTGGCTAGCTAGTTGACGACCAATTGTACTTTTACCTGCGCCCATTGGGCCTATTAGGAATATATTACGTTTTTCAGCCATTTTAACTCTTCAATAAATCTAAAGTAATAACACCCTTTTTCTTAGGGGCACCAGACCTACCTATAAAATGTCCTCTTGATTAAAATAACCAGTGATGAGACATTTTGGCAACAGCCAAAATCAGCAACACCCGGTAAAAAACCAGGTGATGACATTTCAGGCAGAAAAAGACCGCTATTTATATAGTTTTTACGGCCTTTTGTCAAAGGTAGGTTACATCGTATCCACTACCACTTTTGGAGTAACGAAGATTAGTAACTCTCGTTTTTGACTGATATTCTTGGTACTACGGAACAATACACCTAACCAAGGGATATCACCGAGAATTGGAACTTTCGTTACTATTTGCTTAATTTCATGTTTGAATATACCACCTAACACGATAGTTTCGCCATTTTCAACCAATACTTGGGTGCTAATAACTTGGGTATCGATGGAAACAGCTTCACCACCCACTGTTTTCACATCCTCACCTCGGGTATCTTGATTTATTTTCAAATCTAAGATTATTTTATTATCCGGGGTAATATGTGGCGTCACCCATAAACCCAATACCGCTTTTTTAAAGGCGATAGTGGTAGCACCACTCGAACTTGATTCAACATACGGAATTTCCGTACCTTGTTCAATGTACGCTGACTTTTTGTCGGTAGTGGTAATTCTTGGACTTGCGATCACTTCTGCTTTTTGTTCTGCTTCTAACGCAGAGAGTTCTAAATCAAGTATTTGACCATTGGCTAACCCTGCGATCTGAAACGCAATAGAACCCGCTGGCGATGCGACCGGTAGATTGACATTAAGTCGGTCTCCAATAGCAGGGACACTGCCTCCAGCCAAAGAGTCATTACCTTCAATAGAGCCCGATGATAAGCCAAAGCCGCTACCAATGTCAGTACTACCGCTTAAGCCCCAACGGATCCCCAGTTCATCAGAAATATTATCCACGACAGAAACCATTCTCGCTTCAATAATCACCTGACGTACTGGTACATCAAGCACCTCAATAATTCGTTTTACACTGGCAATTACAGTCGCAGTATCTTTAATTAATAGCGTGTTAGTACGTTCATCAAAACTCACCGTACCGCGTGATGATAACAGACTGGAATCTTTTTGTGACAAAAGCTTTGTTATATCACCCGCTTTAGCAAAGCTAATCTGAATGAACTCCGAATGTAATTCCGCTAAATCTTCCACTTCTTTCTTACTGACAAGATCGCGACGCTCTAATGCCGCGAGTTCAGCAGCAGGCGCAACCATCAGCACATTACCCTCGAGTTGCTTACTCAGACCTTTCACTTTCATTACAATATCAAGTGCTTGTTCCCATGGTACACTATCTAAACGCAGGGTGATATTACCATTCACGGAATCGGTAGTAACTAAGTTAAATTCATTAAAATCAGCAATTAACTGTAGTACGGTACGCACTGGAATATCTTGGAAGTTAAGTGAAATTGCCTGTCCTTGATATTTACTGGTTTTTTCATCCGGATCTTTTTTGGTAATTTCAATAACAAAAATATTATCCGCTTGATCGTAACGGTAGTTAAAGTCATCACTGATGTCTAGTTCAAAAGCCGTTACCCCTTCATCATGGAAAGTTTCAATTGTGGTTACCGGGGTACCAAAATCAGCTACATCTAAAATATAGAGCAATTTTTTCAAAATAGCCGTACTATGAAATTCGGCGATTAACTTGTTGCCTTTACGCTGAATATCAACGGCCATCGAACTGTTTTTCATAGTTAAAATTAATTTACCACTGCCGTCATTACCAGTACGAAAATCAATGCCACGCACTTGGTTTACAAAACCACTAAAATCTTCTTCCTCATCGTCCTCAATCGGTACGATATCTTCAATTCTAGGTGACTGCACGGTCACTTGACGACCATCTTTGGTGGCCAGTAATGATGCGCTAACAGTGGCCGCAGGCACACCGAAGTTATCAATATTACTATCAATAACAGACGCTGCTGGCAACACTGAACTATTCCCCGCGGTTGCCAAAGTAGGTTCAACGGCGAGCACCAATGTATCGTTATTCGTGGTACTACCCGCAACTTCTGACACAATAACATCACTGCTTAACACCCCAAAAGTGGCAATTAAACTGTTGTTATTTTGCACAATTTGATATGGCACTAGCTCATCTAAAGCGATGGTAATTTTAAGGCCTAAATCGACGCGTTCGGCCGCTACATTTAACACGTTACCTTGTTCGATAACGACAGGGTTGAGCAGCAAGGTAGAACTGGCATCTGGTACTAAGATGACGAGTTGATGCGGCGAATATTGGAGTTTATCTGCATATTCAACCACATTTCCACTGAATTCTAACTCCAACTCTAACTGCCCTTCGGCTAACGAGTTTAAGTGAATTTGTTTTAATTGTGGCTCAGCAACACTGAACGCAGAGCATAAAAGTGTGGTACATAAAACCAATACCTTCACGATATTGGTACATCTTACATATGATTTAGTCATTTCATCATCCCTGAAAATGGCTTAACTGTGGTCTTGGCTACTATTTAACTGTTGTTTTGATACTATTAACTATTACCTTGACTGCTAAGAGGAATTTGAGTTGTGCGAACTTGCCAGCATCCCTTACCCGTTAATATCAACTCCGACAGTTCGATATAATTCTTGGTTATGTCGAGTATCTCACCGTGATTAAGTCCAATATAATCACCCGGTGAAACTCGGAATATCTCCCCCGTACTTGCTCTTATTAACCCCCAAAGGTGCTTTTCACTGCCGAGGGTGCCATGCATATTTAAATTATCTAACGAATAGGTTTCTAACGGCCCTTTAATCCGGGCAAAATTAGGCTGCGGACAATTCTGTGGGAACGGTGTTTCTGCTTTTACCGATTCAGGACGAGGATTCGAAAATGGGTTACGTGCCCCCGTTTCCGAATAATGCAATGCCACAAAACTTTCCATATCCGGCACACTTTCAACTAGGGCTGTTTTACGCCCTTTAACGTCATTGATGTAATCCACCAGGTCCTGATTATCCGCAGTACAACCGGTTATCGTCAGCGTTAGAAAAACGAGGCTAGTTATTCGCTTCATTTATCCCCCTTATAACGATAAGTACGGGCAATCATATTCACTTTCAGTAATTCCCCTTGCAGTTTGGTAATAGTGAAATCTTCTAGCGTTACAATCCGTGGTAACGCAGCAATATCACTGGTAAACTGACCAAGTTGATGAAAGGTACCAATTACCTCTAAGCTGACCGGGACTTCATAAGAAAAGTCCCGTTTGACTTCTTTTAACCATTTAAACCTGCGCAACTGCAAGCCATTATGCTGACCAATATAACTCAAATCATCGAGTAATCCTGCGGTCTCACTTTTTGATGGCAACTGCTTAAGCATGTGATTAAATAAATTTTCCATCTCAGACATTTGCTCAGTATATAAGCCTAAATTCCCTGCAAGTCTGGCTTTTGCTTCAAACTGTAATTTTAAACTTGCTTCTTTCTTTTCAATATTTTCCAGTGCTTGTAACGACGACGCGATAAACATCCAATAAAATAACGCCGCAATCAATATTGAAAAAATAATATTAATGGCAATTTTGGCTGGTTTCGGCCAATTTCCCAGATCTTCGAGATCAAGTTCGTTGAGTTCTTGTAGATTCATCTTAGCTGCCCTCATCCGTCGCCATCGGTGTTACCGAGAATCGCATTTCAAAACGATTGCCCTCTTCTGCCGACAAGGCAATAATAGAGTCTAAGTTACCATCTCTAAGCCAAGTTGATTCCTCAATGTTACGCAGTAATACCGCCAGACGGGTATTCGAATCACTGGTGCCATTAATCTTAATAATGTCATTTTTAAAGGTTAATTTTGCCAGATTTACACCCGCTGGTACCAATTGTGGCAGGGTATTCATTAGCTGTGTGGGGGTATTGCGACTGCGCTGTAAACTTTGAATTAAATCAATGCGCTCTTGCAGCTTATCTTTACGACCACGTAACTCTTTGATTTTACCTAGTTTAACATCGATAACTTGCATCTCTCGCATTAACAAGGCATTGCGTTGTTTTTGATTATCGATAAAACCGCCAACCACCATATTCAGCATGATCATGACTAACAAGGTCGCACCAAGACTAATCCCACTTAACGTGAAAAAGCGTTGCTGTCGGTATTTTTTATCCGCGTCGCGCCACGGTAAAAGATTAATATTTGACATTAAAACGCCCTCATTGCTAAACCAAGTGCGACCATATAACGGGGTCCGTTAGCGATTAAATGTTCTTTATCTTCGACCTCTTCCGCATAGTCAAACTGAGCAAAAGGATTGGCAACACGGGTGGTGATACCCAGCTCGCTTTCCACTTCCTGTGCCAGTTCCATGATTAATGCAGAACCACCACTCAGTGTGATCATATCTATTTTCTGCAATGTGCCAGAGTTAGTAAACAGCTGCACATTACGACGGATCTGCTGTATGCATGCGGTGATATAAGGCGCCAATACATCAATATCGTAATCCAGTGGCAACTGTTGAGCGAGTTTCATTTTTTCAGCTTCATCACGTTTCAACGTATAATGCTCGCTAATGATGCGCGTATAGTTTTCGCCACCAAAGTTTTGCACCCGAGAATAAATAGATTCGCCCTTATGCAGCATTGAAAAAATGGTCATGTTGGTACCAATATCAATCGCGGCCACCACTTTGCTATCATCTTGCAGATCAGCCAAGCGTAAATACAAATCGTGAGAGCGCGCTAATGCATGCGCAGCCACATCCACAATTTGGGGGATAAAGTCATTCTCTTCGAGGCAGCCAGCTAATGATGTGACACTTTCCGTGCGCGTCGCACTCAATAACACATTGTGCTTACCTGGGTTATTGTCATTGATACCTAATATTTCAAAATCGAGACTAATTTCATCAAGCGGGAAAGGAATTAAACTTTCCGCT
This sequence comes from Moritella sp. PE36, assembly GCF_000170855.1. Taxonomy (GTDB): domain Bacteria; phylum Pseudomonadota; class Gammaproteobacteria; order Enterobacterales; family Moritellaceae; genus Moritella. The sequence continues at coordinate 73,734 of NZ_ABCQ01000012.1, read as the reverse complement.
TCCAACTCGATGTGCATTTCCAACTCAGGGCCGGAAAGGTCAGTATCAACATAAATAATTTTTGTAATAACATTGGTGCCAGATACGGCAGTAGCAGCTTGTTTATAACGGAAAGGAAAATCTTGACGCACCTGTTGCAACACATTCGTTAATGCTTCTATATCTTGCAATTGGTGATCAACGACACATCCTTTTGGCGTTGAAACCTCTGATACCATATCTACCACATAATGTTCTGATCGCTTAGACAGCGCTAGGGCTTTTACGGAAGATGATCCAAAATCAACTCCGATCATTGCCACTGTCTGATTCCTTTTAAACAGCTTTAGCATAATGATCTTCAACTCTATGTAATAACAATGACGACTTTCTTGTTAAATGATTGTTAATTATTTGTTATACAACAAAGCATACAGACTTAAATCTCTGAGGTCTATCATAAAGAACTCGTACTATTTCACAAAACAGAGATATAATGATCGATTATTAAGAAATTATTGTGGGCACTATTGTGAAATGGATTAAACGATTATCCGTATTTTTATTAGTTAGCGGACTGCTCGGTGTAGGGAGCATCATTGCACTATATTTCTATATCAAGCCAGAATTACCCGATGTAACGTCATTAAAAACGATACAACTGCAAACACCAATGAAAGTCTTTAGCCAAGATGGCAAACTGATCTCTCAATTTGGTGAAAAACGCCGGATCCCCATTGCTATTGATGATGTGCCGCCATTAATGATCAACGCATTTTTGGCCACCGAAGATAATCGTTTTTATACCCATCCAGGCATAGACCCAATAGGTATTGTCCGTGCAGCCACGGTCATGATCATGACTGGTGAGCGCAAACAAGGCGCGAGTACCATTACCCAACAGGTTGCTCGAAACTTCTTTTTAACCCGAGAAAAAACCTTTATTCGTAAAATTAAAGAGATCTTTTTAGCTTGGCATATCGAACAAAATCTTTCCAAAGATGAGATTTTGACGTTATACCTGAATAAGATCCCACTCGGTTATCGTTCATTTGGTATTGGCGCTGCAGCGCAAGTATACTACGGCAAAACATTAGACGAATTAACACTGGCGCAAATGGCAATCATTGCTGGTTTACCAAAAGCACCGTCAGCATTAAACCCAATTCGTTCACCTAAACGCGCGAAAGCCCGTCGTCATATCGTATTATTACGGATGTTAGACGAAAAATATATTACTCAAGCACAGTTTGAAGAAGCCAATAATGCGCCGATTACGGCAAAGTATCACGGTGCTGAAATCGATTTATCCGCGCCTTATTTGGCCGAAATGGTGCGTACTGAGGTGATCAAACGCTACGGTGAAGATAAAGCTTATGGACAAGGTTTAAATGTCTACACCACAGTTCACAGCGAGCGCCAAACTGCAGCAACCACAGCACTCATTAATAATTTACTTAATTATGATCTACGCCACGGCTATCGCGGTCCATTGGGCCAGGCTTGGACTAATGATGAGGTGCTGAGTAACGAAGAACTGTTATTATTACTTAAAGATAAAGCGAGCTATAGACCATTACAACCTGCAGTTATTACGGCAGTAACAGAGCAAACTGCCGACGCATTACTTGCTAATGGCGAACAGGTCACTGTTACTTGGGATGGTTTAAAATGGGCGCGTCCATTTATTTCTGATAAGAAGCAAGGCCCAGCACCACAAACTGCAGCCGAAATTGTGAATGCCGGTGATATTGTCATGCTACGTCCAATCCCAGCAACAACTGAACCAGCGCAGTGGATGTTAGGTCAGATACCAGACGCCAGTTCTGCTTTTATCGCCATTGATGCCAATGACGGTGCGGTTGAAGCATTAGTCGGTGGTTTTAATTATCAACACAGTAAGTTTAACCGTGTCACCCAAGCCGAACGTCAAATTGGTTCAAACATCAAACCGTTTGTTTATTCAGCTGGTTTAGCGCAAGGGGCAACACTCGCAACGCTAATCAATGATGCGCCAATTAACCAGTGGGATGAACGTGCTGGTACGGCGTGGCGACCAAAAAATTCACCGCCAACATACAATGGTCCAACGCGTTTGCGCTTAGGCCTAGCACAGTCGAAAAATGTTATGTCGGTACGTTTATTCCGTCAAGTCGGTTTAAATAACGCCATTAACTACATGACACGATTTGGTTTTGATAAAGCCAAGTTACCACGTGATGAGTCACTCGCTCTGGGCTCTGCGTCAATGACACCGTTAGAAGTTGCGGTTGCCTTTGCAACGTTTGCCAATGGTGGTTTTAAAGTAGAACCTTACTTTATTGACCGCATTGAAGATGCCAAGGGTGAGCTAATTTACCAGGCCACGCCAAAACAAGCCTGTTTAGAATGTGAAAAACAAATCGCACTCGGCACGGATACCCTTGAACATTGGTTATCAATCGAAGGTGATGCACTCGCACAATGTACTATCGCACCTTATAGTTCGCAACAATTAGCCCCCCGAATTATCACTGAGCAAAATGCATTTTTAATGCGTGAAGTGATGGCTAGCGTTATTTGGGGTGGAGGCAGTTGGCGTCATAAAACCGGTTGGAACGGTACGGGCTGGCGTGCCGCGGCAGCGCTGAAACGACGCGATATCGGTGGCAAAACAGGGACTACAAACGAGGCAAAAGATGCTTGGTTCTCGGGCTTTAACCCAGATCTGTCTGCCACTAGCTGGATAGGCTTTGATGACCATCGCCGTGAACTAGGGCGTGTTACCCGTAACATCAACCTAGGTAAACACCAGATTAGTGGTGGTGAAGCGGGCGCTAAAACAGCGCAACCAGCTTGGATTGAGTTCATGAAACAAGCGCTACAAGGGATACCACAGCGTCCGAATGTACTGCCGGAAAATATTGTTCAAGTACGTATCGATCGTGAATCGGGGTTATTAACACACAAGTCCGATTATACCTCACGTTTTGAGTACTTTATTAAAGGCTCTGAACCAACCGAGTATGTGAATAATCAAGATGCGGATTCGTCATTCGATCAACTCGATGAGCAGAGTGAAGAAGCAGATGAATCACTCGATGATTTGTTTTAAGCTTTGTTATTAACATAACGTCAATGAAAAATGGCGCTGCTTTATGTTAAAAGTAGCGCCATTTTTATATCTACAACTTTGCTAGGATCTTTATTTAAATTATTTATTTAAACTATTTATTTAAACAGTTTAGCTAAACTATCGTTGCAGCAACTTGTTTACTGATCACTTCTGCGATGTCGTTAAAACACGGGCGTCTTACTGAACCTTTACGATACAATAAAACAATTTTACGGATCGGTTCTGGCTCAACAAATTTAATATATTCCACACCTTCTGTGAACCGACTACGCGGGATAGCCAGATGTGGTAATAACGTTACCCCCGCTTCTGCAGCAATCATATGACGTAGTGTTTCTAAGCTCGTCGCTTTAAAGCTCTGGTCTTCTTCAGCACCCGCCGTAAAACAGTAATCCATCGCTTGATCACGTAGACAATGGCCATCTTCTAACATCAATACCTTCTCGCCACGTAACTCCGATAAATCAACCCGATCTCGGCCTTTAAAACGGTGTGAACTAGGAATAATCAGTTCTAATGGTTCTTTATATAACTCAATATGACCGTATTTTTCCATACCTGGTAAATACGCTAATAACAGACAATCCAACTCACCTTCGTCCAACTGCTTTAATAGCTCATGGGTTTGGTTTTCATGTAAAAACATGTCTAAATCAGGAAACTTTTTCTTCATCGAGGGCACAATGAGCGGCAGTAGATACGGCGCAACAGTTGGGATCAGGCCAATATGAATTGCGCCAGCCGTTGGGCTTGCATAACTCTTAGCGATTTCTTTAATCGCTTTCGACTCTAATAATACAGTACGCGCTTGATCAGCAATTTGATCGCCGGCTGGGGTGAACAATACCTTTCTTGAGGTACGTTCAATCAAGATAACATCCAGTTCATCTTCTAATTTACGGATCTGGCCACTGAGTGTCGGTTGACTAACAAAGCATTTTTCCGCTGCTTTTCTGAAATGTTTCAATTCTTGTAACGCGACTAAATATTCTAAATCTCTTAAGTTCATATCGACTCAACTCAAACGGTAAAAGCAATTAAATACTAATTATTGATTCGTGTATTCTATCAATAAACCAACAATAACCACACTGTTAATAATGAAAAATCATGATTAATTACCCATAAATAGAATAATTCTAATCATTTATGACAATTTGTACTTCTCAGTCGTTTAAATTATAGGTACTATCGTGGCACTGTTTTTAAATTAACATATTGGTAACAATGTTTATCGATATGTTTTTTATACAACAATAAAGCACAATTATTCAGTAACGGATTACTGTTGTAGCAATGATAAGGATTTTGTATGCACTTAAAAAAATTAAGTTTCTTAGCTATTTTACTGCTGTCTCTCGGTTTAACGGGCTGCGGTAGTGATAACTTAGACACGGTAAGTAGTAATAATAGTGATAGCACAGGGGATACTTCCGATAATACTAGTGATAATACTAGTGATAGTTCTGGCGATAACTCCGATGATAGTTCAGGTGATAACACTTACACTGCATCAGGTAACTTCACCCCAAAGATTATTCAACGCGGTCAGACATTTACTTTCACATATACTTTAGACAAAATACCGGATGTTGCGGTCGATTACGCGATCTCGATTTCAGGAACAGCAGTACAAGGTAGCAGCGAAGACTATACGATAAGCAATGTATCAACGCTAACATTTCCAGTAGGTTCAACCACTACAAGCCTAACCATTCAAACCAATAAAAAAGGTGATGTCTACGATGCTCGTACATTGTTACTTACCTTTACCGGCTCAACAGGTGATCCTGCGACTTTATCTTTATTAATATCAGGTAATGTCAATTTAAACGATACAGGCATGACAACCTATTCTGACACCAGTGATTTCACTCTTACCACGCAAGCAAGTGGAAATTACGCCTTACAAGATGCCGCTTATGGACTCGATGTCATTATCAATTCAGACGCAACAGTAAATAATGGCGGCGATAGCCAAGATACGAGCAGTGTTTTTTACAAAAACAGTCGCGATGTGGATAGCTTAGATCCAGAATATAAAGGTAAGGCTGGATTTCGATTTGTAAAAATAGCCAATAATGGCATGCCAGTGACTGCAAACAATAGCAGTTATAGCTGTGTAAAAGATGAGATCACCGGATTAACATGGCAAGTAAAATCCCAGACAAATACACTCACGAACAGCGAAGTTGACCCTGCTCTCCCAGCAAAATATCAAATGGCAGAAGAACCTCGTTACAATGCTGCCAACTTTAGCTATCCATGGGAAGCATCTGCGTTATCTGGCGTTGGACCTGGCTGGCATCATGGTTCACCAAACAATAACAACGACAGCTTTACCATGAGTACGGATCCAGCTGGATTTGCCAATAGTCTCTGCGGTTACAATAGTGGTTACGGTGATCGTGAACTTGCCTTATATTGTGCCTCTGGTAGTTATGCTAACGAAACTAATTTCTTAAAAATATGCGGAGAAAGTAACTGGGTAGTACCAACGGTAGAACAGCTGCGCAGTATTATGAACTATGAACAAGTGAATGATTACAGCACCATTGCTACCGACAAACATGCTCTTGATAAAACCTTCTTTGATTGTGCAACAGAAGATTGTGTGATTAATAATAACGGCGTAAATGGTTCGATTTATTGGACGAGTTCATCAGTGAAAGGGGCAGCTGGCCTTGCTTGGTGTGTGAATTTAGAAACAGGTAATGTTCAGACATGTAATAAACAAGAATACCATAAAGTACTAGTGGTCAGCAGTAATATCCCTAGTGAATTCTTAAATCCAACAACTGATGACGCAGAATAAGAGGCGATATTACAATGAAAAAAATACCCTTGTTACTTATTTGCGCTGGACTATTTAGCTCACATGTCTTTGCGGCATCAGATCCAGTCAATTTAAACTGTGATGCAACATTACAACAAGATTATACACCATCTGATTTTATTGATAATCATGATGGTACCGTCGTTGATCTGCGTACTAGTCTAGTATGGGCAAAGTGTACAATAGGACAAAGTTATAACCGAACCTCAAATACTTGCTCTGGTAGTGGAGCAATAAGTTTTGCGACCTGGGAGGAAGCCTTACTTGGCGCTGAAGCACATAGTGTCAATAATATTAGCGATTGGCGATTACCAAACATTAAAGAGCTTGGTTCACTCATTGATCGCAGTTGTGCAGAGCCCGCGATTAATCTTACTTTATTCCCAAATGCTATATCGAGTATTTATTATAGCAGTACACCTTACAAGGGGTCTGCAGATCTTACATTACCCTATTCGATTACACATTTAGTCTCTCGAGTGATTGATTTTTCCAACGGTACTGAAGTGCCTTTTTCTCAACATGATAGTTCGTTAACGACTTATGCGGTGCGCGCAGTAAAAGGTGGCTATCGCTAATCGATATGTTTATCGATTAAGATCAAAAACGGCGAGCTAAGCTCGCCGTTTTCATTAGTTATAAAACCTTACACCATCAAGCTTAAATCAACTCTAATTCAACCATAGCAGCGCGAATTTCATCTTTTGTACCTTGGGTCAGTTCAATAACAGGTAAACGGCACTCAGGTTCACACAAGCCTAACAACGACACAGCGTACTTCACACCTGCTGGACTTGTTTCTTTAAACATTAAGCTATGAAGCGTGATCAAGCGATCTTGTAATTCTCTCGCTTCATTATATTTACCCGCAAACGTTAATTCTTGTACTTGTGCATACAGTTTTGGCGCTACGTTTGCAGACACCGAGATCAAACCGTTACCACCCGAGACATTATAAGCAACCGTGGTGCAATCATCTCCAGAAAGGAAAGAGAAATCACCTTTAATTAATTGACGTTCTAACCAAGGACGCGACAGATCACCTGTTGCATCTTTAATACCGACCACATTTTTCAATTCAGCCATACGCGCTAACGTTTCAGGTTGAATATCGACAATCGCACGACCAGGGATATTGTAAACTATGATAGGCAGATCATTATTATCGTTAATCGCTTTAAAATGTTGGAATAAACCTTCCTGACAAGGACGGTTGTAATAACCAGCCACATGTAACGTCGCGATAGCACCGGCAGCTTGAGCATGATTAGATAACATGATCGCGTCGGTTGGATTATTTGAACCCGCGCCTGCAATAACCGGTAAACGGCCTGCAGCTTGGCTGACAACGATATCAAGAATTTGGCAATGCTCTTCTAATGATAATGTTGGACATTCACCAGTGGTACCCACAGCAACAATACCATGCGTACCCTGTTCTACATGCCAGTCAACGAGATTACGTAATGCTGGTTCATCAATTTTATTATTTTTAAACGGGGTAACCAAAGCAACAATTGAGCCTTTAAGTAATGCTTTCATTGCTGCTTTATCGGTGACCGGTGAGTTAACACTCATAGAAGCTCCATTTCAGTTATAAAAAAACCTCGAATACATAAATTGCGGTCGAGGTTTCTATAGGGATTTATATGTTCTCGAATCACATGCTACGTTGGCTTTAATTTGCCTTGTTTATCTTGTTTTCGTTTTAAAGTAAGCATGTGACGTTCTCATTTTGATGAAAAAACATTTAAGCGTTTATTATTTATCGTTTAATAATTCGTTATTCACCGCAAAATGTCAAGCGGGATCATGTATAAGCAACATCAAACCGCCAATCCCACGAGGCAAAGCCATAGCCAAACGACTGATGGCATGTGCAATTTACAAACCGAAAGGGGAAGATATTGAAGTAGTTTGGGTATATACTCTCCGACCAAATCTTCGACCAAATTAAGTAAAGAGCCCAGACCCATGATCAGCAATAGTTATACCCTAGCCAGTCAATTACTCGAACGTAATACTGCATATTTTGAAGACAAAGACCTGTTGATTGCGGGTTACATCGAAGATACATACCCGACAGAATTAGCTAAAATAGCAAAAAAAGTGACGTTATTCAGCTACGATTATTCCGCTAAACTACATTATGATAACGTCAGTAATATTGATAATCATTGCTCGACTGAATATCAAGCCGTTAAGAAACACCAAGTTGCGTTGATTTACATGTCAAAATCAAAAGCAGAAGTAACATATCTATTAGCCAACATCACCGAACATCTTGAAGATGGCGCGATGATCTTCATGGTGGGTGAAAACAATGCCGGTATTCGCAGTGCCAATAAATTCTTTGCCCCGTATGGCGATATTTGTAACAAACTAGATGCAGCACGTCGTAGCTCGCTGTTTGTAACGGAACTAAATAAGCCAGTTGCTAAATTTGTTCAAGATGATTGGGTTACAACATTCCCTATCACAGTGAATAGCATTGAGTTAACAGTATGTACATTACCTGGCGTATTTAGCCACGGTAAGCTGGATACGGGCAGTAAAATTCTACTTAATAACTTACACAAGAAACCATCCGGTCGTGTGCTTGATCTGGGTTGTGGTGCCGGTATTATCGGTAGTTATATCGCTAAACGTTTCCCTGCAAGTAAAGTGGAAATGACAGATGTGAGCGCGCTTGCGGTTAAATCGAGTCAATTGACCTTAGCGGCGAATGAATTAGCCGGTCAAGCTTACCTTTCTGATGTGTATTCTGATATTAGCGGTAAATTTGATTATATTATTTCTAACCCACCTTTCCATGCTGGTTTAAAAACCCACTATGCAAGTACTGAGACATTCTTAAAAGAAGCCAATGGTTACATTAATCCACGCGGTCATTTAGTTTTAGTGGCAAATAGCTTCCTTAAATATCCAGAAATCATCGAAGCAAGTTTTGGACATTGTTTATTACAAATAAAATCATCTAAATTTGCTGTCTATTACGCGAATAAATAAGTCGCCAATAAATAGTTATGCACATAACGCATTGCGTTAATAAATAGCATAAATAAAAACGCCCATCACAATTCAATTGTGATGGGCGTTTTACTATTAATCAAAAATTATTTACCTTAAATAATTCACCTTAAATTCAGCTCGGTATTATTAAGGTTAATAGTTACATTTAATTAAGCGTCTCTTGCTTCTGCAGATAGCTCGTCAATACGTTTTTTCATGATGGCATGTACGTCAGTTGATAACTTTCTTACCGAACTACGCTCTAATCCCACCGTTGGAATCGGTGCCATGATCTCAATAATCACTTCGCCATTATCCCAGCGGTTTAATTTAATCTTGTTATGCGTATTTGAACAACACACTGGCACAATCGGTACTTCCGCTTGAATTGCAGTATGGAATGCGCCAGTTTTAAACGGTAATAAACCACGGCCACGGCTACGCGTACCTTCGGCAAACATCCAAATACTCAAGTGACCTTTACGGATACGATCTGCCACTGCAGAAATAGTACCGAACGCTTTGCTTTTGTTATTACGGTCGATCAGGATATTACCTGACAGCCAATAAACAAAACCAAAAATAGGTACCCAAACTAAGCTTTTTTTGCCAACTGATACAGTACCCGGTTGTACCGCAGCTGTCATCGTGACCAAATCATAGTTGTTTTGATGATTACCAACAAATACATACGGGCCAGCATCATTCAAACCAGCGGGTTTACGGACTATTAGCTTCACCCCAAAAATACGCGCCAAACGAGAGAAGTTTCGCGCCACACATGCCACGTGTTTTGGATGACGAGGCTGTAAACTAAAGCGTAATATACTCATGATCAGTAAATAGATCATAAATAGTAAAACCAAGATTAAACGACTAATTAATAACATTTGTAACCCTCTTTTAACATGGCTGCAGTATACCTAGCCGATACTCAGTGTACAAGCGTTAGCTGAGTTATTCATCCACGACTTCTAACGTATCAACTCGCTGTAATCCGCGTGGTAATTTGAAGCCACGACGTCCACGTTCACCTTTATAATGTTCTAAATCAGCAGGTTTTAAGGTTAATTTACGTTTACCCGCATAAAGTGTCACCGACTGTCCTTCCGGCACAATTGTCAGCATTTGCACAAATTCTTCACGGCTTTTAACCCGTGCGGATGGAATATTCATTAATTTATTACCTTTACCTTTCGATAATAATGGTAATGACGATAGCGGGAAAATCAACATCCGGCCTTCGTTAGAGATAATTAAACAATGGTCTGTGGCTATATCTGTCACGGCTTGTGGCTCAATCACTAAACCAGCAGCAGGTAAGGTTAATAATGCTTTACCATTTTTATTACGACTGATCATGTCACTGAACTTGCCAATGAAACCATAACCCGCATCAGAACTGAGTAAGTATTGCTGACTATCATCCGCCATCAGCGCATGCACAAAGGTTTTCCCAGCCGCTAAGGTAAATCGGGTCGTTAATGGCTCACCCTGGCTACGTGCAGAAGGCAATGTGTGTGCATCAAGTGCAAACGAACGACCACTCGAATCAATAAATACCGCAGGACAATTACTGCGTCCTTCTGCGGCATCTTTATAACCATCGCTGGCTTTATAACTGAGTCCTTTGGCATCAACATCATGGCCTTTAGCACAACGTGCCCAGCCTTGTTGCGATAACACCACGGTCACGGCTTCATTTGGCATTAATTCTTTTTCGGTTAAGGCTTTCGCTTCTTTACGCTCGATGATCGGTGAACGACGTTCATCACCAAATTTCTCGGCATCCGCAATTAATTCTTTTTTAACCAAGGTTGCTAGGCGGCGATCTGAACTTAACAGTTGCTCAAGTTTGTGACGCTCGGTATTTAACTCACCTTGCTCGCCACGAATACGCATTTCTTCTAGTTTCGCTAAATGACGTAATTTTAGTTCTAATACCGCTTCTGCTTGTTTAACCGACAAATCAAAGCGACTTATTAATTCCGCTTTTGGATCATCATAATTACGAATAATATCAATCACTTCATCAATATTTAAGAATGCGATCAATAAACCATCAAGCATATGCAGACGTGAAAGTACTTTATCCAAGCGGAATTGCAGACGGCGACGCACCGTGCTGTGGCGGAATACCAACCATTCAGATAATATTTTCTTTAAGCCTTTAACTTGTGGTTTCTCATTCAAACCGATCATATTCAAGTTAACGCGGAAGTTTTTTTCAAGATCAGTACTGGCAAATAAATGCGCCATTAACTGCTCGATATCAATACGGTTAGAACGAGGGATAATGACGAGTCGGGTTGGATTTTCGTGATCCGATTCATCACGTAAGTCTGCCACCATCGGCAATTTCTTGGCCTGCATTTGCGCCGCAATTTGCTCTAAAATCTTACCACCAGAAACCTGATGTGGCAGCGCGCTGATCACAATATCACCACTTTCAATGGTAAATACCGCGCGCATTTTAATGCTGCCTTTACCGGTTTCGTAGATCTTGGCGATGTCTTTTTCTGGGGTGATAATTTCCGCTTCAGTCGGGTAATCAGGACCTTTCACATAAGCCATCAGTTCTGACAATTCTGCTTTTGGATTATCAATCAGATGTAAGCACGCATTCGTCACTTCGCGTACATTATGCGGTGGAATATCCGTCGCCATACCAACCGCAATACCGGTCACACCATTTAACAGGATGTGTGGTAACCGTGCAGGTAATAATTGTGGCTCCTTCATGGTGCCATCGAAGTTAGGTGACCAGTCAACCGTACCCAAACCAACTTCACCTAATAATACTTCCGCAAACTTGGATAATTTAGCTTCGGTATAACGCATTGCCGCAAATGATTTCGGATCATCCGGCGCACCCCAGTTACCCTGACCATCGACTAATGGATAACGATAAGAGAAAGGTTGTGCCATGAGTACCATAGCTTCATAACAAGCACTATCACCATGGGGATGATATTTACCCAATACGTCACCAACAGTACGCGCTGACTTCTTATATTTAGCCCCCGCATGCAAGCCAAGCTCAGACATAGCATAGGTAATGCGGCGTTGAACTGGCTTTAATCCATCACCAATATGAGGCAAGGCACGATCCATGATCACATACATGGAATAGTTCAAATATGCTTGCTCGGTAAATTCCCTTAGCGGTTGTTCTTCGACACCTTCTAAGCTCATATCAATAACGTCAGTCATCAAGATTCCTGTTATTTAGAATAAATAAAAATTTCACAATCAAAAGCGAAACAACATATGCTATTTTTAAGCATTTATATTATGATGAAACGCGCAATAAAATCATCTTAGATAATCACAACAAATTGTGTAATTTAAGTAAGTTATAGATAGTTATTTCAACTATAACCCGCCAATATTGTAATTATCTAAGGTGATTTTGGTTAGCTCAAAATCCGATCAAAACAAAAATGACAGGAAATTAATCATGAGGAGCAGTGCATTATATTCTCTTATCGAAAAAACTAAATTATTATTTCCATCATTAACAATACGCGTCAAGGTGTTACGTAGCGTGTATAAATCACTACCAAGTATTCACCGTAAATTACTGCCTCCGGTATTACTCGCTGTCGTGGTATTACTTATGCTGCCAGCAACCAATGATACAGCCAACAGCCAAGCCGGAACCAGCGCACGAAAATCCATTACGCTGACGGTCGCACCAACTCAAAATGTAGCAAATAAAGCGGGCCTAGAACATAATCAAACCAACAATACCTCGCCGCCAGTTAAAATTAAACTACTCGACCCTGAATATATCGACGGAGAATGGCGTGCCCATGTGATCCGCAAGGGCGATTCTGTTTACCGTATTTTCCGTCAATACGATATTCCGTCAGCAATACTGCATGATTTAATTGCATTACGGCCACAATACATTACCCAGGTCAGACCTGGACAAATCATGTCATTTTATATTGCGACAACAGGTGAGTTAATCCAACTGAGAATTACTGATGTAGATAATGAACCCGTGCTATTTTCGTTACGTGAAGATGGCAGTTACATTTATCACTAACATAGCTCTCAATTAACCTAGTCGGGAGAAGTTAAGCACACACTTGATTTCGCCCTGATTCTTTGGCTTTATACAGTAGTTTGTCTGCCGCTATAATCACTTCGTCAGGGCTTGTTGTTGAACTTCGCTCCTGGGCAACACCGATACTGATTGTAACCTTAACAGTTTTGTCAATAAACTCCTCTCGACAACTGTCCGTATTGTTAGCGCCTTCTTCCTGTGGTTCTCTACGCTCGACGGGTTGGCGAATTTGAAAAGGATAATCAGCAATTAATACTCTAATTTCGTTTAAGTAACCGACACAATCGAGTGCCGATTTACCTTTAAATAAGATAGTAAATTCTTCTCCACCGTAACGAAATACTCTACCTCGTCCTTTCACTGTCGCCAATTGCGACGCCACCATTTTTAATACCGAATCACCAATATCATGGCCATAGGCATCATTGAATTTTTTAAAGCGATCAATATCCAACATGGCAATACTGTACTTACCACTCAACTGAGCCAGTTCAATATTGAGCGCACGACGACCCGGAATACGGGTAAGATCATCAATAAAAGCTTGTTCATGGCTACGTTTTAATATACTTAACAGCAGTACAATCGCACTGATGGTAAACATGCTGGCCGATATCCACTGCTGCTCAAACTCAACCACAGTCAATGTACACGCCAGTAGCGCACTCAGAAATGCTTGATCGGAAGACACATCTCTAAACAGCATGAGTATCGCCGCAATCAGCACCGCACAGATCAATAAACCCAGTAATATGTTGGGTAATACCGACACATCACCGAATACCAAGATCCAAGGTTCTATTGCAGTCAACAAGCTGGTCACCAAAGGTAATTGTTCGGGCTGAATAAACCAATAGAAAACGGCAGCTTGTAAGATAAAGATAGCGTGATATGAAAGTGCTTTAAAGGAGAACAGTGAGCGTTCGGGTAAGAATAATAACAACACTAAATTTGCCGGTAATAACAACACCAGAAAATAATATTCAAATAACGTACTGCCAACCGCCAGCGGGGTTTGTAAACGTTGTTGGATAACGTTGTAAGCCACCAGCATCAGCAGCGCAGCAAAACCACTACGACCTTGCTTAAAGAAGTGACTTAGTATGATCACAAGCATAAATAATATATTCGGTAATTCAACCAACATGCCTTGCTGCGCAGTTGAAAGCACAGCAAAAAACGGCGGGAGTAAAAGTCCTGCAAACATAATTACAAATGTAAGTAATAACCTTAAATACATTGACGTCACTTACTGCAATAGCGCAAATCAGCGCTGTAATTTATATTAACCAGATCCAATTTGCTCTGGTACCAGTACAATTTTCTATTCACTCGATTCAACTTTAGTGATCTACTAACTTGCTTCAAGTTTAGCGATCTATTAGCTAGGTTCAATTTTAGCAATATAGTAATTAACAGAAATAGCGGCTGAGCTCAATCCCATACCAATCGCGGTAATAAACAACAACATGACCTCGTTAAATACTAACCCCTCAATACTAAACTCGGTATTATATAACTGAGCAAGGTTGAGCACGGTATCTTCCATCCAATACACCATAAATATAGTCACTAACCAAGCTAAAATACCACCGATAGCGCCATACCAAAATCCGGTATATAAAAATGGTCGTTGCACAAATGCATTGGTCGCGCCAATTAATTTTAATACTTCAATTTCAGCACGGTTAGATAAAATATTTAAGCGGATGGTATTGCCAGTAATTAATAATACTGAACTTAATAATAGAACTGAAACAACTAACACGGCATCACTAAAAATAGAAATAATCCCTTCTAACCGTGCTAACCACATAATATCCAGCTTACCCTGTTGCACCTCAGGCTCACGCTCTAGCTTAGCCAGTAACTCTTGTGCGGCAATGGAACTGCGGTAATAAGGCTTAGGAGTGACCACGACGACGGCCGGTAATGGGTTATGGTCTAACAGGGTTAATGCCGATACTAACCCAGAAGTACGCTTAAATTCTTCCATGCCCTGTTCTTTGGAAATGTACTCAAAGCTATCAACCTCTTTGTAGGTCTTTAAGCGATGCAGTAAATTTTTATAACGAGACTCAGGTAAATCTTTTTTTAAGAATAAATTAATGTCTGTCGGACTGCTCCATTCCTGGCTTACTGCTTGGCTATTTTTTAATACCACGTACAAGGTGCTGGGTAAGGCTAAACTAACCCCGAGTACCAACATGGTCATCAATGATGCAATCGGCGTACGCCACACATCTGCCAAGCTCGATATAGCTTGATGAATATGCTGCTGGCAACGAATTTGAATACGTTTAATTAAGGTAGCATCAGGTTTGTTGGGTTGCTTGTTCATATTAAATCCCTTGTAACTCGTCATTACACATCTCACCAGCCTTAATACGTAAGGTGCGATAACGCATTTTAGCAATCAAGCCCAAATCATGAGTAGCAATCAATACTGAGGTACCAGTACGGTTAAATTCTTCAAATAACTTGATGATTTCCATTGATAACTGCGGGTCTAAATTACCCGTGGGTTCATCCGCAAGCAACAATTTGGGGCGAGAAATAATCGCCCTGGCAATACCCACCCGTTGTTGCTCACCACCAGAAAGCATCGGTGGATAGCACTTGGCTTTATTGTATAAACCCACTTTATCTAATGCCGCCAACACCCTATTTTTAACTTGTTTCGCGGTATAACCCTTGATAATCAAAGGCAATGCAACATTATCAAAAATGGTACGGTCGACGAGTAGTCGGTGATCTTGAAAAATGATACCAATATCACGGCGTAGAAAGGGAATGTCAGCTTTATTGATCTTACTGACATTGCGACCATTAAGGATAACATCGCCTGCGCTTGGTCGTTCTAACATGCTAATTAGTTTTAATAAGGTACTTTTACCGGCGCCAGAAGGTCCTGTTAAAAAGGCCATTTCACCTTTCTCAAGATGAAAATTAACTTTCTGTAATGCGCAGAGACTGCCAGGGTAAACTTTAGATACATTATCAAACCGAATCATGATGACCGCGTCCTTGGTGTGTGCTCGTATAGAAATCTAGAATAGTGAAATACAATACTCACCGAATTAACGATGAGTATGTAGGTAAATATACTGCTCGCGTTATTTTTTATCTTCGCTACTAAACAGCGCTTCAATAAACTCTTCCGAGTTGAAGGTACGTAAATCATCAATACCTTCACCAATGCCGATAAAACGGATTGGGATCTCAAATTTATCTGCCACGGCAAAGATAACGCCACCTTTAGCCGTACCATCTAACTTGGTGATAGTAATGCCGGTAAGACCCACAGCCTCTTTAAACAGCTGCGCTTGGCTCAAGGCATTTTGCCCCGTACCCGCATCAATCGTTAACATGATCTCGTGTGGCGCAGTTGCATCGTGTTTGCGCATGACGCGGACGACTTTCTTCAGTTCATCCATCAAGTGCGCTTTATTTTGCAAACGACCCGCAGTATCGGCGATCAGCACATCTACGTCTTTCGCGGTTGCCGACTGCATCGCATCAAATAATACCGAGGCACTATCTGCGCCAGTGTGTTGGGCAACCACAGGGATGCCGTTACGATCCCCCCATACTTGTAACTGCTCAACAGCGGCAGCACGGAATGTATCACCTGCCGCTAGCATTACCGATTTACCTTCAGCTTGGAATTTCTTCGCCATCTTGCCGATAGTCGTGGTTTTACCAACACCGTTCACACCAACCATTAAGATCACGTGTGGCTTGTTGTTACTGTCAATCACTAGCGGCTGCTCAACTTTGTGCAACATATCCGCCATATCTTTTTTCAAGATATCGTACAGCGCTTCAGCATCTTTTAATTGTTTACGTGATGCTTGTTGCGTTAGATTATCAATAATACGTTTGGTTGTTGCGACACCCAAATCGGCAATCAATAACTGCTCTTCAAGTTCTTCAAATAAGTCATCATCGATATGCTTGCCACGGAAAAAGCTTTTAAAGCCACTACCGATATTACCCTTGGTACGTGATAAACCACGCTTTAAACGAGTAAAGAATTTGTCTTTATTAACAGGTTCATCTACTTCAGAACCCGCTGTTTGAATATCCGCAGGAGCATCTTTAATCACTTCAGCTTGCGTAACAGGGTTTTGCTCTGTTACCGCGAGTTCAGAATTCTCAGACTCGACGGTTTCAGGCTCAACTGCAGCTACTTCAGGTTCAGCAACAATGATGTTAGTTTCAGTCGCAACTACATTAGCATCAGTCACTACTATATTTGCTTCAGTAACAGTATGGTCATCAGCCGTTGTTGCACTGCTTTTTTCGAAGTCAGCGATAAGTTGTAAGTCAGCTGCTCTACGACGCGCTTTTTCGTCGCCACTCTCGTCATCACTAGCAACCAGTACTTCAGTGTTAACTTTGTCTTCATCCGTGTTGTTTGCTTCTTTTTTACCGAAACCAAACCAATTTTTTATGCTTTTTTTTGCCATTTTTAGAAAACCTTACTTTCGCCAGTCTTGAACTGCTACAATGACCCAATATCAATATGTTGACATATATTATCACCTTTCTGTCCAGACAAAGAATTACTATGGCAAAATCTAGCACAAAACAACAAAATCAACGTCCTTCTGGACACATTCGGATCATCAGTGGCCAATGGCGCGGCCGAAAACTCCCAGTTAAAGATGTTATTGGTCTACGCCCGACCACCGACCGGATAAAAGAAACCGTATTTAACTGGTTATCCCCCTATGTCCGTGACAGTCATTGTTTAGATCTGTTTGCTGGCAGTGGCGGGTTAATCTTTGAAGCCTTATCCCGCTATGCTGAAACTGGCCTACTGTTTGAAAAAGACGCCGGCGCAGCGACGCAGCTACAACAAAACATTCATTTGTTAAAAGCCGATAATGCCCAATTAGTACGTGGCGATACACTGCAATTGTTAACCAAAACACCGACTCAAGTATCGACCCAAGCTCCAGCACTAGGCTATGACTTAATATTTATCGACCCACCTTTCCGTCAAGACTTACTGGAAGACTGCTGTGCCAAGCTGGAAGCAAACAATTGGTTAAGTGCTGATGCGGTGATTTATATCGAGCGTGAGAAAGAATTGAATCAAGTTAAGTTGCCCGCTAATTGGGCTATCTTAAAAGAAAAACAAGCAGGACAAGTTTGTTTTGAATTGTATCAGCGTCAGCAATAACTTAATAATACAGTTACTAAAGTACAAGCTGAAATCCATTAATTCGTACTTAACTGACGGTATTGGCGTGGTGATATACCCACCAGTTTTTTAAAGTAGCGCCCCATGTGGCTTTGGTTAGCAAAGCCACACTGCAACGCTATATCAGCCATACTGACCTGCCCATTGCATACACGTAACTTCACTTGTTCTATGCGAACCGCCAATAAATAAGCTTGTGGTGTTTGTGCCATGCTTTGTTTAAACATCCGACAAAAATGATATTCACTCAGTTGCGCTAAGTCAGCCAGTTCGGCAAGATAAACCTGACGATGGAAGTTAGCCTGCATATAATCACACACTAACGCTGCAACCTTTGGTGATAAGCCACCTTTCACCGCGGTGGTTAATTTAGTGATGCCCATATTCTGCAGCATCGACACTAAGATAGTATTCGTCACTTGTTCCATCGCAAGGTGATCATGTCCGCTCTGCCAATCACTGGTCGCCATGCAATGACGAAACAAGGCTTCGGTAGCAGCATCATTGGTAAAGGTTAATTCCGGCAGCTGTAACATCCGCGGATCAATATCAAATACTTTCAGCGCCAGCTGTTTGAGGTAATCATCACTAAAATATAAGTGCATGAATTGCTGTGTTTGCCCCAGTTGCCAATGACTTTCAGAATCTTTTGGCATCAGGCAAAATTTACCTGGCGCGCCAAACCCAGAATTCACATCAGTACGGTGGGTTTCATAACCGCCAGACATGTACAAACTCAACGTGTGCTGCTTATTATTCACATAATATAAGCGGTCATGTTCATTTTGATAATGCGCCCACGACAGTGCATCCGTTAACGACGTTTGTCGTAAACAGATCTTACTGGTCGATTGTTCGAAGCTAGTTGCACTGGGCTCAAGTTGAGATAAGGCAATATCCAGCTGTTGGTCCATTACTGGTTTTATTAACGGCATAACAAAATATTACCATTAATGGCAGATTGCTCAACTGATACCGTGATCAGGCTAATCATTAAACCGCAATATTGTGTTAGTTTTACCGACATCGTGATATTTCCGACATCAGAATACCTGCATAATGCAGACTAATTAATTGTGGTCGTAATAAAGAAGGAACCGCTATGTCAGCATTACTCTATGTTTCAATGATATTTATTTGGGGTTTTTCATGGATATCAATCAAGTGGCAACACGGTGATGTGCCGATGGAAGTCTCAATCTTTTACCGCTTTGCAATTGCGGCAGCGGTCATGTTTGTTATCGGTAAACTTTGGGGCAAACTGCAACCCGTAAAACGTAAAGACCATGCTTTTTTGGCACTGCAAGGCGTGTGTTTATTCTGTTGTAATTTCCTCGCCTTTTACAGCGCGACTTTGTATATACCCAGTGGTTTAGTGGCGGTGTTTATGGCAAGCGCACCGGTATTCAACGCTTTTCACAGTAAGCTGTTTTACAAAACCCAAATCAATGCTAATTTTTGGTTCGGTGCCATACTTGGACTTGCCGGTATTAGCTTGTTGTTTGCGAGTGATTTACTGCAAACAGATTGGTCGCAAGATACTTTGTACGGTCTGTTATTTGCCCTACTTGGCACCTGGTGTTTCTCGATTGGTAATATGCTGAGCATACGTAATACCAAGAATAATGTGCAGCCCTTTACCGCCACCAGCTATGCCATGGTTTATGGCTGTATTGCACTATTAGTGATTATCTTAGTCCGTGGCATCTCGTTTGAATTTACGATGACGACACAATACATCGGCAGTTTATTGTATCTCGCCATTCCGGCATCGGTACTTGGCTTTACCTTTTATCTTATCTTAGTCGATCGTCTAGGCGCCAGTAATGCTGCGTATATCTTAGTCATCACCCCGGTTGTAGCCTTGAGTGTCTCTGCGGTATTTGAAGATTATCATTGGACGCTGTATTCAACGCTGGGACTGGTATTGGTGATATTAGGCAATGTATTAACCCAACGTAAGAAGCCCTTGCTGGTACGCACTAAAGTGCAGTCATTGCCGGTAAATTAATAATTACTAGCAGGTCTATCGCTGATAGGAAGATATAAAAATGCCCGTATAGTTAATTCACTTACGGGCATTTTTTATTCTGTAAGAACACCAGCTATCACCGAGTATTCATTAAACTAAGCCTGCTATTATTAACAGAGCGTGTTTAATCAATACGGTTCAAACTCTACAGATTAATCAGGCGCATATCCTAAGTTAGGCCCTAACCAACGTTCGGCTTCTTCAAGCGTCATGTTTTTACGCTCTGCATAATCTTTCACTTGGTCTTCTTGAATCGAGGCAACCGCAAAATAACGCGATTCAGGATGGGAAAATATCAACCCAGATACCGCCGCACCCGGCCACATTGCATACGAAGAGGTGAGCTTCATACCGATACTGTCTGGATCTAGCAACTCCCAGATCGTACCCTTCTCGGTATGCTCAGGACAGGCTGCATAACCCGGTGCCGGACGAATACCTTGGTACTTCTCACGGATCAGGTCATCGTTACTCCACTCTTCGGTCTGCGTGAACCCCCACTCTTCTTTACGTACGAGTTCATGTAGACGCTCGGCCATCGCTTCCGCTAAACGGTCACACACAGACTGGATCAGAATCGCGTTGTAATCATCTTCAATACCTTTGAAGTAATTCGCTACGTCATCTTCACCAATACCACCAGTAACGGCAAATGCGCCAATATAATCAAACTTACCTGAATCTTTCGGCGCCACAAAATCAGCAAGGCTATTATTGTACTGCCCTGGTTTTTTCTTGGTTTGCTGACGTAGGTGCTCCAGTTTGGTTAATACCTGTGACCGCGTTTCATCGGTATATACTTCGATAGTATCGTCATTTACCGTATTAGCAGGGAATAAACCAATCACGCCATTTACAGATATTTTATAATCGTCAGGCACGCCTTCAAGCCCAGCGCCACCTTCTTCTAAACGATCCAGCATGTCATTTGCGTCATTAAATAAACTGGTCGCTTCGACACCAACCACTTCATCGGTAAGAATACGCGGATATTTACCCGCCAGAGTCCAAGTCATGAAGAACGGTGTCCAATCGATGTATTTGCGCAATTCCGCAATCGAGTAACTAATGTATTTTTTCACACCCAATGTTTTCGGTACTGGCGGCGTATAGTTAACCCAATCAATGGGTGCTTTATTGGCACGTGCCACTTCGAGTGTTACCGGAGCACTACGTGGTCGCTTGCGGGCATGTTGCTCACGCGCCACCTCGTATTCTTTCGCCATTCTCGCGACAAGTTCAGGCTTCTTGGTTTCTGACAATAATGCCGCTACCACACCGACTGCGCGTGATGCATTGGAAACATAGATAACCGGTTCGTCATAGTTTTGCTCAATCTTCACCGCGGTATGCGCTTTGGATGTGGTTGCACCACCAATCAGGATCGGCAGTTTAAAGCCTTTACGCTGGCACTCTTTCGCCACATGCACCATTTCATCGAGTGACGGGGTGATCAAACCGGATAGACCGATAATGTCGCAGTTTTCTTCCACTGCTTTTTTCAGAATATCATCACACGAGACCATCACGCCCATATCAACGATCTCATAGTTATTACACTGCAGCACCACGCCGACAATATTTTTGCCGATATCGTGAACGTCGCCTTTTACAGTGGCTAATAATATTCGACCATTTGACGAACTTTTTTGTTTTGATGCTTCAATGTAAGGATTTAAGTAAGATACCGCCCGTTTCATTACCCGCGCAGATTTAACCACCTGGGGTAAGAACATTTTACCGGCACCAAACAAATCACCAACCGCATTCATGCCGTCCATCAATGGACCTTCGATCACTTCTAATGGCAAGGTTGCTTGTTGGCGTGCTTCTTCGGTATCTTCTTCGATAAATTCAGTAATACCTTTAATTAAGGCGTACTCTAGACGTTTATTCACCTCAAAGCTGCGCCATTCCTGGGTTTCAGCTTCGACTTCAACACCTGAATCGCGGTACTTCTCGGCAAGAGCGAGCAGCGCTTCCGTGGCATTATCATTGCGATTAAGGATCACATCTTCCACACCATCCAACAGATCTTTCGGCAGATCATCATAGATCGCCAACTGCCCCGCATTCACAATACCCATATCCATGCCTTCACGGATACAGTAGTACAAGAACACGGCATGGATCGCTTCACGCAACGGGTTGTTACCACGGAACGAGAAGGATACGTTAGAGACACCGCCCGAGATCATGGCATGCGGTAATTCACGTTTAATGTCTTTCACTGCTTCAATGAAATCAACCGCATAGTTATTATGCTCATCAATACCGGTGGCAACGGCAAAGATATTTGGATCGAAAATAATATCTTCCGGCGGGAAATTAACTTCATTCACCAGGATGTCGTAAGAACGCTTACAAATTTGAAACTTACGTTCTTGGGTATCCGCTTGGCCATCTTCATCGAAGGCCATCACAATCATAGCAGCGCCGTAACGACGGATTAATTTAGCTTGATGGCGGAAGTTATCTTCACCCTCTTTAAGCGAGATTGAGTTAACAATCGCTTTGCCCTGTACGCATTTCAGGCCCGCTTCAATAATTTCCCATTTCGACGAATCGATCATGATAGGCACTTTCGAAATGTCGGGTTCTGACGCAACCAGATTTAAAAATCGCTCCATACAATGCAACGAATCCAACATGCCTTCATCCATATTGATATCGATGATCTGTGCACCAGATTCAACTTGCTGCAGAGCAACATGCAGGGCTTCGTCGTAGTTTTCTTCTTTAATCAGACGTTTGAAGCGTGCCGAGCCGGTAACGTTGGTACGTTCACCGACGTTAACAAACAAGCTGTCTTTCTTTATCGTTAATGGCTCAAGTCCACTTAAACGACAGGCGATTTCGATTTCAGGTAATTGACGTGGCTTAACGCCTTCAACAGCATCAGCCATCGCCTTAATATGTTCTGGCGTGGTACCACAACAACCACCGACCATATTTAAGAAGCCGGCTTCAGCCCATTCCTTAATATGCACAGCCATGTCTTCCGGGCTTAAATCATATTCACCGAACGCATTAGGTAAACCGGCATTAGGATGCGCGGTGACATAACTTTCTGAGATACGTGATAGTTCGTCGACATATTGACGTAATTCATCCGGGCCTAATGCACAGTTAAGACCAAAAGTGATCGGTTCGGCATGGCGTAATGAATTATAAAATGCTTCTGTGGTTTGACCCGTCAGTGTACGACCCGAGGCATCGGTAATGGTACCTGAGATCATAATAGGTAATTCAAAGCCAAGTTCTTCAAATACGGTTTTAACCGCAAAGACCGCCGCTTTAGCATTCAAGGTATCAAAGATAGTTTCGATGAGAATAATATCGGAACCGCCTTCGATTAACGCTTTGGTTGATTCGATATACGCTTCAACCATAAGATCAAAAGAGGTATTACGGAAAGCGGGATCATTTACGTCCGGTGAAATAGAACAAGTACGGTTAGTTGGACCCAGAACACCGGCCACAAAACGGGGACGGTCCGGGTTTTCTGCGGTTTTTTCATCGGCAACTTGACGGGCGATACGCGCGGCTTCACGGTTAATCTCTGCCGATAATGATTCCATATCATAATCAGCCATCGCGATAGTCGTGGCATTGAAGGTATTGGTTTCAAGAATATCGGCGCCCGCGTCGAGGTACTCTTTATGAATGTCAGCAATGAGCTGTGGCTTACTTAATACCAATAAATCATTGTTACCTTTGACGTCGCAATGCCAGTCAGCAAAGCGTTCACCACGGTAATCAGCTTCTTGTAATTTATAGTCTTGGATCATCGTACCCATGCCGCCATCGATAAGCATGATACGTTGTTTTAATTGCTGTTCCAGCTGCTGTTTATTTTTTATAGTCGCCACAAGATCCCTCGTTAATGTACTGCAGACCCAATCCTGAGTCTTATTATTTGATACTAATCTACATGCACTCGTGGCATTTATAGATCGTTTAAGTCATATGGCGTTTGTTGATAAACATAATAGTTTAACCAGTTGCTATAGAGCAGATTACCATGACTGCGCCAAGTAACAAGAGGGGCATTTTCAGCATTATCGTCTTTATAATAATTAGTCGGTACTTCGGCTTCAACACCATCGACAACATCACGCATATATTCTTGGTGTAAGGTGTCGGCACTGTATTCAGGGTGGCCAGTGACAAATACCTGACGGAAGTCTTTTGATGCAGCTAAATACACCCCTGTCTCATCATTCGCAGCTAAGATATCGAGATCTGTATCTGCAAACATCTCTGCTGAGAAATTGGCATAACGCGACATAGGCACGGGGAATTCATCATCAAAACCACGTACTAATGGGTTATGAGGGTGGAAAGTTTGCTGTGGATAGACCCCGGAAAATTTTGTCTCGTGGACTTTTTTATCAATGCCGTGCAAGATTTTTAATGCCGCTTGTGCAGCCCAGCATAAGAATAAAGTAGATACCACGTGGGTTTTAGACCAGTTAATGATCTCTTCGATTTGTGGCCAATACACCACGTCATCATGACCGACTAAACCTAATGGTGCACCGGTAATAATTAAACCATCATAATTATTGTGGCGAATGCGCTCAAAGTCATGATAAAACTCATCAATATGTTCTTGCGGGGTATTTTTGGAGGCGCGATAGTCAATCCGTAATAGCTCTACATTGACTTGCAGTGGCGTATTCGATAATAACCGTAATATTTGATTTTCAGTCTCAATTTTTTTCGGCATAAGGTTAAGAACAACCACTGCAGCGGTCTGATTCTTGCTTGGTTGCGCGAGACTCGAGCATCACAAAAATATTTTCATTACCTAATATTTCAGCAGCCGGTAGCCCGTCTTTAATTCTAATCGGCATTATTCCCATCCTTAAGTAATATACTAGCCATCCAGAAGTCTACCCCAATTATCTAGTCGTTGTAAATGTTCTAACTCATTTAATCTCATATAAAGCTAAGTTGACCATAACTTCCTACTTCAGTTGACCATAATCATGTTTATGTATAGGATCGCCAACTTGCAAGGAGCGCGACCTATTGCCAATGGATTGATACCCAAGTTACTTCAAGATGCTATATCAGAGACGAGCAGGGATATCAGAACAAGGCGCAATATGTAGATAATGGTTATTCCATTTTCAAATATTGTAACGCTGTGCTGTTATTCCTGCTCGCCTCCCGTAGGGCAAATCGAATGAAGGTATCTTCGACGTTATGAAGTCTTGATTTAGAATAACTAAATCCTCAACTTCATGCCTTGAATATCCTCTCCTTTCGGTTTGCTGATTGTGAATCTTGAAATAGCTTGGGTATATAACTTACTTATTCTTAATCTAAAGGTTTGCAAAAAATGCTCACTTACATCTATTTAATTGCCATCACTGCCGAAGCTATGTCGGGTGCATTAATGGCGGGTCGCCGTAATATGGACATCTTCGGCGTGGCTGTTATCGCCTTTGTTACTGCGCTTGGTGGCGGTACAGTGCGTGATCTACTATTAGGTAATTTCCCAATCTCTTGGACTCAGCATCCCCACTACGTTTACATCACCATATGTGCAGGTTTGTTTACTATTCTGATTGCCAAACACATGAATCATTTACGCCGGTTATTCTTAGTACTTGATGCGGTAGGTTTGATAGCATTTACCATTATTGGTTGTAATGTAGCGATGAAACTCGGTTATCACCCTACGGTGATTATTATGGCGGGGATGATAACGGGTATTTGTGGCGGGGTAATACGCGATCTACTCTGTAATCGAACCCCGGTCGTATTCTGTAAAGAGATCTACGCGGGTATCTCATTATTAGTCGCAGTACTTTATCTGGGCTTGGAAACACTGGGGATTGACCACAATATCAATCTTATTGTGGCCTTCTGTGTTGGTGTCACTTTGCGTTTATGTGCTATTTATTGGAAATGGTCATTACCAACGTTTAACTATACCTCGGAAGAATGGGACTAAATGGAACTAGCGCTGGCTAAAAAAGCCTAACCAGGCTTGGAGTATGATCTCAAAATCCTCCAAGCCACACACAGCCACCGTTTCCGCATCATAAAAATTCATATCGTCATCTAGCTCTTCGCCTGTATCCATTAACTCCGAATTCATACAAGCACAGACATCTTCTTGCGTCAGGGTTAATGTCATCTCGTCACCGACTAAACGATACTCTTGTTTTTTACGGGCTTTTAATAAATCAATTTCAGCTTGAATCAATGCAATTGTGGCTTTATCCGTGCCTAAAGTGCCTTGGATCCAACTACCTAGTGCCGTCTGTTCCATTGATATGATGACGCGGTAAGTATCTGTTAGGGTATCTTTTCGAAATTCAAAATCCACGGTTATGCCTGCTTATAGATAATAGTTTAATAAGGTGTTCGAGGGAGAGGATTGTAGCAAAACAACAGCAGAAACAGCAATAGCCAGTGATGAGAGATGATCGTCAGTAGTATCAAATAACTGAGAAAATTTGTTTGGCAGAAAGCACTGTTAACCGTTTGGTTTTGCTTAACGTATCAATCCAAAGTTGGTTCTGATTGGTCACTACCTGGCTACAATTAACATGGCCATGAATGGTGACATCAATATTAGCAATCCGGCTAAACTCGCCTTTTTTAACCGCTACATACGGGGCTGTAGACCAAACTAAATCATCCAGTAAACTTGACTCTATGCCGCTATCTTCCAAAAATACATGCCAATCTGCGGGCGCATACGCATGACTAATGCCGACAGACCCCTGCGCCGTTTTAACGGTCAGCGCATAACTACAATGCTGTTTAATTAATAACTTACAAGCAGTTTGCTGTTCAGGAGTAAGCGCATAAAACCATTCTCCCCCGGCGTTTTTATGTAGACGAGTCAACTTATGCTCATCTTCAGCAAGCAACATCTCTTCATGGTTACCAAGGACGGCAAAAAACCACGATTCATTGAGCAAGTTTAATGTATGCAATGATTGCGGTCCGCGATCAATCATATCTCCGACTGAAAATAACCGGTCTTTATCAAAATCAAAACGGCAGCGTGTCAAAGCTCGCATTAATAGCGGTAGCTCGCCGTGGATATCTCCGACAAAATAATCTTTACCGGCGATATTTTCAACAATGAATTTATGTGTGATCACTCGATATGTTCCTATTAGGATGGCTTACGATACTATTTTATATTAATACACAATTCAAAAAAAAACGGCGATCTATGTTAACCACAGATCGCCGTTTATTATCTTAGCAAGTTCGCCGCTTGTTTATGTAAAGCAGCAAGCGTTAACCAGCCTGCAGCTAATTAAACTGCTTCTTGAACTATAACTTCGTTCGCTTTCTCAATATAAGACGAGATTTGATCGAAGTTTAAGTAACGGTAGGTATCCGCCGCTGTTGCATCAATCTCAGACGCCAGTTCCATGTACTCAGCAACCGTTGGGATCTTACCTTTAATCGCCGCTACAGCAGCAACTTCAGCAGAACTAAGGTAAACATTAGCACCATTACCTAAACGGTTCGGGAAGTTACGCGTTGACGTAGAAACA
The DNA here is from genome assembly GCF_000170855.1 of Moritella sp. PE36. Lineage (GTDB taxonomy): Bacteria > Pseudomonadota > Gammaproteobacteria > Enterobacterales > Moritellaceae > Moritella. Next base: position 45,935 of record NZ_ABCQ01000012.1, on the reverse strand, counting down.
ACCGTAGTATTATCACCTACACGTGCTTGGTTACCCATACACAGTGAACAACCAGGCATTTCGGTACGAGCGCCCGCTTTACCGAAGATTGAGTAGTAACCTTCATCACTTAATTGTGCAGCATCCATACGCGTTGGTGGAACAACCCACATACGTGTTGGTAGCGTACCATTGAATTTCTCCAATAGTTTACCCGCAGCACGGAAATGACCGATATTAGTCATACATGAACCAACGAATACTTCGTCAATTTTAACACCCGCAACAGCAGATAATAGTTTCACATCATCTGGGTCATTTGGACAAGCTAGGATAGGTTCTTTAACATCGGCAAGATCGATTTCGATGATTTCAGCGTATTCTGCATCCGCGTCAGCTTCAAGCAATTGTGGATCAGCGATCCAGGCTTTCATTTCCGTTACACGACGAGCAATCGTCTTCGCATCGCCATAACCTTCAGCAATCATCCAGTTTAACATCACGATGTTAGACTCTAGATATTCAATGATTGGCGCTTCGTTAAGCTTGATAGAACAACCTGCCGCAGAACGTTCCGCAGATGAATCCGATAATTCGAATGCTTGCTCAACTTTCAGATCTGGTAGACCTTCAATTTCCAGTACACGACCAGAGAACGCATTAATTTTACCCGCTTTCTCAACAGTCAGTAGACCTTGTTTAATCGCATAATAAGGGATTGCGTTGACGAGATCACGTAGTGTGATACCCGGTTGTAGTTCACCTTTAAAGCGTACCAAAATAGATTCAGGCATATCCAGTGGCATAACGCCAGTTGCTGCTGCGAATGCAACCAGGCCAGAACCTGCTGGGAAAGAAATACCTAATGGGAAACGCGTATGAGAATCACCACCAGTACCAACTGTATCTGGTAATAACATACGGTTTAACCAAGAGTGAATTACACCATCACCTGGACGTAACGAAACGCCCGCACGGTTACGGATAAAGTCAGGCAGTGTATGGTGAGTTTCAACATCCACTGGTTTTGGATAAGCCGCCGTATGGCAGAAAGACTGCATCACTAAGTCAGCAGAGAAACCCAGACAAGCTAAATCTTTCAGCTCATCACGAGTCATTGGACCCGTGGTATCTTGAGAACCAACCGTTGTCATTTTTGGTTCGCAATATTGGTTAGGGCGTACGCCTGCAACACCACATGCTTTACCAACCATCTTCTGCGCTAAGGTATAACCTTTGCTTGAAGCTGCAACGTCTGCAGGTAAACGGAATACCGTTGAATTTTCTAGGCCTAGCGCTGTACGCGCACGCGTCGTTAAACCACGACCAATAATCAGTGGGATACGGCCACCAGCACGCACTTCATCAAGAATTACATCAGTTTTGATCTTGAACTCAGTGATCACTGCGCCAGTTTCGTTATTTTTAACCACACCTTCATATGGGAAGATATCGATAACGTCGCCCGTAGTTAAGCTAGTTACATCAAATTCGAGTGGTAGTGCACCTGAATCTTCCATGGTATTGAAGAAAATTGGCGCGATTTTAGAACCAATACAAATACCACCACCACGTTTGTTCGGTACGAATGGGATATCATCACCCATGCACCATAACACAGAGTTAGTTGCTGATTTACGCGAAGAACCCGTACCAACAACATCACCAACGTAAGCAACTTGATGACCTTTTTCTTTTAGTTTTTCAATTTCTTGCAATGGATTTTCAGAAACACCTTCACGCTCATTTTTAAGCATTGCAAGTGCATGCAGTGGGATATCTGGGCGAGACCATGCATCAGGTGCAGGAGATAAATCATCGGTATTGGTTTCGCCAGGTACTTTAAATACAGTAACAGTGAGTTTCTTAGCCACTTCAGGTTTACTTAAGAACCATTCTGCATCAGCCCAAGATTGCATCACTTGCTGTGCGAATTTATTACCTGCTTTGGCTTTTTCTTCAACCGTATAGAAAGCATCGAACATTAGTAATGTGTGTGATAAGGCTTTTGCAGCAATGGGAGCCAGTGCATCAACATCCAGTAATTCAACCAATGTTTCGATGTTGTAACCACCTTGCATCGTACCAAGTAGTTCAGTAGCACGTTCTGCAGATAAGATCGGTGATGTCGCTTCGCCTTTAACAATCGCCGTTAAAAAGCCCGCTTTAACATAAGCAGCTTCATCCACACCCGGTGGTACGCGATTGGTTAAAAGATCTAACAAAAATTCTTCTTCGCCAGCGATTGGTGATTTTACCAATTCAACTAGACCAGCAACTTGTTCAGCATCAAGAGGTTTAGGTACAACCCCAGCAGCGGCACGTTCTTCGACATGTTTACGATAAGCTTCTAACACGACTCATTCCTCTTAGTTTATGCCACCCATGGTGGACATCCTTGTTATATATAACCCTAACTTACTAATTTGATATGTGAATTCAACGGTTATTGATGTGAATCCAGCAATAATAAAGTTAAAGCCTCTTGCAGAGTGTTCACAAATATAACATTTTTAACCTAAAATTAAAATTAAAGCAGCATGTGCAGAAGGCTTTTTACATAAATACTCAACATTCATCAAACTTATGGGGGCAAAAACATAGCTTATTTATATGAATAGTTATAACTGGTATTTAGCCATTAGGTGCAATGAAGAGAGAGCAAAATAAAGCTTATTTACAGTATTTATTGTAAGACCAAGTGGATTTTACGGTCTGGTATTCAGGTTTATATTTTAACTGCAGACACAACAATTTTTGTTTCCCTATCGATGTAGCAAAAACCAGGTTAGCTTTTAACAAATCAGGATGTTTTACTGATTTAGCAAATTGATCAAACATGAGTTGCTTGTCTTTACCTGATAATAGCACCCAGTTCGACAACAAAATTTGCATAGAACCTGAAATGACCTCTTTAATATAAGGACCCGTTTCGATTGCATTGGCCAAGTATTGCTGAGTATCAATATTGTAACTATCAAGATAATTATTGGTGGTGGCGAGATCAATCCATACATCAGGCCACATTGGTCGGCGTGCAGCCGCAGCTAAATAGAGGGATCTTACCGCCGTGTATTTAGCCTCGTTTTCAAAACCACTGATGATGCCCCAATGCAAAATACGGCCATTAATATGGGCATAATGCGGATAACTCAGATCAAGCACATGGGCTTTATTAATCGCTGCCAACGCCGAGTCATATTCACTCCGGCTGGTTACCTTGCCTTGTTTAGCCCAAGCATTGATAGCAAACTCAGCTTGGTAGTACCAGGCATTGGCATACCCTTTATAAAAGGCAGTATAACCCGCATATAGGCAAACAAATAACAACAGTAAAACAAGTATAGTTCGCGGTACAGCGATACGCTTTATTGCTGCCCTACTTATTGCGACATTACTTATAGCAGTCCTACTGACTGTTGCTCTCTTTGTGGTAACTGCCACTTGTTCGCTGCGCGCAATCATGATGACAATTGCAACTTATCCTCGGGATTAGCTTTGCTGGTAAGAATATCATTACTCGCTGGTGTGTTAGTCTTAACAGCGCTGCCATAGGCTTTATCACTGTAATAACCGTAATAATAATCACTATTTGAACTTGCTCTGGTATCTACCTTATTTAGCACAATACCGGCAATTTTGATGTTTGCATCAACCAAACGACCAACACCGTTCTTCACCACTCCGGTGCGGGTATCATCACTTTTAACCACATACATTAATGAATCAGCCTGTTTGGCAATGATCAACGCATCACTGACTGCGTTGACGGGTGGCGTATCAATAATAATATAATCATAAGACGCTTTTAGCTGAGTGATAAGCTGTTCAAAGTGCTTAGACGCCAACAATTCCTGTGGATTATTCGGTAAATTACCACACGGCATCACGGTAATATTTGATTGATCATCGTGATATAAACAGTCGTCCAACACTTCAGTCTGGGCGATCATATTGGATAAACCCGCATGATAATTTGGAATAGCAAAACGTTTACAAATACTCGGTTTACGCATATCGCCATCAATCAACAACACATTACCCATTTGACCCAATGAGAATGCTAAATTAACCGATGTCGTTGATTTACCTTCACCGGGTACCGATGATGTGACGGCAATGACTTTATCGTCTTCATGATGCGTTAAAATATAACTGGTACGTAAGGTGCGCACCGATTCAGCAAAGCGACGACCGGTATCAGTAAAGAAGTGATGCAGGCCTAAGTCTTGGTGTTTTTTAAGCTCAACTAACGGCAATAACCCCAGCATGCGGAAAGATAATTTATCTTCAATGTCTTTTGCCGATTTAAAGTTATCGTTTAGCGATTCAAACACAAATGCAGCAACAATACCTAAACCAAACGTAGCCACAAATGCCAACAACACGATCAATGCTTTTTTCGGTTTAATTGGCCGTTCCGGGGCGAAGGCGCGATCAGTGAAACGTGCAACCGCCGAGTTAAAATCACTGGTGACTTCCGTTTCCTTGGAGCGCGATAAGAAAGTATCAAAGATCTTACGGTTGGTATTTACTTCACGTTGTAGCTTACGGTAAATATTCTCTTTGCTCACCACACGGTGATATTTGGCTTTAATACTCGCAAGATCACTTTCTAACGCGTTAATGTTGCGCTTTTTCGTGGTTAAGCTTTTATCCAGTCCTGATACGATCTTGAGGATCTGCGATTTCATGCGTTTTGTTACTGTGTTCCATTCTGATTGTGCCGACTTGAATTTTGGATGTTTAGGTCCATACACTTTAGAGAGATCGGAAATTTTCAACTCCACTTCAATTTGATTATCTCTCAATGACACAATCGCCGGGTGCGAGCTAATTTCAGGCATGGATTCTAACAGCGCTACATCTTTAGTCCCTTGCTCTTTCACTAACGCAACGATACTACGCAATTGATTATACTCATTGCGGGCCTGCGTTAATTGCTGAGAGGTTTGATCAAGTTCTTTAGAAATTAACGCAGAAACACCCTCGCCACTTTGACTAATCAGATTTTCTTTGTTGCTGTATGCTTGCAGTTTGGCTTCTGACTTATCTAAGGTCACCCGAAGGTCTGACAAGCGTGAGTGCAACCAACCTGACGCACTTTCATTCACCAAAGTTTTATCAAACAAGTCTTGCTGTATATACACATCACCGACGGCATTCGCTATTTTAGCCGCTAACCTTGGGTCCTGACTGTCAAACGAGATAGAGACTAATTGCGTTTTACGGATCGGTTGGATCGTTAACTGCTCACTAAATTGCCTAATTAAAGCCCGTAATTTACGCTCTTCAATCTCTTGCGCTGTTAATACTTCAGCGACATCCGTTGGTAAAAAAGGTAGCGTTTCACGCAACATGTCCATCACCGATTCAGCCTCTTGCGGCTGAAATTCAACTTCATTCTGCAAGTTAAGCTGAGTAATAACGGCAGCTGCAATGGTGTTCGACTTTAAAATTTCAAATTGGGTTAAATAATATTCTTTACGGTTCGAGTCTAAACCCATCACCTCTTCGAAGGATACCGCTTTGGCTTGATCAGCTTCAATCAACAAGGTTGAGGTGGCTTGGAATGTCGGCGTGATATTTTTAACAATAATGAGTGTTAAAATGGCCACGGCGGTAGCCAGAAAAAAGATGCGCCATTTAAACTGATTAATAATTTTAAAATAATTACTGAGATTGATAACCTCTTCCATCGGCTGTTTTTTTATCATGCTATTACTACTCGTCATGTCAGTCATTAGAAGAACCTTTGTTCAATGGTAATGGTGTCACCCGCATTTACCCTATAAGTCAGGCTGGCGTTAATTTGTTTATCCTTATCACTTTCTTTATAAATAAACACTTTTTCTTCTGATGCTCGGTCGGTCAACCCACCAGCTAACGCAATCGCTTGGTTAACAGTCATACCCGGTTGATAAGAATAACCACCCGGCTTGTTCACTTCACCGTGAATATAAAAAGGACGGTATTGAGTCACATGCACGTATACGTTTGGTTCAACCAGATAATCCCCCACCAAACCACGATAAATAAGTTGCTCCACTTTTTTAACGGATAAACCAGTCACTTTAATTTGCCCCAAAAAAGGGTAATTAATTAAACCACTATTACTTAACAGCGTATTTACCGTGAGATCGTCTTGACCATACACTTTAAATTCAATTTGATCGCCAGGACCTAACACATACGCATCTGCCGCCTGCACGGACGAAAATAAAATGGCACCGAATAAAACAAGGCATAAGTACAACTTTTTCATAATGACTCTTTAATGTGGTTATATTAATGGCGTGAGGGGGATGACAAGGACAGCACCAATAGTGCTATCTTTGTAACGGTATCAACCCGTATATTGAACACAACGGTAGCGCAATGATAATCATGTAATGATCACTATCGCGCTGAAAGTGTTATAGGGTAAATGTAAGGTTTAAACCGGCGACAAATTTGTCATAAGAAATGTTTTGCTGGTTAGAATCGTTATTGATCATTTCAGCATACAGCGACGCGTCTAACCATTGCGTTAATGAGTAATCAACAGCCGCGGTATATTTCAGATATTCATCTAGACGGTTATTCGCTTCATTTTCATATTCGTCTTGTTGATAAGTCACAGCCAGTGAGGTATCAACTTTTGAGCTCCAGGCGTGAACCCAAGATAGATCAACATCACGCTCGACTAAATAAGAGCCATCTGCAGAATCAGGGTCTTGTGAAGCCTGTGTCGTTGAAAGGTAGAAAGAGGTATAACGTAGCGGTTGCCACTTAGCACCGATATCCCAAGTTAAGCCATCAAAATCATCAACCGCAGTGTTCTCAAATTGTTTAAATTCAAAACCTAACTTACCATCAAGAGTAATGACTGACGAACTCTGCCACTTCAAACCCAGCAGCGCGTTATAAACATCAGAATCTTTTAGTGATGCGGTATCATAACGAATGTAATCACCGTTTAGGGTCAGCGATACTTCGGTAAATGCGTTGGTATTGTAATAAAACGTGGTACCCAATAAGTTGTTTGATACGTTGCTGTCAGCGGTAGCAAACACATTGTTGTTGCTATAATCTGTAGTACCCGCTTCAGTGGTAAATGCGATACGTGCCTGCGTGCTGCGCATACCATATTCATAGGTCGCGGTTAATAACAGGTCTGAATAACGGATCAAATCAGCATTCGGATCAAAAGCACCTTCACTTAATCCCGAGCCACGTTGCTCTGAAATACTCGCTATCGACGTAGTAAAATCAAAACGGTGTGATTTACCGGTTTCAATATGCACAGCAACACCCAAGTTACCATCAACATAGTTATCATCCGAATTTTCTGCGTAAGTGCCAGAGTTCAGGCCAACATCAAACGAGAGGGTGTTAATACCATTATCAATGGTAAAGTTAACCGCTGGCGCTACAATTAATACCGCACTACTTGTTTCATTATTCGTTTGGTTATAAATGTTATCATCGTATTTAGCGTCTATACTTAGTGACGGTGTGACTTGAGCACCAGATTTAGTCGTGTATGTGTCAGTACTGTTGTCAGGTGCTGCAACAGTTGGCAGGCTAAATATTGCAAGCAAAGCCGTCGCTAAAACACTTTTTTTAGCGCTTAACACGGTGTGGTTGAACTTAGTCATAATTAAATTTAATCCCTTAATTGTGAGTTGAAATGCTACTGATAAATAAAATTTATTAACGATGAATGAGCTAAAAAGTAATTACATCCTTTAATTAACAACAACTCTTTCTTAATGTTAAACAACAAAACAACACGGTTAATTATACTAATCAGATAATATTGAAATGGTATTTAGTATGCTAATACTACATACCCAACCTGTTTACATTATTGTTCAGACACAATTTAACCCTACCATAGCGGGTATTGAGTACATATGAAGTGTGACAAAAATCAACATATTAAGGTACGGATTGACTAAGCGGATAAGTGTTTTCTAATGCTTTAGTTTTAAGAGAATTAGTTTAATTTACGTTTAATTAAATGCACATCACAGATGAAAACAGAACTACTGTGGTAATAAATTTAATCTCACCTCTTATACGATAGAGAAAAAATTAAAATCATTAAAGTCTGAAGAACGGCAACAATTACGAGTCAAAAAAGAAGAGCTAATCTTAGTTCAATTTCATAAATGGTTGGTCAAAAATACAGAAACAGTCACGCCAAAAAGTAAAATAGGCGTGGCGTGCTCATATACCTTAAATCAACGTGAATGTACTGGTTTACGTGGTTTATTACCTTGGGAGGAGAAACTGGAAGCATGATTATATCTGGCTTCATTTACACACTCGCCGCTAATGAATCTTTGTACTCCATATCAATAACAACCAATGCCCATGAAATTATTGCCGTTTATTAACAAGTGACACGATGACAACATTACGAAGTCCGATACAGCAATTTGTTATACGATTTAATACACCAATAGCTAACAGGAGCAGACAGTAGGTACTTAGCATTAAACTTGTTTATTAAGAATAAAGCTATAATAGGCGATATGATTCCGACCAAACACCCTAAAATCAAATGGACCAGAACAGAATCAACCCCAAAAAATTTATATAAAACCACTCGAGAGCCACTGCCTGCAAGAATATGCATTAAGTAAATAGCCATTGATGAAGACCCTATGTATGCAATAAACCTATAATTAGTTCTTGAAAGGAATAATGACACTGAAACCACAAAAGCTATTGATATACATGCCAATAAAAATGATTCCACACCCTTATCAGTATATTGGTAAGATAAATAATCATGAAAAAACCACTGACTGGCAACAAAAGCAACAAGCAAGCCAACAAGAACAGTCAAGGATAATAAGTACTCTATTTTGGCATACATAGTAAAAACAATACCAAGAATAAAAAACACAGAATTACTTGATACAAATCCAAAAATAAAACCTTGAGGCAACAGTGAAGGATACAAGTACAAAACTATAGAGCAGATAAAAATTATAAGAGTAAAGCGACTCGATACTAATGAATAAATAACAGACAATAAAACAAAAATTGAAAACAAGGCGTACAAGAACCAAAATTGCGCCCTAGGAGACCACAATAAAGAGAACACTTCATTAAGAGATACATTACCATTAGTATAATTCGACAAGAGGGCTTCTACTCCACCCTGAAGTACAGACCAAATTACATATGGATAAAATACAGTATCTATTTTACTAAAAATTAATTTAGATGCTCCTTTTTTAGAAAATGATTTATAGAAAAATAAGCCTGAAAGGAAAAAGAATAATGGCATATGAAAACTATAAACAACGCTGTCAGATAACTGATATAAAGAAGCTGAAAAGTCAATGCCTCCTTTGTACAGCCCTCTAGCTACATGCCCATACACAACCAATATAATTCCAATTGCTTTGGCATAGTCTACCCAGCTTTCTCTATTTTCCACGATCTATCCTCTTCGTGTTACAGTGTATTTACGGCATTATGTTTAACGCCACGACTATAATAAACACCCAATATTACAATTCATTGGGTGACCGAGTACCACTGATGAACAAAACGCGCGAACAATTAACCAACATCAGTTAAATTGGTTACGGTCTGGACTATCATTGAAAAATGTTCACGTAAACAAACCTTAAATTGTTTCGTAATGAAGTGAGCCTCACCGACCGAAGATGGAGTTTTACATGAGTCATATAACAGTAAAACTAGCCTTATCTATTTGCATTAAGAACTAATGAATGTCAAATGAATAGCCTGACGATATTCGTAATTAAAAAATGCAGGCTACAATCGGGATCTAAACTCTGAGAATAAAAAACTTGAACACAATCTTAATATGACATCAGTTACTGCAAAGCTATTGTTGTGCCGCTATTCACGAAAATACTAAACGAGAGGCATTATCTTAAACTGGTGTTTCTGAGTCTTTGATAAATCATTTTTCTCTAAATTAGTTTCATTATCGCTATTAATCGATGACACAATTTAATCAAAACAGCTTTTACACTCGCTTTATTTGTGAGAATTAATTTAAGTGAATTAGACGTAAATTGACTCCATTTGTAATTAGATAAATATTGTGAAAACAAAAAATATCTGATCTGATTAAAATTAAAGTCTCTATCAACTGCCCCTAATAATTTCGAATACCATACATTTGATAGATCGCCCTTACTCCCCCTTGATAACGATTTTCGGTCACCACGATCAAAAAATATTGTTCCATTACCTTTTTTCACTTTAGTGCCTTCAATTAAAGCTGAAAATAAAACAAAGTCCCAATCTTGATGTTTTGGAAGGGATTCATCAAACTTAATATTTAATTTTCGGTCAAAAAAAAGTGATGATGTTTGGCACACATGTGGAAATTTAAAAAAAATAGAATTGAAGAAATCTTTAATAAAAATTTCTTCCGGATAGTTAGATTTAAATCCTTGCGATTGTATGTCGGAAAACCATAAACAATTCGTATCCTTATATCTTTTATGGTCCGTTACAAAGTCTCTCTCTATGATGTAATCATCACTATCCATTAGGTAAATCAGATCGCCTTTCGCATTATCTATACCTATATTTCTCGCTACTGCTGCACCTGAATTTTCAGATAAATAAACAATAGAGTCTTGGCTGGTAAGATACTCACAGGTGATCTTACGTTCAGAGAAATCATCGATAATTATTATTTCAACATCATCAGAACCACTACAATTTTTTATAGATTTAACAGTTCGATCAAGCAATTCAGATCGGCCTCGAGCAGGTATAACAACTGTTGCTAACATAATATCCCTATTATTTAGTTAAACGGTACAAACTAGCAAAGCACTCTTTCAAAAGTTCTTTTTCTGATAACCCCACTCTATGGATTAAGTATCGACGTGATATTGCGTCTTGGGCTAACTCTAGTGAATTTTTTGACATATCGTATAGATCAGTTGGTTTACCAGATAACTGCTCTATTATTCCAACTATTTTATTATTGAAATCTTTATATGTATTTGAAATTAAGTAGCAATGTTGACTTCCTGACATAAGAAGCACGTGCAAACGATTTGATATTACATAACTAATTTTGTTAAAAAACATCAAACTTTCGTCAATACTTCCTATTACTTCTATATACTTACAATTTCGAGATGATTTTCTTGAAAAATACTCGTATAAACTTTTCATTCCCTCTCTATCTCTTTCAACTTGAACATAAAAATAGAAAGTAGCATTCTCATCCGCTGTTAAGTCAAATTGGTTTATAATGGTTTTAGCTAACTCCAATTGTTCATGATCTTGATCCGTTCGATATGAAAAGCAAAAATCATTTCTAGTGTCAGTTACCAAGTCATCATTAAAAATATTGAATGCCAAATCAGGTGATACATCAGTAACATGGATATCCAAACATTGAAGGTAATCTCGGCTCTTTTTATCTCTAACAACATGAGCATGGATAAATTTATTCCTTACTCTAATCAATCGAGAGAATTTTTTACCTAAACGTTCATAAGAAACCCCAACATGGCAAATCTTAATACCAAATAAGCTAAGAATGAAAAGTACAAGAGTATTTATCCATCGTTTAATGTGTTCCCCCCCATAAACTTCGCCAAAATACCCTCCAGGACTTAAAAAATAATAACATTCATGTCCTTTTAGCCGCTTAGACAACATCATAATAAAAAGATGTGCAAAACCAAATCTGATAATATTGATTTCATTTTCATTACAAACATTCAGAGTGTCACAAAAATCTTTTGGGCATCGCGTTAAATCCAAATATATATCAGAATGTTCCGATGCTAAATTAATCATTTCACGATTTATTAGTGCATCACCAACATTTTCAAACTGTGTTTTAAGACTAAAAAATGAAAACTGACTCATTATCTTCCCTAACTAACTTTTAACTTAAAGAAATACGCTTAAAATCATTTACAATTTCATTCTTATTCACGAAATAAAAACCAACTGATAAAAACGAAGTGTTAATTTTTTCAACTTTGTATAAGTAAATAACAACTACTATATTCCACAACCCTTTTGATAAAAAGTAAGCATATCCAACCCCTAAAACACCAAATAAATCCATAAAAAATGGACAAAGAAAAATAGCAATGCCAAGGAAAAAACTTTGTAATATGAGCAGCAACCAGTGCTTACCCGTTAATTGCATAACCAAGCCAGTTACACCAGATAAAGCATTAAGTAAAACAGCACTCAATACTATAAATAAGACTTCGCTATACTCAACATACTCAGGACTAAACAACTGTAATAAAAAAGGAGACATAGCAAAAATTAAAAATGCGAAGCCAATTGATGGTAATCCTGCTATCAATACCGCTAACCGACACAGTATTTGTGTCAGCTCTGTATTTTTTGATGCTATTGCTTTAGATATTTTGGTAGAAAAGACCAAAGCGACAGATATAAAAACAAGATTTATTAACTCTGCGATCTTAATCGAAGTGAAAAAAACACCAACTTCAACAGCATCTAAATACTGACTAATTAACATTGTATATATATATATATCCGCACTTGAAACTACGAGGATCAAACAAAAGCTACTTGATTCAACGCTCCATTTTTTCAATGCGATGTCATTTGATATGGTTATATGGCGGCTCAATTGGCGAACTGTAATAACTAAACCTACTAATATAATTGGCAGTATAGACAGGGACATAACAACTAATACATCACTAGCAACAGTATAAACAAGACAAGAAAGTAGTAATATAGTGACCAATACTCGCCACAAAAAATCTCTAAGAAATAACCCTAAAAGGGTCTTATCTAAGACCCGCATCAGCGCAATTAATACATGACTAAACGCAAAGGATACGACAAATAGATACATATATGATTTGGCAGTATTGTCTAATGGTAAGTTTAGATATTCATAGATAGCACTAAAAAGTATAAAGTTTACAACCGAGATAAAAATAAATACTACACAGGAAAAAAATACTAAGCCCGACAATAGTTCACTATCTTTAGCCACTTCGTATCGAGGGAAATACTTAATGATTAAACTTTGTAAACCACAACTATTGAGAGTAGAAAAAAACATAACCACGCTAAACATCACAGTGAAATCACCAAATTCAGACGAACCTAATTTTGATGCTATCATCGCAAACATGTAGAAACCGACTAATGCACTGCCTATCTTCAATCCGAAAGCCAAAATTGACTCTCCAACTGAATTTTTAAAAATGTTCTTAATATTCATCTTTATAATCTCTATAATTAAAATCGATTATAGTCCCTAGAAAAACAACCCAAATCACAATTGAGTTACTAAATCCAGTCACAGATAACGAACAGATAAATATAATAGTGAAAATTGAAATCCCAAGACTTAAACCATAAAATCGACTTAGAAAATAAAACCACGTAGATAAAAATAGCAAGGTACCTATAACTCCAAATTCATAAAGTGATTTTAATAAAAATGAATGAAATACGGTGGCATTACAATAACTAAAGTCTTCCGAAATTGCGGTAGCCCAATACTTCAACTCAATGCATGAATACAAAGGCATTTCTCTAGCCAAACCTTTACCAAATAAGTATTCTACAAATTCAAACTCACTAACAACACTAATAAAAACATTCAAAAACAACATCCTATCAATTTCAGAAAAGTCATTCCCTGATGATCTCAAATTAAAAATAATGTAAACAGTCAGTATGGATATTATTGATGTCATAACAAATGTTGAGATGTTCACCACAGATATTGTTTTCATTCTACTTTTTACAAAAACAAACATGGCTTCCAACACACCCGATTTAGACAAAGACACGAGACTTGCTGCATATACAAAAAGTGAAACAAATGAACGACGAGGTAAATCTATTTTACTTTTAGTTGCTATAGATAAATAGATTGAATACAAGATCAACAATGATGGTATTTCATAGTTATTTTCAGAATAAAGCTTAGGCCTTTCCACTCCTAAAAAAACTACTTGAAAAATGTAACTGAATAAAAAAGTGTAAAAAAATAGCTTAGAAAAATTAAGGAAATCTGTTAGCTGTAATATTACTTTTGTTCCAGTCCGATTAATTGACACTTCAGATATAAAAATAAACATAATCAAATAATATATAAACCTTGAAGATCTCACGAGTTCATAATTATTTTTATAACCAAAATCATTAAAAAAATAATATCTAACTACATAAATACTGAAATAAAACAACGTTAATATTAATATCAACATAGTTTTCCGGCTAAAAAAAATGCCGTAAGACATTGATACTAGAATGAATATTAATAATATATATAAATCAAAAATAGGCGATACTAATGTTGCTTTTCCCCCTATAAGATGAAATAGCAATACATTTAAAACAACTAAACCTATATGGAAAAGCATAAACTTACTATTATTCAGAAACATACAATTTAACGCCTACATATTATTTTTGTTTCATGTTTACGATGTCAGTCAAAAACATCCCAACAAATTTTCCATAATCGATCGTATATCGCCTAAATAATTTTGGCTCATCCCAAATTCTATATATAAAACGTAAATTCCACTTATCAATCCATTTCGGATAGTAATCATGTCCTTTACCAGCAGTTTGGTGCATAAAACCACCACAAGTATACCCAGATCCATTCCAACCTAATTCTTTCAAATCTTTTAAAAATTGTTCTTGTCGGATAACACCCATTCCAACAATAAGAAGATCTACTTGCTTATCAATAATGTCTAAATGAGTTTGTCTGACTTCTTTATCATCTTTAAAATAGCCATCTCTAGACATAACAAGCTCCAGATTTGGATATTGATTAAGTAGATATTGTTTGAATTTTACCGCCGATTCATAATCAGAACCAATTACGGACACTCTCGATTTATTCTTTTCAGCAAGAGAAAATACGTCCGGCGCTAAAGAGGAATTGTCGAAGCTACGACGTTTAACATTGGTAACGCCAGACCACTTTAAAAAATGACATAACCATTGCCCATCAATATAAATATTATCAGCACTAGACAATAAATTTTGCTGTTTGCGAAGTTCCAAATAACTATAAGGGTTTAAAAAGAATGATAAGCCACTTTTTTCATTTTCATCAGTTACCTTTTGAGAAACAATGTTTAGCATTGACATCTAATCACTACCAAACAAATCACGGGTATAAACCTTATCAACCACGTCTTGCAACGCAGCTTCCATACGGTTCG
The DNA here is from genome assembly GCF_000170855.1 of Moritella sp. PE36. GTDB lineage: Bacteria > Pseudomonadota > Gammaproteobacteria > Enterobacterales > Moritellaceae > Moritella. The sequence continues at coordinate 30,753 of NZ_ABCQ01000012.1, read as the reverse complement.
ATACAATCACATCTGACATTGCTTTAAACGCGTCAAGATCAGTAATGACTTGAGAGTTAAAGAAGGTGTCTTCGGTTAACACCGGTTCATAAATAATCACTTCAATGCCTTTCGCTTTAATCCGTTTCATCACGCCTTGAATAGACGATGCGCGGAAATTATCCGAGCCAGTTTTCATAATCAGGCGATAAATACCCACCACTTTGGGCTGCTTGTTGATAATAGAAAAAGCGATGTGGTCTTTACGCACGGTATTAGATTCAACTATCGAGCTAATTAATGTGTTTGGCACATCTTCAAAGTTTGCCCGTAGTTGTTTAGTGTCTTTAGGTAAGCAATAACCGCCATAACCAAATGAGGGGTTGTTGTAGTGATTGCCGATACGTGGGTCGAGTCCAACACCTTCAATGATTTGACGCGCATTTAGATCGTGGGTTTCAGCATAGGTATCTAATTCATTAAAGTAAGATACCCGCATTGCCAGGTAAGTATTGGAGAACAGTTTCACCGCTTCAGCTTCGGTTGAATCAGTGAATAAAATATCGATGTTTTGTTTAATAGCCCCTTGAGCAAGTAGACCAGCAAATACTTCTGCACGTTCCGACTGTTCACCGACGATAATACGCGAGGGGTGTAAGTTGTCGTACAGCGCTTTACCTTCGCGTAAAAACTCCGGAGAAAAGATAATGTGACTACAGCAGAGTTTTTGCTTAATACGTTTGGTATAACCCACTGGCACAGTGGATTTGATGATCATGATCGCGGTAGGGTTAATTGACATGACATCTTTAATCACCGCTTCTACTGATGAAGTATCAAAATAGTTATTCTCTGAATCATAATCTGTCGGCGTCGCAATAATGACATAATCCGCATTTTCGTAAGCGTCATATTTATTAGTCGTCGCGGTTAAGTTTAAGGCTTTATTGGCGAGGAAGTCTTCTATTTCGGCATCCGCAATCGGTGATTTTCGGTCGTTAATTAATGCGACTTTATCGGCAATAATATCAAGTGCTATAACGTTATTATGCTGGGCTAATAACACCGCATTTGACAGACCAACGTAGCCAGTCCCTGCTATCGTAATATTCATAAACTTCCCTGATGTATGAAGATGACAGACTCCGCTGTCATTTATCGCCAATAGTTTTCTTTAAAACTACTGTGTCTAACCTAATTCTTATTATTTCTTTTCGGTTTTCTTTTTACCTAATTCTGCTTTCGAATCTTGTAGATATACGTTTTCGTAACAGTAGTTGATCGCATCGATGTAGCCCTCTACTGAGCCACAGTCAAACCGTTTACCTTTAAACTTGTATGCAATGACACAACCTTCTTGCGCTTGTTTTAATAATGCGTCGGTGATTTGGATCTCACCACCTTTACCGGGTTGGGTATTCTCAATGTACTCAAAGATATCTGGCGTAAGAATATAACGGCCAATAATCGCAAGGTTGCTTGGTTCAGTGCCTTTAGCGGGTTTTTCTACCATGTCCGTAACACGGTACAGATCGTCACGGATTTGATCACCGGCAATAACACCATACTTATGAATATCGCCAGCAGGTACCTCTTCCACAGCAACAATAGAACAACGAAATTGCTTGTACAGTGCCACCATTTGTTCGAGCACGCCTTTGCCTTCATTGACACAAAGGTCATCGGCAAGTACCACCGCAAACGGTTCGTCACCCACAAGTTCCCGCCCCGTTAAAATGGCATGACCTAAGCCTTTCATTTCACGTTGACGAATGTAGGTAAAGTGCGCCGATTCGATAATTTCACGAATATCATCAAGTAATTCTTCTTTGTTGGTACCCTTGATTTGATCTTCTAACTCGTAGTTTTTATCAAAATGGTCCATTAATGAATGTTTGCCGCGACCTGTCACAATACACATGCCGTTCATACCCGCTTCAATCGCTTCATCAACGCCGTATTCAATTAACGGCTTGTTGACGACAGGCATCATTTCTTTTGGCATTGATTTTGTGGCTGGTAAAAAACGTGTGCCGTAACCAGCTGCAGGGAATAAACATTTTTTGATCATGAGAAGTTCCTATCAATTTCATTACTAACTCTTATATATTCACACATAGGCAAAAAAAACTTTAACATTAGAAAATAAGCATGCGCGGTATAATATAAAATAATAAGATGGGCTATTTACGCACTAAATTAACAAAAAAAGTAATAATCCTTATTAATTATGATGCTAAATATATTATGAAAATATTAGCGCTAGCTAATATCCCTCGACAGCGAAGTTACAATAAACACTCTAATTTATCTATAGCTCAATGATTTATTAGATTAATTTCATACTTAACAATGAGAATAGATTGAATAATCTGATACAAAAATCACTGAATTCAAACACTATCCGCTAATACTGATAAATAATTTACGATTTATCAGTATTACGAGGACAAGCAACATAATAGTCTGTTTTAGTATGAGATAAGTCTTATTATTTAGAATGGCTTACTCATGCTTTTAGTTATTTCTACTATTATTTTATCTATAAATTACAACTGTTAGATGGATCTTTATAAAACATGATTGTAAAACACCTGCGTTTACCTTGCCTATTTATCGCGCTTAGTGCCTCTCCGGCCACCGCATATATCAGCCAATCTTTTAGTTATGATTTTTATAACCAATTAACATTGGAATATGGTGATGATGCAACTGCAAGAGCTAAACGCTGGCAGTCACTTCTCGAATCATCAAAATTAAGCTCGGATTGGGATAAAGTGAATAAAATAAATAATTTTTTTAATCGTGAAATTATTTACAAAACCGATAGCGAACTCTGGAAAAAACCCGACTATTGGGCTTCACCAGCCGAAACAATTGGCCAAGGCATGGGAGATTGTGAAGATTTTGTGATTGCTAAATTCTTTAGCTTGATCGCGTTAGGCATCCCTGAAGAAAAATTACGCTTAATGTACGTTCGCCATCTCAAGGTTAATCAGCCGCACATGGTATTGTTATATACCGAAAATAAAACAGCAAAAACGGTGGTATTAGACAATTTTAATCCGCAGATATTACCGACCAGTTTACGTCGAGATTTAAAACCAATTTACAGCTTTAATGGCCAAGGTTTATGGACAGCAAAGGCCAAAGGTCGAGGGAAGAAAGTAACCAATAGTCGCGGCGTATCAGCATGGCGAGATCTTGTGACCAAAATTGAAAAAAATAATATTTAGCATTAACTCAGCCTTTATTTAAAATAATATCTGCTACCCTGCTAAGCATCACGCCTCAATAGAAAGTGTATTTAATGAAACAAAGGAACTGTTTTATCAATAAATCTAAGCTCAGTTTGAGTACCCAACTCTATACCCTTATTTTAACTATCGTAACCATTAGTTTTATCGGTTCGCAAATCATCAATGTCAAAACCACCCGCGATTATCTCAACCAACAATTACAATCACACGCACAAGATACGGCCACCAGCTTAGGTTTATCTATTTCTCCTTATATGGATAAAGACAATATTGTCATTGCAGAAACCATGATCTCGGCAATTTTTGATTCCGGTTATTACCAATCGATCATTTTGACTGACTTAGCCGATAGCGTCATATTTTCTGCTTACAATGATGATTATGTTGAAGGGGTGCCCAGCCACTTTATGAATACCAATACCTTAGCTGCCCCTATTGTATTCTCTGAAATTAATGACGGTTGGGATATCGTGGCAAAGTTAAGCGTGCAAGCGAATACCGGCGTATCCTATGCAAATCTATGGCAGCAAACTCGTGATCATTTTTTCTTATCATTGATCATTTCATTTATATCATTATTACTTGCCCATTATATTATTAGAGCTGTACTAGCCCCATTAGCCAAGTTAGAGCAGCAAGCCAATTTAGTATGTCAAAAACAATTCCCACTGATTAATAATACTGCTTTTACACGTGAAATCAGCTCTGTTACTACCGCCATGAATAACATGGTGACTAATATCCAAGCTAATTTTGATGAGCTAAATCAACATGCAGAAACACTCCGTCGTCAAATTTATATCGATCCACTCACTGAGTTAGGGAATCGAAAAGCATTCGACAAACACTTTAGTCATTTACAGCACACCATGAGCCATGATGAACAATATATTATCGGCATGGTATTGTTGCCCTCATTGAATACCATTAATGCTCAATCTGGTTATCATGCTGGTGACGACTATATAAAACGCGCGGTGGCCGTCATTCAAGCCATATTTAAGTCCATAATGATCACTCAGTTATTTCGTTCACACGGGGGTAGCTTGCTGTTTACGATTAAGAGTAGTGATGTGGGCAGTATTGATATATGCCATCAACTCAATACACAGTTCGTTATGTTAAATTCGTTAGCATACAGCGACGGCTTTGCAAATGTGATTGCGACATCATTTACTCAAACCGAAAAGGTATCAAACTTGTTAGCCAAGCTTGATACCTTGCATACACAAGAATTATCGTCCAATAAACAAGGTATTATTTATACTGACGGGACAAACTCACCAGATTTTGGTTTTCAACAATGGAGCCATATCATCGACACCTTAGTGGCCAATAATGAGGTTGAATTGGTGTGCCAACCAACGGTAATGTGTGATGCTAATACCCCCTTATACCATGAGATATTTAGCCAATTCTTATTTGAAAAAATACATCTACCTAACAGCCAGTTATTTGCGATGGCAGAACGTTTAAATAAATCTGAAGCGTTAGACAAAATTGTGTTACTAAAATTAGCGCAGCTTAACCTTAATGACCGTTTTGATGTAATAGGTATTAACTTAACCAATCAGTCCCTGCACTGCTTAGCGTTTAGGCATTGGTTAACCAATTTCTATGCGATAAATCGCGAGAAATTACCTCACTTAGTCTTTGAAGTGAATGAAGATGCCGTACTGTCGTCTATCGAATCAAGTAGCGCTTTCATTACCGTTGTTAACTCACTCGGCATTAAAGTCTGCATTGATCATTTCGGTTCTAGCTTTACCTCATTCAAATATTTAAAAGGGCTAAATATTCAATACTTAAAAATTGATGGCTCTTATATTCGCCACCTTGATGTAGAACCAGAGAACAACGCTTTTATTCAGGCTATTACTCAAATTGCTCACAGTGTCGGTATTAAAGTGTTAGCTGCACATATTGAAAGCGAAAGTATTTTTAACCTAATTAAAGAACTAAATTGCGATGCCGCCCAAGGTATCTACATTCATAAGCAATTCGAATTAGCTAAATCCAGCCATGCAATGACTTACGCAACCATTGAAGAGTCGATGCAACCATAATTTCGTTAATGACAACCATGTATATCGGTTTATCCGGCTAATGTAGCGATTAACAACCAAGATGATATAAGTGTCGGTATATTATTAATATTCAATGACTTAACTATAAACCACTAAGCTAAACAGCTTTAAAAACCAATGATTTTCATGGTAGCATATTACTGATTAGGTACGTAGGCAGTTGTTAAATACTTACCTGTTAACTATATCTATAGATAAGGAATTTATTTAATGAAAAAACTAACTTTAGCTAGTTTACTTCTTACATCATTGAGTGCCCCTATACTCGCGACAGCGGCAGACGTTGCAACGACAGAAAATACGGACGCAGTGACTAGCACCGAACTCGCACAAGCAGAACCAATTGCTAAAGACAATACCAACCCTGTTATTAGCAACGAACTCGCACAAGCAGAACCAATTGCTAAAGACAATACCAACCCTGTTATTAGCAACGAACTCGCACAAGCAGAACCAATTTCTAAAGACAATACCAACCCTGTTATTAGCAACGAACTCGCACAAGCAGAACCAATTGCTAAAGACAATACCAACCCTGTTATTAGCAACGAACTCGCACAAGTTGAGCCAATTGCTAAAGACAATACCGACCCTGTTATTAGCAACGAAATCGCACAAGCAGAGCCAATTGCTAAAGACAATACCGACCCTGTTCTTAGCAACGAACTCACACAAGCTGAGCCACTTACTAAAGACAATACCGCCCCTGTTATTAGCAACGAACTTGCACAAGCAGAATCAATGGTGCAAGAAAATTTGCCCGCATTATCAAATACAGAAAACACCATCACATTAGCCAGTTTACCGACTGAAGTTGACAGTGTGACTGCTGAATTATCACCAGCTGAGTTAATTATTCAAGCCATTGCTAATGATCCAGCTAATGCCCAAGAAATTATTGCACAAGCATTTGCATTGATGAGCAGTGTCGAAGAAATGGAAATACTATTATCCAATATACTTGCAAGCAGCGGTGACGATCCACTTTTAGTTCAATCAGTTGCGGCAGCGATGGTTGAGGCTGGCGTTGACTCAGATACGGTTGTTGCATTAGCCGTCGCCCAGGGTATCGATGCGACGTTAGTATCAGAAGCCACAGCAGCAGGTCCTGAATCTGCGGTTGGATTAACAGTTTCGGAAGTAGCAGCCGCGAGAGCCGCCGACGTAGCGGCAGCGATTGCTGCTGGCGTCTCACCACGTAAAACACCAAATAATCCAGGTAATGGTGGCAATGGTGGTATCTCGAAGAACGTTTAAACATCGTAATTGATGAAAAAAATACGTATTTTCAAAGGCCCTTTTAGGGTCTTTTTTTTATTAGGTGCTATATCTTGCAAAATTTTATTTTTTATAACATTTGCGCTGTCATTTTTTATGCGCCGATCCCGCTAGGCGCGAATCGTATTTGGGCAAGTTCAAGTATCGAATTTTGGATTTTTGCTATTTTTATTTTTCATCTAATGACGGTAGTAAAACGCGATAAACCGCTCCTTCCGCCTCGCTATTCGCTGCCGGTATTAATCCCTCTAACTGTGACTTGTGTATGGTTGCTATTACAAGTCTTAGCCGGACTGTCTTTAGACCCAACCGCGACACAGTTGATGTTATTAAAGACCTTAGCCTTAACGTTACTCGCGTGGTTAATTTGCTGTTATGTGACCGACAAAAAAACAGTCTACCAATTTGCATTAGCCTTGTTCTTAGCCGGTGTATATCAAGGTATTTACGCTAGCTGGTTAAACTTGAGTGTGGGCAGCCCCAGTCCGGTATTTGGTATTCCTTATGGTAATAGAGCGAATGGTACGTTTGTATATCAAAACCAACTGGCCAACTATTTAGCGCTAACGTTATCAATTGGCATTGGTATTTTGATCAGCCAATTATCCTACGATCATAACCGCTCTCGCCTGCGAGATAGAATTAGAGCCTTAGCCAACATATTATTAAGCGCTAAGATGGTGATCCGCTTGGGCTTGATCATTATGTTTATCGGTTTAATTTTAACGCGTTCACGGATGGGCAACTCAGCATTCTTTATGGCGTTAGCCGCGGTGAGCTTGCTTGCATTGTTTATCTATAACAATCCGCCGAAAAACCTCAAGCTATTAATCATTAGCTTCTTTGTGTTAGATTTAATTTTAATTGGCTCTATTTTTGGCGTTGAAAAAATAAAACAACGTTTAGTGGAAACATCGCTAGCATCCGAAACGCGCGATGAAGTCGTACGAGATGCATTGCCTATGATCCAAGACCAGCCAATATTTGGCAGCGGTGGTGGTAGTTTCTATTCAAGCTTTCCGCGTTATCATCCAGAGGTGTATTCGGGCTTTTACGATCATGCACACAATGATTATATTCAGTTCGCAGTAGAGTTAGGCTTACCGATAACGCTGATGTTAGGTGGTATGATGCTGTACTGCTTATTACTATCAGTACGCACCATGAAAACAAGGCGAACCCCTTTATTTCAAGGTATTGCGTTTGGGTCCTGTATTGCGATATTACATATGCTGTTACATTCAACGGTTGATTTTTCGTTGCAATCACCGGCTATTGCGGTGATGTTTGTGAGTATTTTATCATTGAGTTTGGTTGTGGGCAGGCTTAATACGCGTTCTTATTCACAAAACCTTTAAATATGGTTAAGAAGATAATTTTAATATCGAAAAATACAGTCCAGTGACGGATATATTGTAAATCAAACTCAATACGTTTTTCCATTTTCTCTAAGGTATCGGTTTCTCCACGCCAACCACTTATTTGTGCCCATCCGGTGATCCCAGGTTTTACCTGATGACGCAACATATAATATTGCACCTGCCCTCGGTATTCTTCATTATGGGCAACAGCATGAGGCCTAGGACCAACGACAGACATATCCCCAGCCAATACATTAAAAAATTGCGGCAGTTCATCTAAAGAAGTTCGGCGTAAGAATCCACCGAAGGGGGTGATCCGCACATCATTTTTTGTTGCTTGTATCACTTTGTCACTATCTTCCATTACCGTCATAGAACGGAACTTCCATACCAGAATTTCTTCGCCACGTAAGCCATAACGACGTTGTTTGAATAATACCGGACCTTTTGAGGTGAGCTTAATGCCTACGGCAATGGCGAGTAGAATAGGTGCGATCAACAATATGATCAGTAGACTAACAATGATATCTTCCAAGCGCTTGATCCAATTCTTTGCGCCCAAATAGGGTGATTCAAACACACTAAGCGTATCGACATGGCCGATATGATCAATACGAGCATGCATTAAACCAGACATCACCAGATCAGGTACAATATGAACATCCACGGTGGTATCACCCAATTTTGATATAATATCTAATAGTCGCTGCTCTGCAATACTCGGTAACGCGATAAAGAGTACGTCGACCTTACCATCACGGGCTTCATCAACCGCTTGGTCAATATCACCCATAATAGTTAAATTATTATACGTTCTCGATTCATCACGATCATCATAAAAACCAACAAAATCATAGCCGAGTTCATTGTGCTTAGCGACTTCATTAAAGAGTTTCTCGCCGCGTTCTGTTGCGCCGATAATAGCCATCTTTTGTAAATTAAAACCTAATTTACGACGTGTTACTTTCAATTTATGATTAAGGTAACGCCACGAAAACATCAGTACAAATACCTGAGCAAACCAAATGGCGATAGTAACTCTCGAAAAATCACTGGTTTGCTTAACTAAAAATAATGACAGAATTAAAGAAAGAAAAGCGACAATAAGCGCGGCCCATGATGTTAATACCATTTGTTGAAATTGATTTACCCGCCAGGTTCTATAAATTTCAAAGAACTCAGCCGTATATAAATACACAACCAAGGTAATTAACATCGCGATAAGATAATTATCATGTGACGTGATGCCATAAATAGCCAGTGCCAACCAAAATGATCCCACGATGGTAGCTATATCTAATAAGCGATATAAAAAAGAATATGTATTACTACTAATTTTAAATGTTCTCGATGCTTTCATTATTTAATGTCCGTATTAAATTATTGAAACCAGGTTCCTACTTGTGTTAGTACTATACAAAAAACCAGTGCTATCAATGCATTAAATGCAGATTCATACTTCAATATTGAATAATAACATCCAAATAACGTGCTGCGTCGACGGGTTAATGTTACGCAAAGTTATTACTTAGGTATTTAGGTCTTAATTGAAGGTTAACGCTGAAAGCATATAAAAGGAAAAATAACGCGATGTCTAATGTAAATCATGATGCTGCATATATAACGCCATACTTTTCCCGTTACAAATAACGAGCAAAGTATGGCGTCATATTGAAAGTCACACGAGTGAGTAATTAAAAGTTGTTACCAATAAACAGATAACCCGAAGCATGGCCACCTTCGGCATAACCGTAAGACAACATCACCGGACCGATACCGGTATCTAAGGCAATAAATACGCTACCGGCAGAAATGGTTGAAGCAAAGCTGACGTCATCTTTATTATTCCACACATTACCCTGTTCAATTGACGCGCCCACATACAGCGGGAATGAAAATGCGCCAAGATTATTATCCAATAAGCGATGACGATAGATTAATGCCACCAGACCTTTATAATTACCGGTGATCTCGTTAATACCATAGCCCGATAGATTTTGGAAACCACCGAGCCCGACTTGAAAGGTTGGGGAAATAGGCGGACCATCATAACTCGCCATCGATGCTTTAAACTCAACGGTCGAGCGATTGAAAGACACTGCATTACGCCAATCCAAACTAAAAAATACATTATTTTCGTTACTATTTAAATAATCGCCGGTATCAATGTAAACATCAGAATCAAGCTTAAACCCTTTTGTTGGAAAAGAGATGTTATCGAATGAATCTAAACGCATTTGTACATACCAACCCATACTATCAAAATCACTGTTAATATTCGCACCAATAATTTCAGCGCTGCCCGCTTGATAATAACTGCCTATCGCAATCTGCGCCCAAGAAAATGGGATAACGCCTAGCTCCGCATAAACACCAACTTGCTCGGTTTTAACCGGGAAATATTCAAATACCGAACCAAGCGGCTCTAGTGCCGGATCATTAACGGAACTTACATATAATTTACTTTCATAGTCTTCTAAACGTACACCAGCTTTAAAGAAAAAGTATTGGTTATAATCAATCGGTGAGTAAAATTCGGTACTAATGTTTGAATCTGAGCCATACACAAACTCGGTACGCCATTCCGCGCCCAGTCGATTTAAATCAGTCAGTATGTATTGCAAGCCTATTTGTTGGCGGTCATCACTGGTGGTTGACTCTTGAATGTTAAATTTAAAATCGACATAACCAGGACCCCAGCTTTTTTCAACCACATTAATATGCAAGTCATGCACACCATTTTTTTCAGTGATACTGTAATCGACTTTTTGAAATAGATTTAACGCATAAAGCGCATCAACTTGCTGCTCTAACTCAGCGACGGTGATCTTATCGCCGCGTTTTAAACTTAGCTTATTTTCGATCACTCTCGGGCTTAGACGGGTATCGGTATTAATATTAATGTTATGAATTTCGATGATGTCTATTTGCGCTAGCTGCTGCTTTTTACGTTGTTTTTGTTGTAGATATATCGCATAGTCAGCGTCTGATAGTGACAATACGGTGAGTTTAGCGCTGGCATAACCAGCGGCTTTTTCACCTCGGTCGACAGCATCCAGCATTAATTCAAAATCTGCAGTGCCAATACCGTCGATCTCTGGACTCAGTAAAATATCTTGCTCAGTGAGTTTTGCGATTTGTTGATTGGCACTGGTGCGTGTCATGGAACTCGAGAGTTGATCAAAAATTAAAAATGCACTGGTGATCTCCTCTTGGCGATAAAGCTGAGAGCCAATATCAACCGCAATAATGATATCCGCCCCCATCTCCTGCAATATGCCAATAGGTAAGTTATTCACCATGCCGCCATCAACAAGATGCTGACCATCAATAATAACCGGGGTTAACGCGCCGGGAATCGACATACTAGCCTGCATGACTTTGGATAGATCACCATGGTCTAATACCACTTCACGCATAGTTTCTACATTAGTGGCAATGGCACGATAAGGGATCGGTAACAAGTCAAAGTGGCTAACGTAGGGCAAGCTATTGGTTGAGAGTCGTAATAACTTAGCCATGCCCTGACCTTGAACAAAACCAGATGGATATTCCACACTGGTGCCGTCAAAACCAATATTGGTTTGAATTTGAAATGAATCCTGGCGTTGCTTCTCTCTGACTGAAAGTGACTCACGTGGCACATCATCATTGTAACCTTGGCTCCAATCATACTCGGCTAAGATGATTTCAATCTCGGCAGACGAACGCCCCATGGCATACATGCCACCGATAAATGAGCCCATGCTGGTGCCGGATACGTAATCTACCGGAATATTATGTTTTTCTAAATATTTGATGACACCTAAATGCGCCGCACCCTTGGCCCCACCACCACTTAACGCAAGACCAATTTTAGGTCGTTGCGGTTCATTATGATTGTCATTATCTGACGTTAACTCTACAGCAATAGCAGTATGTAAATGCAGGCTGATGAAGGCGAGTAATAACCCATTGGCTATTTTGAATGAAGCACCAAAAATCCGTTTAATCTGTAACATAGCTTAACGAAAACCCTAAAAATTAATCCATCCCATCCAATGGGAACAACACGTTATAACTATATTAGCAGCACCTGTTTTAAAATGCCTAATACCAATTGCATTAAATAAGTGAGCCGCTATTTATTGTGATTGGTATAATAACAGGCATAAAAAAAGCGACCCTCAGGTCGCTTTCTGCTATTACAATAAAAAGTTAACGATTAACGCGTTAAATTATTTTTTCTTCTTCATCGCTTTAGCATTAGGAAGGTCAGTAATAGTACCTTCATAAATTTCTGCAGCCATACCAACTGATTCGTGTAACGTTGGGTGCGCATGAATTGTTAATGCGATATCTTCTGCATCACAACCCATTTCAATTGCTAGACAAACTTCACCTAGTAATTCACCCGCGTTAGTACCAACCATAGCACCACCGATAATACGGTTAGTGTCTTTGTTGAATAATAACTTAGTCATACCGTTAGATGCGTCAGAAGCGATCGCACGACCTGATGCAGCCCAAGGGAATACAGCAGCTTCGTAGTTTACGCCTTGCTCTTTCGCTTCTTTTTCAGTTAGACCAGCCCACGCCATTTCTGGCTCAGTGTAAGCAATTGAAGGAATAACTTTAGGATCGAAGAAGTGTTTCTTGCCAGCAATGTTTTCTGCAGCAACGTGACCTTCATGCACACCTTTATGCGCCAACATAGGTTGACCAACGATATCGCCGATTGCATAGATGTGTGGCACGTTTGTGCTCATGGTCTTATCAGTTTCGATGAAACCACGTTCAGTTACAGTAATACCTGCTTTCTCAGCATTTAAGCCAAGACCGTTTGGTACACGACCAACAGCAACAAGAACAGCATCATAACGTACTGGTTCAGCAGGTGCTTTTTTGCCTTCAAACGTAACATATAGGCCGTCTTCTTTAGCGTCAACAGCAGTTACTTTTGTGCTTAGCATTACGTTAAATTTGTTTTTAACTGCTTTAGCGTAAACTTTAACGATGTCTTTATCAGCTGCAGGTACTAATTGATCTGCAAACTCAACAACGTCAATATCAGAACCTAGTGCAGAGTACACAGTACCCATTTCTAGACCAATAATACCACCACCAAGAACAAGCAATTTACCAGGAACTTCTTTCAGTGCTAGTGCATCAGTTGAATCCCAAACGCGTGGATCTTCATGCGGGATGAATGGCAGTTTAACTGGGCGTGAACCCGCTGCAATGATTGCATTATCAAAGGTCACAGTTGTAACGTTACCGTCACGGTCTGTTGCTTCGATAGTGTTAGCGCCGGTAAATTGTGCTAAACCTTCAACCACTTTAACTTTACGTAGCTTAGCCATACCGCCAAGACCACCAGTTAATTGACCAACAACTTTTTCTTTCCATGAACGGATTTTAGTGATGTCAGTTTTTGGTTCGCCGAACACGATACCGTGCTCAGCTAATGATTTAGCTTCTTCAATTACTTTAGCTACGTGTAGTAACGCTTTTGAAGGGATACAACCAACGTTAAGACAAACACCACCTAGGGTGTTGTAACGTTCGATGATTACAGTTTCTAAACCTAGATCTGCCGCACGGAATGCAGCAGAATAACCTGCAGGACCAGCACCTAGTACTACTACCTGAGCTTTAACTTCATTACTCATTATGACCTCGTTGTCATTTAATTATCTGGAATGGCGGATTACCTCACTCAAAGGCACAATTTAAAGCTTCTGAGTAATGATGTTCAATTCCAGATAATTTTACATATATGTTAAATAAATGAGAAGCAAAAAGAGTTAAAACATTGCAAAAATGCGATAACTCTTCTTATTAAGGACTTAAACTTCTCTTTAATTAAATACTAAAACTATTACTCGATTAAAATTAACGATTAGTTAATTAAAATTACAGTACTAGTTTACGAAGATCTGAAAGATATCCGTTTAATGCTGTAACAAAACGAGCACCGTCAGCACCATCGATCACACGGTGATCATATGAAAGTGCCAGTGGTAACATAAGACGAGGAGCAAATTCTTTGCCATCCCACTTAGGTTTAATTTCAGAGCGTGATACGCCTAAAATTGCAACTTCAGGTGCATTAACGATAGGTGTAAATTGAGTACCACCGATACCGCCAAGGCTAGAAATTGTGAAACAACCGCCTTGCATATCAGAAGAAGTCAGTTTACCAGCACGTGCTTTCTTAGAGATCACAGCAAGATCTTGGCTAAGCTCGTAGATACCTTTCTGGTCAACGTTACGGATAACCGGAACAACTAGACCGTTTGGCGTATCAACAGCAACACCAACGTTGATGTATTTCTTCTGAATGATAGTTGCGCCATCTTCGCCGATTGAAGTATTGAACTTCGGATAATCAGCTAACGCTTTAGCTACAGCTTTAACGATGAAGATAAGTGGAGAGATCTTGAAGCCTTTATCTTGCTTAACAAGTTTGTTGTTCTCAACTTTACGGAACGCTTCTAGTTCAGTGATGTCTGCTTCGTCGAACTGAGTAACATGAGGGATTTTAACCCAGTTACGGTGCAGGTTCGGACCAGAGATCTTCTGGATACGAGTCATCTTAATTACTTCGATTTCACCAAATTTAGCGAAATCAACTTTCGGCCATGCTAGTACGTCCATACCAGAACCGTTGCCGCCAGTAGCGCCAGATTCTAAACGTTTAACTGCATTTTTAACGTAAGTTTGTACGTCTTCTTTTGCAATGCGACCTTTACGACCCGTTTTGCCAACTTTATCTAAGTTAACACCGAATTCGCGTGCTAGACGACGAACTACTGGTGAAGCATGGTGGTAAGCGTCGTTTTCAACGAAACCAGTAACTTCAGGTGCTTTTGCAGCTGGAGCTGGAGCAGCTTTCGGTGCTTCTGCGTTAGCTACAACAGGTGCAGCAGGTGCCGGAGCAGCCGCTTCAGCTACAGGAGCAACAGCAGGTGCCGCGCCAGCAACTTCAAAGGTCATGATGAAAGAACCAGTCTTAACCTTGTCACCAATATTTACTTTAATTTCTTTCACTACACCAGCAAACGGTGCAGGTACTTCCATTGAAGCTTTATCGCCTTCAACAGCCATTAATGTATCTTCTTCAGCAACAGTATCGCCAACTTTAACTGAAATCTCAGTTACTTCCACTTCATCGTCGCCGATGTCTGGAATGTTAACTTCTAATACTTGTACTGCCGCTGGAGCAGCAGGAGCCGCTTCAACTGCAACAGCAGTTGCGTCAGCTACAACAGGAGCTACAGGAGCTGCTGCGCTTGCTGCATCAGCAAAGATAAAGATTAATGAACCAGTTTTAACAGTGTCACCAATATTTACACGGATTTCTTGTACTACACCCGCTTGTGGTGCAGGAACTTCCATAGACGCTTTGTCACCCTCAACAGCAAGCAAAGTATCTTCTTCTGCAACGGTATCGCCGATTTGAACGGAGATCTCAGTTACTTCTACTTCATCATCACCAATGTCTGGAACGAAAATTTCAATACTCATTTTTTATACCTTATGCGTATAGAGGGTTTATTTTGTCAGCGTCGATGTTATATTTTGCAATTGCATCAACAACAACTTGATTTTCTAGATCGCCTTTCTTCACTAATTCAGATAATGCAGCAACAACTACGTATTGCGCGTTAACTTCGAAATGACGACGTAAGTTTGCACGGCTGTCTGAACGACCAAAACCGTCAGTACCAAGTACTTTGTATGAAGTCGGTACGTATGCACGCACTTGTTCTGCATAGTTTTTGATATAATCTGTCGCGGCAATCGCAGGCGCATCACTCATTAGTGTAGTGATGTACGCTACTTTTTGCTCTGCTTCAGGGTGTAGCATGTTGTAACGTTCAACGTCTTGACCATCACGTGTAATTTCATTGAATGAAGTTACCGAGAATACGTCAGAACCGATACCATAGTCTTCACTTAGGATACGAGCCGCTTCGCGAACTTGCATCATGATAGTACCTGAACTTAATAATTGTACTTTTGCTTTGTCGCCAGTATAAGTTTCTAACTTATACATACCTTTACGGATGCCAGCTTCAGCACCTTCAGGCATTGCATGGTGAGCATAGTTTTCATTCATCAAGGTGATGTAGTAGAAAACGTTCTCTTGTTCGCCATACATACGACGTAAACCGTCTTGTAATACCACAGCAACTTCATAAGCGAAAGTTGGGTCGTAAGACACACAGTTAGGAATTAGACCTGCTTGTACTAAACTGTGACCATCTTCGTGTTGTAGACCTTCACCGTTTAGCGTTGTACGACCGGCTGTAGCACCTAATAGGAAGCCACGTGCCATTTGATCGCCAGCCATCCATGCAGTGTCGCCAATACGTTGGAAACCAAACATTGAATAGTAGATGTACAGTGGGATCATAGGTACGTCATTGGTACTGTATGATGTAGCCGCTGCAACCCAAGAAGACATAGCACCTAGCTCATTAATACCTTCTTGCAGTACTTGACCATTGGTCGTTTCTTTATAGTAAGAAACGATTTCGCGGTCTTGAGGTGTGTATGCTTGACCTTTAGGGTTGTAAATACCAACCTGACGGAATAGACCTTCCATACCAAATGTACGCGCTTCATCGGCGATAATTGGTACGATGTTTTTGCCAATACCTTTATGCTTAAGCAGCACATTTAGGGCACGAACATAAGCCATCGTTGTCGAAATTTCACGTTTTTGCTCACCAAGTAACACGCCAAAATCTGCAACAGTCGGGATGTCTAATTTGCCCGTAAATTCAGGTTGACGTTGTGGTAAGTAACCGTTTAATTCTTTACGACGTGCATGTAAGTACTCGTGTTCAGGCGAACCTTCTTCAAGCGTAACGTACGGTAATGATAGTAGGTCTTCATCAGAAACAGGTACATCGAAACGATCACGGAATTGCTTAAGCGTATCCGATTTCATTTTCTTCACGCCATGCGCGATGTTTTTACCTTCAGCCGCTTCACCCATGCCATAACCTTTTACAGTCTTAGCTAGGATCACAGTTGGTAGACCTACTGTTGCTTTTGCTTTTGCATAAGCAGCGTATAGTTTACTGGTAGAATGACCACCACGTTTCAGTTCCCAAATTTGCTCATCAGTCATATCTTTAACTAATTCAGCAGTTTCAGGGTAACGACCAAAGAAGTGCTCACGTACATAAGCGCCGCCTTTAGCTTTCAACGTTTGGTAATCACCATCCACAGTTTCATTCATTAACTGTAGCAGTTTACCTGACGTGTCTTTAGCAAGAAGTTCATCCCACTCTTCGCCCCAGATAACTTTAAGTACATTCCAACCAGCACCTTTAAATAGGCTTTCTAGTTCTTGAATGATCTTACCGTTACCCATTACTGGGCCATCTAGACGTTGTAAGTTACAGTTAACAACAAATACTAAGTTGTCTAAACCTTCACGAGCAGCGAATGATAATGCGCCACGTGATTCAGGCTCATCCATCTCGCCATCACCTAGGAAAGCGTATACAGTTTGATCTTCAGTTTGTTTTAGACCACGACCAGCTAGGTATTTCAAGAAACGCGCTTGATAGATAGCAGAGAATGGACCAAGACCCATAGATACTGTAGGGAACTGCCAGTATTCAGGCATCAACTTAGGATGTGGGTATGACGGGATACCTTTACCATCAACTTCTTGACGGAAGTTGTTTAGTTGATCTTCAGTTAAACGACCTTCAACAAATGAACGCGCGTAAATACCAGGAGAAATATGACCTTGGTAATAAACTAAATCGCCACCGTCTTTTTCCGTTGGTGCACGGAAGAAGTGGTTGAAACATACATCGTAAAGTGCAGCAGAAGACTGGAAAGAAGCCATGTGGCCACCTAACTCTAAGTCTTTCTTTGATGCACGTAGTACGATCATTAAAGCATTCCAGCGGATAATCGAACGAATACGACGTTCTAGTTTCTCGTCACCTGGGTATGCAGGTTGGTCTTCAGTACGGATAGTATTAATATAATCCGTAGTGATGCCGCCTTTGCCTAGTTTAACGCCGTCTTGATGTGCTTTTGCAATTACTTTTTCTAATAGATACTGCGCACGTTCAAGACCTTCTTCACGAATTACTGATTCGATTGATTCTAGCCATTCGGTAGTTTCGATTGGGTCTACATCATGCTTTAAGATGTCGGACATATGAGATTCCTTACTAATTAGATCTCTACAATATTAAAGAAATATTCTTAACCATAGGAATGTTTAAAAATATTCATTAGTAACACTATTTAGCCTGTTGTATACGGCGTGACGCACGATTAATGCGGCTATCTTCACGCCCAATATCCAGCAATGCTTGCTCGATATAAGCCAGATGGGCATGACATGCTTCTCTGGCTGTTTCTGGCTGTCGGTTAAGAATTGCAGTGAGCATATCACCGCGATGTTGGCTAATTTGTTCAACCACACCTTGACGCTTTTCCAACAACCTAAAATTTTGGCAAATGTTATCTTCTAACAATGGGTTCAACCCACGTAGAAGATGTAGCAACACAATATTGTGTGAGGCTGCGGTGACCGCAATATTAAACGCACTCACAGCTTGTGCTTGTAGCAGCGGATCATGTGCTAATTCCGATGCACTAATGGCATCGAGCGCAACGCGTAATTGCTGAAAGTCGGTTTCAGTTCCACGTAACGCCGCGTAATACGCTGAAATACCTTCCAACGCATGACGAAACTCTAATAAATCTAATTGCGCTTCTGGGTGTGTCGTCAATAGTTGAAATAATGGTTCCATCAGCGTTTGGTCCATGACCTTCTTCACCCAGGTACCACGTCCTTGACGACGTTCCAATAAACCTTTGCTTTCCAACCGTAAGATTGCATCGCGTACAGTCGGGCGAGAAACCTCAAACTGCAGGGCTAAATCACGCTCTGAAGGTAAGCGCTGGCCGGACTCTAAGCTACCTTCCAAAATCATTTGCTCCAGTTGCTCTGCAATCGCATCGGACAACTTCGGCTGCTGAATTTTTCGATAGACCATGTGAACCTCAAAATGACCAGTGGTAAATTGGTCAGACCAATTTAATATTAAGTCATAACAATTTACCAAAACCACGCTCGATTGTCATTAAAAATAGACATTTTTGTTCGTATTTATAGCGTCTATATCAAAATAGTCAGTATAAATCAGTCTGAAAAAGCCGACAAACTAAGCATGGAAATGGGGTGTTTACTATTTCATCCAGTTTAAATGACTGATACGTTAAAATAAACCAGCAACAAACTACCTCCAAAGTGATAACTTTGATGCATTGGTCTTACCACTTAATATGATGGCTTAAACACAAATGAGCAGCACCGTAGAAGCCTAAAGGTAAAATGAAAAATAATTAAATAACAAGCGTTAACCGCCATAGAACCTGCTTGGTAAACAGTCTGACCACTAAATATATACCCCAGTTATGTCAAGATGCTACATCAGAGACTAGCTGGAATTTCAGCACAAGGCATAATTTGAATGTAAGGAAGGAAAGAAGGAAATCGCTGGAACCGAGGTGATTAACGAGCCCGGCAAATCTAAGACTCGTTAATCCACTTGGTAAAATAATCATTAACTACACTGTTAACGACATTGCAGACTAAATGCTGACTAAATAATAGTACCGTTAATGGTAAGCAGAGCAATGACGGTCACAAAGAAGATTATATTACGCTTGGCCAGTTGCACCAAATAACAGGTGTAGTCATAACATTTATCGGTTTCAACGTTGGCTTTACTGGCGAGATATACCACCTTGCCTAATAAATCAAATTCAGGTGTTGATAGATCGCGCCAGCTACGTAAACTCTGTGGTAACGCCGCCTGCTCTTCCGCCACCAGCGCGAAACCGAACATAGTTAATCGCGCCGGTAACCAATCAACAATACGCATAACCCGATGAATGCCACTGCGGTTTAATTGTTTGCTATGATGCTGAATAACATATTTATGGTAACTACGCGCCACCACGTACATGGTTAAACCAATCGGCCCAGCAACCACAAAATAGAAGATCACCGCAAAATAAAAACGATAATTAATCCAGACCAGTTGCTGTGCTACCGCGGTAGTAAGTAATGTAGAGCAGAAACGTTCACTGTTGACATCCAAACAGTTGGCATACATGCCTTTGGCTTCTAAATCATTACGACTTAATGCTTTGAGGTATTGACGATAATCACGACGATAATCACTACCACCAAAACTCATCAATAACAATAACAGCCAAGTGACTAGCGTAAAAATGCCATAATAAAGGCCGGTTAATGCATCGAGCAAACTGTACATCAGCATTGCTGGTAACGCGATAATCACCAGCGTGCCAAATAAGCCACCATTGATAAAGGAGGGTAATAACGGAAAAAGATAACGCTGCAATACGTTATCGAGCTGAAGTTTAGCGCTCAAATGCACCACACGTTCAATGAGTAATGCCAGCAGCAAAGAGATTAATGCCATATTAATTGTCCTTCAAATCTAAACATGCAAAATAATGTGTCCAGTCGAAATAGGGGCCAGGATCATCTTTGCGAACAGGGGCTATATCACTGTGACCGGTAATACGAGCTTGGGTAATTAAAGGGTAACGTTGCTGGATGTCCGCAGTGACAGTCGCTAAGCATTGATACTGCGCTGATGTATAAGCATGATTAACATCCCCTTCCAGTTCGATCCCAATCGAAAAGTCATTACAACGGGATTGACCAGCGAACTCAGACAGTCCAGCATGCCAGGCGCGTTTATCTAACGGCACAAACTGGATCAATTGACCGTCACGTTTAATGTATATATGTGCAGATACCCGCACCGAGGTGAGCTGCTGAAAATAAGGGTGCAGACTGCAATCGAGTTTACCCATAAAAAAATCTTCGACATAGTCAGCGCCATATTGCTCTGGTGGTAAACTGATACAATGGATCACTAATAAATCAATATCAGCGTCCGTCGGACGATCATCATAATGTGGCGATGCCAAAAACTGTGCATTTGCCAATAAATCTGACCTTGATTGTCTATTTACCACGGTATTCATACCTTCTGACTATAATCGAGTTTGATGCTATGCAAGACTACCACTCACCATTGCTTCACTTTACAATGATATCGTTAGCAATAACATAGTTACGTCTGTAAAATACAATGCTGAGTCAGTAAAATGCGAAGCCAATAAATTAACCTGCTTTATCCCCAAGCTAATTCAAGATGCTATATCAGAGATTGGCTGGAATAGTATGGAGAAAGACAATGGATGGAAATCAAAAAATCGCCAAAGCCATGACTTACATTGCCTGGATCAGTGGGTTAATTGTCATGACCTTATTCTTTAATGATTATTTAGCCAAGCAAGAAAACCCGAATACCCGGCCTGAAAGTTATCGACAAAATGGCAATGCCGTTGTCATTTTGCAACAAAATCGCGTCGGACACTATGTTACTAATGGTTATATAAACGGTTATCAGGTAAAATTTTTACTCGATACAGGCGCAACACAGGTGTCGATACCGGCAACGGTCGCCGAACAAATCGGGCTCAGAGCCGGTTACAGCCAATCTGTGAATACCGCCAATGGCGTGATTGAAGTCTTTTCAACACGTCTCGATAGCTTATCGGTGGGTGAACTGACGTTCTACGACCTCAGTGCAAATATCAATCCCTACATGCAAGGTGATACTATTCTGCTTGGTATGAATGCATTGAAACAAGTTAAATTAGTCCAGCAAGGCAAAACCCTCACCTTAAGTGAGTATTAGTTTTTAATCGACCTAGGAATTATTATGTTACAACAAGAAATACGCCGCGCAGTAAGCACTGCATTAGCAGAAGACCTTGGTGGTCTAAGTGTGGCTGACGGTGATATCACTGCAAACTTAATCGCAGCAGAGACACAAGCTAAAGCCAAAGTGATCAGTCGTGAACAAGCGGTATTTTGTGGTAAAGCCTGGGTTGATGAAGTATTCCACCAGCTTGGTGATACGGTAACAGTTACTTGGTTAGTGGCGGACGGTGATCTGGTTGCCGCAGACCAAACGCTATTTACGCTAGAAGGTCCTGCCCGTACATTATTAACGGGTGAGCGTAATGCGTTAAACTTTGTGCAAACCTTATCAGGCGTTGCCACATTAACCAAAGAATATGTAGACCAACTGGCAGGTACCGAATGTCAGTTACTCGATACCCGTAAAACAATTCCAGGTTTACGTTTCGCACAGAAATACGCAGTCACTTGTGGTGGCGGTAAAAACCACCGTATCGGTTTATTTGATGCTTACCTGATCAAAGAAAACCACATCATGGCGTGTGGTGGCATTGAAAACGCCATAGCCAAGGCAAAAGAACTACAACCAGGCAAACCGGTTGAAGTTGAAACAGAAAGTCTGGCAGAGCTGCAACAAGCATTAGATGCAGGCGCCGATATCGTGATGTTAGATAACTTTGATATTCCCATGATGCGAGCGGCGGTTGAACTAAACCAAGGTAAAGCTAAATTAGAAGTTTCAGGTAATGTCACCATTGCAACGCTAGCTAGCTTTGCCGCAACCGGTGTTGATTTTATCTCAGTTGGCGCATTAACCAAGCATGTGCAAGCAACAGACCTGTCGATGCGTTTTATTAAATAGTCGTTATTAAGTCATCACCACTAAATAATAGAATTAATAACAAAGTTCCAATTAAGCCTCTAAGCACTATCCCATTGGGTAGTGCTTTTTTTATTTTCTAGTACAGTAACGTAGAATAAAATTAACCACTGCATAATAACCCTCATTTTAGTTATTCATCTATAAATAGCGTTTAAATTACTTGATTCCGACTCCAAGCCCCTTAGTACAAGATAATTATATATCAACAAATCAACGGGTTATTTCGA
Source organism: Moritella sp. PE36 (assembly GCF_000170855.1). Lineage (GTDB taxonomy): Bacteria > Pseudomonadota > Gammaproteobacteria > Enterobacterales > Moritellaceae > Moritella. The sequence goes on along the minus strand of NZ_ABCQ01000012.1, from coordinate 7,898 downwards.
CGTATTGTCTTATAACTTGATCTAGATCGTTAAATAAATGTATACAAAATGTTAAATCAGGGTTTAAATAAATTAACTCATCGGATATCTCATACCATTTGATGACTAAAGGACTATTCGCTAATTTTATAAGGATATAAAAAATGAAGAAACAACAACAAGGTTTTACGTTAATTGAATTGATGATCGTAATTGCAATTATCGCTATCTTAGCTGGTATTGGTGTACCATCTTATCAAGCTTATATGGCTCAAGCTAGGTTTGTCGAAGTAACTAACACAGCAGCCTTACCAACAGAACAAGTTAATAAATGTTTCCAAACAACTAATCGAACTCCTGAAGTTTGTGCAGGTCAAGTCGCTGCAATCGTATCTGGCGCATTCAATACCGATGTAATAACATCAGTGACAGCAGCTGGTGTTAATGCTGATAATACAGTAACAATCACAACACTTACTACCGATGATGCCTTCAATGGTGTTACTCACGTTATGGTAGGAACAAATAATAATGGTATCGTTACTTGGGCGTTAGATGAGACTACCTCAACATGTGTAGCTGCTGCATTATGTTAATTATTTAATGCCACACAAGCATAGCGCTAGCGGCCTGGCTCACAGCCTGGTCGCACATTCATATCTCGCGACAGAAGAAATTCAACAATTTCTGCAAAGCGCCAAACAGGAAGGTAAAGCCTTCACGACCTACCTCGTCGACAATAACATCATAGACAGTCAAGTATTGGCGCAATTATTAGAGCGTGAATACGGCGTGCCACTGCTTGACTTAGATACCTTCAAGCTCGAAGAAATTCCCGATAATCTGCTCAATGAAAAGCTCATCGAAAAACACCATGCACTGCCTATTTACGTACAGGGGCAAACCTTGTATCTAGCGATGTCAGACCCCACTAATGTCACCGCATTAGAAGAGTTTGCGTTTAGTTTCAGTCTACATACCGAAGTACTATTAGTTGATGAACTGCAATTACAAAAAGCCTTAGAAACTGTACTCGAAAGTGATATTGATGCGCTTGGCGATCTTAACGATGCCGATATCGGTGACTTGGAAGTGGATAATAGCGAGTCACGTTTAGAGCAAGAAAGTAAAGATAGCGCTGATGACGCGCCAATCGTTAAATTCGTTAATAAAATTCTACTCGATGCGATCAAAAAAGGCGCCTCTGATATTCATTTCGAACCCTATGAGTTTAAATATCGAGTGCGCTTTCGTATTGACGGTATCTTACATGAAATGGTATCGCCACCGGTTAACTTAGCCATGCGCTTTTCTGCTCGTTTGAAAGTCATGGCCAAATTAGATATTGCCGAGCGCAGAGTGCCACAAGATGGCAGGATCAAATTAAAATTATCGAAAAACAAATCCATTGATCTACGTGTCAGTACCTTACCCACCATGTGGGGTGAAAAAGTGGTGATGCGGATCTTAGATTCCAACCAAGCCAGTCTCAATATTGATAAACTCGGTTATGACAAAAAACAAAAAGCGATCTATCTTAAAGCACTAACCAAGCCGCAAGGCATGATCCTAGTTACCGGACCAACCGGTAGTGGTAAAACAGTGTCTTTGTACAGCGGATTAAATATTCTTAATACGGTTGAACGTAACATCTCCACAGCCGAGGATCCTATCGAGATCAATCTCAGCGGCATTAATCAGGTGCAGATCAACCTCAAAGCAGGACTTACTTTTCCCGTAGCATTACGTTCGTTCTTACGTCAAGATCCAGATGTGGTGATGGTCGGTGAGATCCGCGATATAGAAACGGCAGAGATTGCCATCAAAGCCGCGCAAACCGGTCACTTAGTATTATCGACATTGCATACCAACTCCGCAGCAGAAACCCTGACCCGTTTATCAAATATGGGAGTGCCGGCTTATAATATTGGTTCATCTGTCAGCTTGATCATAGCCCAGCGCCTTGGTCGTCGGCTTTGTAGTGAATGTAAACAACCGGAAGATATTCCGGTAACTGAATTAGCCAAACTTGGTTTTGCCCAAGACCAAATTAACCAAGGGATCACACCATTTAAAGCCGTCGGTTGTAATCAGTGCACCAAGGGTTATAAAGGCCGTGTGGGGATCTACGAAGTCATGCCTATGTCTGATACGATCGCACGGATGATCTTAACCGGCAGCAACTCAATGGAACTCCACGATCAAGCTCAGCAGGAAGGTATGGATACCTTACGACAATCCGCATTACGAAAAGTCATCGACGGCGTCACTAGTTTGCTTGAAGTCGAACGTATCACCAGTCATTAATACGCAATAATCACTAAGCAGCCCTCTGTTTAACAAGGATCTTATCGTCCACCATTCGCTAAGGATAGCATCATGGTCGCAGTAACCAAAACAACCAATAATCGCAAACCATCGGCAGTAAAAAAGCGCTATCCGTATCACTGGCAAGGCGTTAATCGTAAAGGTAAAAAAGTCAGTGGTGAAATGCAAGCAGAAAGCATCAGTAACCTAAAGGTTGAACTTCGCCGTCAGGGTATCAATGTTTTAAAAGCCAAGCGTAAATCAACGGGTTTATTTTCTGTCGGTAGCAAGAAAATTAAAGCGATGGACATAGCCCTCATTTCACGACAGATTTCCACCATGCTGAATGCCGGTGTGCCGTTAGTGCAAAGTTTAGAAATTATAGCCCGCAGTAATGACAACCCCGCCATGCGCTCGTTAATCGGCGAGGTGGCAGCAGAAGTTTCTACCGGTACATCTCTTTCTGATACCTTGCGCAAACATCCCATTTATTTCGATGATTTGTATTGTGATTTGATCAGCGCAGGTGAACAATCTGGTTCATTGGACACTATTTACGATCGTATCGCCACCTATAAAGAAAAAGCCGAAGCACTCAAATCGAAGATTAAAAAAGCCATGTTCTACCCGATTATGGTGGTCGCGGTAGCAGTTGTGGTGACGCTTATTTTATTGTTGTATGTGATCCCTCAGTTCAAAGACATCTTCGCTGGTTTTGGCGCAGAGCTACCGCCTTTCACCTTGTTTGTGCTGTCGATTTCTGACTTCGTCAGTCAATTCTGGTATTTGGTGATCGGGGTATTATTTGGGATACCTATTATTTACCTTAAAGCGAATAAACGTTCAATTAAAGTCAAACATATCACCGAACGCACTATCCTCAAGATCCCTGCAATTGGACCCATTATGCATAAAGGCGCGTTAGCACGTTTCGCCAGAACCCTATCAACCACATTTGCAGCCGGTATTCCATTGGTAGACTCGCTAACCTCTGCGGCAGGCGCATCGGGCAATATTGTTTATAAACATGCGGTAATGGAAATGCGTAATGAAGTAATCGCCGGATTACCAATGCACATAGCCATGCGCTCAACCAATTTATTCCCTGACATGGTGACGCAAATGGTGATGATCGGTGAAGAGTCAGGGTCACTCGATGACATGTTAGCCAAAGTCGCACATATTTATGAGCAACAAGTTGATGATGCCGTCGATGGCTTAACCAGTTTAATCGAACCGATGATCATGGTGGTACTGGGCGTCATCATTGGCGGTCTGGTGATTGCGATGTATTTACCTATCTTTAAAATGGGTAGCATCATGTAATTAGGGCGGCTAAATGTAATTAAAAAGCGATTAGGTAAGCTTTAACAGCTTTTCAGTAGTGGGTTTGCTATCATCTTATTTCAGTTAACATTTATCCATACTCAAGCTACTTCAAGATACACAATCAGTAACTTGGGTATATCAATTTGATTCGTACAGGTAATTTTCATGCAAGACTTAGCGCTTCTTTTTCAACTCACCCCTTGGCTATTATGGTTATCCGTTGCCCTTCTCGGTCTGTTAGTGGGTAGTTTCTTAAATGTGGTGATATACCGCTTACCCATCATGATGGAGCGCGAGTGGAAACAAGAGTGCACGGTTTATTTCAGTGATGAATGCAAAACCACAGTACCAAAATCTGCATCTGGATCTGAAACAACTAAATTTAACTTGTTGTTACCCCGCTCTGCTTGCCCTAAGTGTGATCATCAAATTACGGCATTAGAAAATATCCCCGTGATCAGCTGGCTAGTATTAAGAGGTAAATGTAGTAATTGTGCCAATCCGATTTCAGCACGTTATCCAAGTATTGAGCTATTAACCGGGTTATTATCGCTCGTGGTCGCCATGTATATACCCTACGGCATTCAATTAGCCGGAGCATTGATCTTAACCTGGACCTTAGTCGCACTGACCTTTATCGACATTGATAAAATGTTATTACCCGATCAAATGACGCTACCATTATTGTGGTTAGGTCTATTTCTTAACGTTAATTATGCTTGGGTAACACCATCCGATGCCATCATCGGCGCTATCGTTGGTTACTTATCACTGTGGTCTGTGTATTGGGGTTTCAAATTACTCACCGGCAAAGAAGGCATGGGTTATGGGGATTTCAAACTATTAGCTGCGTTTGGTGCTTGGTTCGGCTGGCAATCAATTTTAGCCATTGTACTGTTATCTTCTTTTGCAGGCGCAATTATTGGTATTACCCAAATAGCATTAAAAAAACATGCTAAAGGCAACCCTATTCCATTTGGTCCTTACCTGGCAATTGCGGGTTGGTTATACCTTATCTGGGGCGACCAATTAGTTGATTTTTATTTAGTTAATTTTGTTTATTAACACTCTATTTAACTTGTTAAGGTAAGCGCTATGTATGTTGTTGGATTAACAGGTGGGATCGCATCAGGTAAAACCACGGTCGCCGATCTTATTGCAGCTCAAGGTATTAATTTAGTCGATGCTGATATTGTCGCCAGAGAAGTGGTGGCAATAGACAGTGATGGATTAAAACAGATAAGCGCGCATTTTGGTGAACAGATATTGCAAGATGACGGCAGCTTAAATCGCGCGTTATTACGTGAAAAAATATTTTCAAATGATGTTAATAAACAGTGGTTAAATAATTTATTACACCCGATGATACGTGCTGAATTATTAGCCCAATTAGCCGCCAGTAATTCTCCTTATACCTTGTTAGTGGTGCCATTGTTAGTTGAGAACAAGCTCACCACGCTATGCGATCATGTACTGGTTGTTGATGTCGAAGAACAAGTACAGATAACACGGACTATCGCCCGCGATAACGTCTCTGTAGAACAAGTCGAGGCGATATTACAATCACAAGCAACGCGTGAACAACGCCTTGCAGCTGCAGACTCAGTCATCGTGAATGACGATCGCCAACAACTTATCCATGACACCACGATTTTACATCAGAAATTTCTTGAATTAGCGACAATAGCCATGGCAGACTAGCCACTTTCAAGTACAGTTTATTTAGGAAATAATCATGCAAGTAAATTGCCCAACCTGTCAAAAGCCTGTTGAATGGGTTGCCACTAGCGAATTCCGCCCGTTTTGTTGTGAACGCTGCAAACTGATTGATCTTGGCGAATGGGCAAGTGGTGAACGCGCCATCCCAGGTGAAGAAGTATCACCACAAGAATTACAGCCTAAAGGTTACGAGTTCGATTAAGTCATGATGATATACCCAAGTTACTTCAAGATGCTATATCAGAGTCGAGCAGGGATATCAGAACAAGGCGCAATATGTCAATAATGGTTATTCCATTTTTAAATATTGCAACGCTGTGCTGTTATTCCTGCTCGCCTCCCGTAGGGCAAGCCGAAAGAATGAATCTTCGGCGTTATGAAGTCTTGATTTAGAATAACTAAATCCCCGACTTCATGCCTTGAATATCCTCTCCTTTCGGTTTGCTGATTGTGCATTTTGAAGTAGATTGGGTATGTATGGCTCAGGAAAACTGAGCCATTAACATCTCGACAATAATTTGATTTGCTGCAGGGAAATTGTAATCCGCTAACTCACTTATATTTACCCAAGCCGTTTGTTGCCCTTCAAGTCCCCTGCCGACACCCTCAAACTTATCGACAAGATAGAAATCTAATTGCACGATTTTATCGCCATAATCAAATTCTAACTGATGAAATGCCTGCGCATTGATCACATCAAGGTTAACTTCTTCTTTCAGCTCTCTGGTTAACGCCTCAAGCACAGATTCACCAGACTCAACCTTACCACCTGGAAATTCCCATTTATCACCTTGGTGCTGCGCTGAGCTACGTTTACTGATAAAGACTTGCTGATCACGAACGATAATACCGGCAGCGACATGAACGACTTTCATTATGAGTTCTCTTATTGGATAGTTATATTAAATTTAATTAACAAAAAGCGCTAAAACATTGCTGTTTTAGCGCTTTCTATTTTAATTAATAACGACTAGTGGCTATAGTTAATAGCCATCGTTCGTTATTACTTCAATTTTCCGTGACACTGTTTAAACTTAGCACCGGAACCACAAGGGCAAGGATCATTACGACCTACTTTATGACCTTGACGTACAAATGTTTCTGCTTCAGCCGTTGCCGATTTATCTGCTAGCTGGTTTTCAGCTGTTGCGTGATTCATATTCTGTGGTAATGACTCGCCACGGCGACGGTGTGCTTCCACTGCGTCTACGTCTTCCGGCGCTTGCACTTGCACTTTAGAAACCACACCAACCACATCTGATTTCAAGTTTTCTAACATTTCAGTAAACAGTTCAAACGACTCACGCTTGTATTCTTGTTTCGGGTTTTTCTGGGCATAACCACGTAAATGAATACCTTGACGTAAATGGTCCATTGCCGCTAAATGCTCTTTCCATAAACCATCAAGTGTTTGTAACATCACTGCTTTTTCAAACTGACGGATAACTTGTGCACCCACAGCATCTTCTTTTGCTGTGTAAGCTTCATTAGCCGCTGTCATGATACGTTCACGGATCTTTTCTTCGTATAACTTAGTATCGTCATCGAGCCACTGCTGAATAGGTAATTCCAGCATGAAATCAGCACGTAAACGCTGTTCTAGACCTGAGATATCCCACATTTCATGCAATGATTGTGGTGGAATGTAAGCATCCATTACCGCATTGATCACGTCTTCACGGATCGCAACCATGGTTTCGCTGATGTCTTCCGCTTCCATTAGCTCGTTACGTTGCTCATAAACCACTTTACGTTGGTCATTGGCTACGTCATCAAATTCAAGTAACGATTTACGAATATCAAAGTTACGCCCTTCAACTTTACGTTGTGCGTTTTCGATCGCGCGCGTTACCCACTTATGCTCAATCGCTTCGCCTTCTTCCATGCCCAGTTTCTTCATCATGCCCGTGATACGGTCTGAGGTGAAAATACGCATGAGCGGATCGGTCATAGAGAGATAGAAACGCGTTGAACCTGCATCACCTTGACGACCAGAACGACCACGTAATTGGTTGTCAATACGACGAGACTCGTGACGCTCGGTACCAATAATGTGTAAACCGCCCGCAGTCAATACTGTATCATGACGACCTTGCCATTCCGTTTTAATGTGTGCGATTTGCGCTTCAGTTGGATTCTTCAGATTATCAATTTCAGTCTGCCAGTTACCACCTAACACAATATCGGTACCACGACCGGCCATGTTGGTCGCAATCGTAACCGCACCAGAACGGCCCGCATCGGCAACAATTTCAGCTTCACGTTCGTGGAACTTGGCGTTCAATACGTTATGTTTGATCTTGTCTTTTTTCAGTAAATTAGAAAGTAGTTCAGAGCTCTCAATTGATACTGTACCCACTAGCACTGGCTGCTTTCTTGCTACACAATCTTTGATATCTTCAATGATCGCAACATGCTTCTCCGCAGCAGTCAGATAAACCAGATCACCAAAATCTTTACGCGTCATTGGTTTATTGGTTGGCACTACCACTGTTTCGAGGCTATAGATAGATTGGAATTCGAAGGCTTCAGTATCTGCTGTACCAGTCATACCTGACAGTTTT
>NZ_ABCQ01000013.1 GCF_000170855.1 Moritella sp. PE36 | reverse complement strand
GCGCTGTTCTCGGGCGTTGCGTTGTCATTGTGGGGAGCCGATTTACTCCGTGTTCAAGGCGGTAAAGGTGTTATTTTTGAGCTTGGCTTAAATTATGTCACTGTTTTCGCCAATGCAACAATTGTAACTATCATGGCTGCAGCAATTCCGATGTTAATACGTAACGATGAAAGTCCAAATGTCGCGACGGCGTTAATGATCCTTGGGGCGTTATTGAATATTGTGCTCGATTATGTGTTTATTGGTTTGTGGCAGTGGCAACTTGAAGGCGCCGCGTTGGCGACAATCATCGCTCAGTCGATCGTTTGTATCGTGGGTATTGTTTATTTTCTGTCAAAGTATTCAAGGTTAAAATTTGATCGAAGCGTTATCATGATTGATCCGCGTATGGTGACAAAGATTATGAGCTTGGGCGCGTCAGCATTAGTGATGTATGTCTACACCAGTTTTGTGTTTGCATTGCATAATCGTTTATTTATGCAATACGGTACGTCGGTGACGGTGGGGGCGTTTGCTATTGTAGGTTACATTATGACGGTTTATTACTTGATAGCAGAAGGGATCGCGGAAGGTATGCAGCCACCAGTGAGTTATTATTTTGGTGCCCTGCAGTTTGAAAATATCAAAAAAATGCTGTTAATGTCGATAAAAGTAACGGTTATTACAGGTGTTGGCTTTATCGTGATCTTAAATGTCATGCCTAATCTGATTATTCGTTTGTTCACCAGTGACTATTTCACCAGTGAGAGTGCAGCGCTGATTGCAGCAGCTAAAAATGGTATTCATCTACATTTATTCGCGATGTTTTTAGATGGTATTATTGTGTTGGCATCTGTATATTTTATGGCGATAGGTCAGGGTGCTAAAGCCTTGGCGATATCGGTCGGTAATATGCTAATTCAATTACCATTTTTGTATTTCCTACCACAGTGGTTAGGGGTTAATGGTATCTGGCTAGCGTTACCTTTATCTAATATTGTGTTGTTTGTTATTGTCGCGCCGTTGGTGTGGCACGACATAAAGCAAAGAGAGCAAGTACCTGTAATGACTCCTTGTCAGTAGCGGTGTTAGTTAATAGTTAGCCAGTACTTTTTGTTAGTACGCCTTGTTTGTTTAAGGTATAGCGGTCAAAGTCATTGGCTAAAAACAGATTTCTACTATAAACAGTACGTGCTTCGTTTTCGATATCGAAGATGGAAGGGCTGCTGTTTATCGCGTTTTGATAACGTGGGCTAAAGTGGGTTAGCACTAAGTTATCAAGTCCTATCTCGTTAGCAAACTGAGCAACAAGTTTCGCGTAACTGTGTTGTGGCCCCGGACCTACTTTGATGGCGATATCTTGAGTATACGTTGCTTCATGCACTAATACGTTTGCGGTTTTGGCTACTTGAGTGAGCAGTGATGGATTATCGTTATCACCTGAGATGATAATTTTTCGGGGGTCTTGAATCGGTAGTAAGTAATCTTGAGCACAAATAATGCGGCCGTCATCGAGTTGCACATCTACCCCTTGTTGCAACTCCCCCAAAGTTTCCCACGAGTGATCTGGTCTTGTTCTAACTTATCGACATCGAGCTTATTACTTAATCTGTTTTCACTGAAACTGTAAGCAACAGAGGGCACTCGGTGAGAGAGTTCAATCGTCTCTACATCAAACTCAATGGCTAAGTCATCCAGGGTATTATTTGGCTCATCAATACACTTGTACTTTAATTCATAGTTTAAATTGAGGTGCACAGACGTTTGCATAAGCTTGATGAAGGTTTGAATTTCTGATGGTCCAACAATCCAAAGTGGCTCTGTCCTGCCTTGCATTGCGGCACTGGCTAATAGCCCGGGTAGACCATAACAATGATCGCCATGAATGTGGGTAATAAAGATCGCCTGTAATTGTGTTAAAGACAGTTTGGTATGTAACAGTTGATGTTGCGTACCTTCACCGCAGTCAACTAAACACCACTTTTTGGAATTAACCCGGTGAATAGCCAGGCCCGATACATTACGGGTTTTACTCGGTGTACCTGCCGATGTACCTAAAAATACGATTTCCATGATGATCTACTTTTGTGTTGTTATCTTGATCTTAAATGACTACTTTTTTAGCCAAGGTTGCTGTGCAAAACGATCTTTGAGTAGTTGTAAAAAATGTGTTGTTCTGGCTGAACGAGCACGGGTATCGGTACCTAACAAGGCCACAATATCGGCACTCGGTAAGCTGTAATCTGGTAGCAACCGCACCAGTGCACCACTATTTAATTCGGGTTGTACATCCCACTCTGAGCGCATGATGATGCCGCTGCCAGCAATTGCCCAGTTTTTAACTACACTACCTTCGTTACTCGTGAGGGTTGGGGTAATGCGAATTGACTCTTGTTCTTCACTGTCACCATCACCAGCAGTATGGGTGAAACGCCATAATGTCACATCTTCACTGTTTTCACGTAATGAAATACAAGTATGGTCTCGTAACGCCCGTGGTGATCTCGGCGTGCCATGTTTTTTTAAATAATCAGGCGAGGCGCAAAGAAAACGCTGGTTAGGTGCCAGCATCGCCAGCTTCAATGTCGAATCCCGTAACTCACCAATATAGATGATGATGTCCCATCTGTGGCTTTCCGCCCAGCTTGGCTTGTCCGAGAGTTCTAACTCGACGGCTAGATTTGGGTGTTGCTGTTGAAACTCACCAACCAAGGGCGCAATGTAGTCATTGCCAAAACCCAAGGGTGCTAATACTTTTAGTGTGCCATTGATCAGGTTCTTTTTACTGGCCATTAATGTCTGCAGTTGATCCATTTCAGCAAGGATGGATCGGGCTTTATCTTGCAGTAAATAGCCTTCTTCGGTCAGGCTTATGCCACGAGCTTGGCGTTGTACCAATTTAACGCTGACTTTGGCTTCAATTGCTTGCAGGCGTTGAGTCACTGTCGGCGGCGTCACATTAAGCTTACGCGCAGCCGCAGTTAAAGACGGTTGAGTTGAGATAGCATAGAAAAAACGTAAATCTTCGCTGGTGAGCATTAAGTTCAAACCTAATATGATAGTTAGTAATGGTTAATATTATTCTAAATCCAGATACATCACAATGCGTACATTACCAAGCAGGTAACCCTGTTGATAACCTAGTAGAGTGAGTATAAGGAACGTGCATTATGTTAATTGAAAAAATTACGTTAATTGAACAAACAATGCCAATTGGAAAATATATGTCAATCACAACAAGCTTAGCAAAGATAGACACGCCTTTTTTGTTGGTCGATAAAGCCAAGTTTGATACCAATGTGGCTTTCTTAAGAGCAAAATTAGCTCCGCATAATGTGATATTAAGACCGCATTTAAAAACCGTTAAATCCATTGCGGGAGCCAAACATGTACTAGAAGGTTTTGATTCGCCAGCCACGGTTTCGACCGTTAAAGAAGCGGAAGCATTTGCAGACGCGGGTTATACCAATCTTACTTATGCCGTCGGTATTACCCCGCAAAAATTACCGCGTATTCAAGCATTGCTTAATAAAGGTATCAATATCAGTATTTTGCTTGATAGTGTGGCACAGGCTCAAGCGGTAACTGCATTTTGTCAGGCACAAAACATCAAGATCCCAACATTATTGGAAATTGATTGTGATGGTCATCGCGGTGGTATTCAACCTGACGATACGCGTTTAGTCGAGATCGGAAAGATCCTGCATCAAGGTGGTGCTGAGTTGCGTGGTGTACTCACCCATGCCGGTGAATCCTATGATTGCTTTAATAAAGCGGCGCTAGTCGCGGCAGCTGAAGGTGAACGTCATGCCGCGGTGATTGCAGCCACTCAGCTGATTGCAAGCGGATTGCCTTGTCCTGTGGTAAGCGTTGGCTCGACACCGACTGCACATTTTGCCGAGAACCTAGATGGGGTAACTGAAGTCAGAGCGGGGGTATATACCTTTTTTGATTTAGTGATGGCGGGCATTGGCGTGTGTAAACCGGATGATATTGCATTATCGGTTGTCACCAGTGTGATTGGTCATAACGAAGAGAAAGACTGGTTGTTTATTGATGCCGGCTGGATGTCACTATCGCAAGATCGCGGCACGCAGTCGCAACGTCAGGACTGTGGTTATGGCTTAGTGTGCGATAGCGAAGGCAACATTATTCCCGGTTTACAGGTTATCGGAGCCAATCAGGAACATGGCATTATTGCTGCGGTTGGTAGCGATATTGATCGCATAACTGATGGCATGAATGATGGATTAAGACTATCCGATATAGCGGTAGGCACGCAGCTACGCATTTTGCCCAATCATGCTTGCGCTACTGCAGCTATGCACGCGGGTTATTACGTTGCAGATCCCGTGCAGATTGAACTTGATTATTGGGCTCGCATTCAGGGTTGGTAGTCATCTAATCACAGTAAACAGATAGGAAAATTTAAACAATATGAAATACATGAGTGAAGCATTATCGAGTCAATTAATAAGTCATGAGCTGGCGTTTAACGCGGTATCAGCTGCGTTTATTGCTGCAAGTGAGCAAGCGAAGTTATTCCCTGTTGTGATCGCAGAGGGGCATGCTGAAAACAGTATTTTTTCGCTTAAATCAGCCAATACAGCAGAGTTAGTGGGTTGGAAGGCCGGGAGTTATTGGCCGGGTAATATTGAGAAAAATATCCCTTGTCATGCATCGACGATCTTTTTATTAGATCAAGAAACCGGGCGTTTGGATGCAGTGATTGAAGGCAGTACTGTAAATGCCTACCGTACGGCAGCAGCAGATGCAGTTGCAGTATCGGTATTAGCACGTGAAGACGCGCGTTGTTTAGCTATTTTTGGTACTGGTCATCAGGCGTTTTATGAATGTGTTGCGGTTTGTCGGATACGTGATATTCGTAGTGTAATGGTTGTTGGCCGTAATAATGATAAAGCACAAGCTATGGTCGATAAATTAGCGGCTGTGGGGATTAACGCCCAAGTAACAGAGGCTGAAGTGGCTTGTCGCGCTGCGGATATTATCATTACCGCGACCACGGCTCGTGAAGCACTGTTTTCTGCAGAATGGGTGCAAGCGGGTACACATATCTCGGCAATGGGTGTCGATACCAAAGGTAAGCAAGAATTACCTCCGGCCTTGTTTGATAACGCTGATTTATATTGTGATTTTACGTCGCAGTCGGTAGTGATTGGCGAGTTCCAGCACGCTGACAAAGACGTGGTTAGCAATAAATTAACCATGATTGGTGAGGTCTTATCGGGGCGAGCACAAGGGCGTATCAATAATATAGATATTACTATTTTTGATAGTTCGGGTATTGCGGTGCAGGACTTGTTAATAGGTCAGCATTTATTGGATGCAGCGCTAGATGCTGGGCATGCTATTGAGTGCTGATGTTGAAGGCTCGTTAACAAGTCGCAGGCATTAAAAAGGCGGGTTTGTTGCCCGCCTTGATGCTTATTATTGGTAGTAATTATTGATGCTAGCTGTTTATGCTCTGTATTGATTGATGAACAAGAAGCTTAAGTTCTTTTATTCAGCAAACGTCGATAAATGCTGTTTTACAGAGTCAGATGCGAACGCATGTTCAATGCTGATCTTGTAAATGTTGAAGTAGTCTTCACGGCTTAAGTTAAACTCTTCCATCACTTTACGTACTTCATCTGTCATGGTGGTATTTGACACAGTACGGTTATCAGTATTAATGGTGATCTGAATACCGTCTTGGTAGAAGGCTTTAACAGGATGGCTGGCTAAGTTTTCAACCGCTTTAGTCTGAACATTACTACTCGGACAGGTTTCTAATGCAATGTTCTGGGTTTTAACAAGGTTGTACGCATCTTCATGGCCAGTAATATGAATACCATGACCAATACGTTCTGCACCTAATAATGATACTGCATCAAATACGTTTTGACCCACACCTTGCTCACCAGCATGAATCGTTACACGGTAACCTTTTTCAATAGCGTATTGTGCGTAAGGGACAAACTCAGCGCAGAATCCTGGTGCTTCACCACCTGCTAAATCGAATGCCACAATACCGTCGTTTAAGTATTTAGCTGCGGTATCCAGCACTTCTTTAATTCTATCTTTTGGCATGTGGCGTAAGATAGATAAAATGTAGTTACCTTTGATGTCATACATGGCTTCTGCACGTTTCATCCCCGCAACAACACTATCAAATACTTGCTCAAGGGTTAGACCTTGTTCAAGGTGTAGCATTGGACCAAAACGTACTTCTAGGTATTTCACGTTTTCTTGTGCTGCATCTTCAAATACTTCAAAAGAGATGCGCTCAATACCTTCCGCTGTTTGCATCACTGATAACGGTAAGTCAAAACGTTGCAGGTATTCCCCAAGATCTGTACATGTCTCAGGTGCGATCATTAAAGTTCTGATCGCTTCAATGTCGTTACTTGGTAGGGTAATGTTTTGTTCAGCTGCAAGCGCAATGATTGTTTCTGGGCGAACACTGCCGTCTAGGTGACAATGTAGGTCAATTTTCGGTAAGTCAAAGTAATTCATGAGTCTCTACCTTTATGTGTTTTTTTAGGTTTTAAAGTTACAGACTTCATAATCAAGAGTTTAAGGATCTTGGTAGAAACTCCCAAACCATATTATTGGGATTATACGAAGTGATTTAATGACGTAGTTTAGCAGTATGGTTTAAACACTGCAATTCGTGGGTGCTATCCTTTGGCGCTGTCAACCTAGGTGTTATTATATTGATTAACGATAGAATTATTTAGTATTGAATAAGGCACAGGACTTTATTATGAAGATTCAAATATCAGCAAGTAATGCGCTGTGTAAATGGATGAAGCTGGACTTAATCAGAATACCTAGTGTCGACGGTAAAAAGATTGGAAAACAAACGATCACTACTGATGTCGAGACGCTTGCTTGGCAGTGCCATGTGATTAAAAACAATGTTCAGTCTCACTATTATACCGTTATCGCGGTGGAAGCCCGCAGCCGTTATGTGATGATCTTTCCCAATCTTGCACCACCCACTCAAGCTGAATTTGAAGAGATGTTTTTAGGGCGATTATTTATTGAAATGGTTAATCTAATGCTGCACAGTGGTTCGATTGAAGAGTCTGTTGCTGACATAGTTACCTCGCAATTTCTCAGCGAAACAGAGGGATTTTGTTGGTTTAAAAATACAGACTTAAGTGTGAACCGTCATGTCAGCGATACAGAGTCTTGGATCCGTCAAAGTGGTGATAATAATGATGTCACGGCTTATAACGATGATGAAGCGTATGGTTTGTCTATGCACATTAATGAAATACGTAAACGTATCGCCAAAGAAGGGCGTAATGGTCGTTTTGTTCCAGTCGTACGTATGCTTGAAGATACTTTATTTCGTTTTGCCAAAGGTTTGGCCCGTGATAGTTATCCCGATACACCCAACGGTCATTTCCCCAGCCCTTATCCAAAGTCAGTTGAAGATAGTAAACAAGAGCACAAAGCGATACCTGATAATGTGGTTTGTTTAACAAGTTACCGTAAACAAAAATTGCAGTAACTTGGGTTTACTTAGACTATCTACTGTTAGAGCTTTATAGCGACTGGTTTTGGCTTCATATTAGCAATAATTGCACCGGATAATATTAACGCGAGTGCAATGATGATGTTAGTAGACCAAGTGTTTAAACTTGCCGCCGAGAGACCCTAAACAGCCCACGATGAGTACCTTAATCGACTTTGTTTATTAGCAGTGTTGTTAATAATGGCCATAAAAAAACAATTAGACGGACCTCCATGACAGGTATAAATTTGAGTGAGATGAAATAACAGAAAAGTTGTTTCATCTCACCTCCTTCTGGTTTTTTTGCTATAAATGATGGTGAGGTTTCTTGTAAGTTATTGTTTTCAAAGTGTGTTATTCTCTTTTTGTAGAAGGTTGATTCGGGATTAACATTACCCATTATTTAACTATTTCAATAATTAAAAATATACTGGTCTGACCGTATTGTTTGATAGAACTCAAACTTTGTTGTTTTCGTGTTCTTTTTTTTGTTGCGCAAATTAACAATTGAAAGTAGCTTTTATATAAACCTCTGGAGAGGTTTGATCTTGACAGGCATGATTACTGTTTGAATATCCGTCAATACATGTTGTATGTAATTACGCCTATTTTCGACTTTCTAATTTAATACATGGAGTTCTTGTGAAATCAATATTTTTAAAAAGTTCGCTTAAGTTAGCGATAGTAGCGGCAATTAGTGCACCTGTACTTGCGGCAGCACCTCAAGCACCATCAATCGCGTGGGCCGATTATTCCAAATTAGGTTTTATAACAATTAATACTGATGCAGTCGTTAGTTATAAAGACATGTATACACGTGTTGACGTTGTTGAAGTACCTGTTTCTTGGAATGTTTGGTCTGGCGATAAAGCGACAAAATGGGAAGTAGAAGTTAACGGTGAAATCATGATGTCTGGTTCAGGTACAGGGAAAAGTACGGTTTTATCTTTCACTGAAGGTGGTTTAAAAGACATGGTTGTGCGTTTATGTAACGCCGATGGCTGCAGCGAAAGCGCAACGACTGAACTATTAATCTCGGATACAGACGGTTCGCATTTAAAAGCTGACCTGCCAATGACGACTGATCCGGCGAACACGCCTTACGCACAACAAAAAGATAATATTGTCGGTACTTACTTCGTTGAATGGGGAGTGTACGGTCGTAAATACAACGTTAACGACATTCCTGCTAATAACCTAACGCACATCATCTACGGTTTCATTCCAATTTGTGGTGGTACAGGTGATAATAAATCTTTACTAGATCCAAACCCATCAGGCCATGAGTTATTACAAAAGATGTGCGCAGGCCTTCCTGATTACTCTGTTGTTATTCATGATACATGGGCTGCTCTGAACTCTACTTACGGTGAACCTGCAACACGTTTAGACGGTAAAAAAGTGGGTTCATTAGAAATAGGTAAAGGTACTTACGGTGGCTTAATGGCGCTTAAAAAAGCCTATCCACACATTAAAATTGTTCCATCTATCGGTGGTTGGACATTATCTGACCCATTCTTCGGTTTCACTGAAAAAGCAAACCGTGATGTATTTGTCGCTTCAGCAAAAGAATTTTTAAAAACGTGGAAATTCTACGATGGTATCGATATTGATTGGGAATTCCCAGGTGGTGACGGTGCAAATGCAAGCTTAGGAGATCCAGAAAAAGACGGCCCAGCTTACGTCGCATTAATGCAAGAATTACGTGCAATGTTGGATGGACTTGAAGCTGAATATGGTCGTAAATATGAACTTACATCTGCAATCGGTGTTGGTTACGACAAGATCGAAGATGTTGATTATGGTGCTGCTTCACAGTACATGGATAATATTTTCATGATGTCTTACGACTTCTACGGTGCATGGGGTCCAAATACGGGTCACCAAACAGGTATTTATTGTGGCGCCCACATTTCAGCTGACAAATGTAACGGTGCTGGCGAGTTTGCTGGGAAACCTGAATACACATTAGATAACGCAACTAAACTTTTACTCGCGCAAGGTGTTCCAGCTAAGAAATTAGTTGTTGGTGCTGCAATGTATGCTCGTGGTTGGCAAGATGTTGTCGCTGAAAATGGTAACCCAATCGGCGCTATCGGTTCACACATAGATTCTTCCGAAGGTAGTCCATTTAACGGTAGTCTTGGTGGCGATGGTACAGACGTAAACGAAGCAGCTTGGGCTTGGGAAGCTGGCATCATGGATTATCGTGGTGTCCTTAAATTCCTAGAGTCAAACCCAAATGCAATCATAGGTTGGGATGAAATAGCTAAAGCATCATTTGTTTGGGATGAAGTGAGTAGTACATTATTGACATATGATACGCCTCGCTCAGTACTTGCTAAAGGTGAATACCTTAAGAGCCTAGGTCTTGGTGGTATCTTCTCATGGGAAATCGATGGTGATGGTAACGGCGATATCTTAAACGCGATGAATCAAGCTGTAAATAACCCACAAGGTCAAACGAATTGGTCTGGTAACATCATCACGAATGAAGCGCCGAGCATTAGCATTACATCTCCATCTGGTTCAGTGGCACACACTGAAGGTGATACGGCTCAATTCTCAGCATTAATTACGGATGATAAATCAGTTGCCACTGTTGAAGTCACTGTTAATGGTGTAAGTCAAACCGTGACTCAAGATGCTACAACTTACTCAGGCAGCTTTGTGGTAACGGTTGGTAGCAACACTGTTATATTCAAAGCAACAGATAATGAAGGCACTTTATCTCAAAAAACAGTCACGATTACTGGTCACGCTCAAGGCTTAGTTTGTGAAGACGGTTCTTCTATTGTAAACGGTGAATGTGTTGTAGACCCAATCGTTTGTGAAGAAGGCGCTTCGCTTGTCGACGGTCAATGTGTTGTCGATGAGGTTGTTACTGAAACACTATTTGTTGCGGGTTCGACTCAAGTCTCTAACGGTGAAGTATATTCGTATCAAGGCTCGTGCTACGAAGCTAAAAATAGCCCTGGTACTTGGGAAGTACCAACCGCAACATCTTGGTTCTGGACTCCTGTGACATGTTCAGGAGCTTAAGTTAACGCGTCAGCGAGAGATGAAGGATCTTCACTCGCTGGCAATGATTTGTACTGAGACTAAATGACGCATTAATATTTTATTGAAAAGAGATATTAATGCGTAATCAACTTGAGGGGTGATGTTCGCCTATATATGGACATCACCAAACACTCGTTTTTTCTTCGTATTAGCAATAATCGCTCCTGATAATATTAACGCGAGTGCAATGATGATGTTAGCAGACCAAGCGTTAAAGCCTGCAATGGCGAGAATAACAGATGAAATGAGTGGTGTGCTAAAACTTAATGACGCTAACAATTGCTGGTTACCTTTTTTTAACGCTATATCCCATAAATAAAACGCGCCGCCGACAGGACCTAACCCGAGTAATAATATTCCGCCCCATTCCGACAGGCTAAAACTCCAATCACTGGTTTCAAATTGCCAATGCGCGAGTAATGCTAATAATGCAACGGCTGCAGATAACCAAGCGATGTCTTCAACGTCGTTGTTTGATGTTGATAAGAACCATGAATAGCTGCCCCAAATAACAGCGCAAATAGCAGCAAGAACATAACCAATTCGATAGTCGCTATTTAAGGTTAGCTCACCATTACCAACGATAATGAAAGCGATTCCGATAAAGCCTAAGCTGCCGCCGATGAGTGCTCTGAATCGACTTTGTTTGTTCGCTACAAGCGTAGCTAACAATAATGGCCACAGATACACAATTAAACTGACCTCGATAACTGGCGCGAATTTAAGCGCCATGAAATAACAGAAGTGAAATCCAAACAGCCCAATTATGCCAAGCAGCCACTGCGTTAGGGTTAACGATGGTTTGGTAAATATGGGCTTTTTAATCGCGATTCGTTTGATAACGACAATGATTGCGGAGATAGTAAAACACAGTGAGAGTAATTGAAATGCAGGGATATTAGCCGTAACTGTGCCTAATAGCGCTAAAGTGCCCCATAATCCTATTGCCATCAAACCGTATAATGTAGCCATGACTTATTATCCTTAAGTAATTTTAATAACATGATAATAAACCTTAAACATATAGATCAGTTTGCTGAAAGGACGATTTTATTGACTGAAACGCTGCTTGTTTATAGATAGCTAACTAATAGCTGAATGCTTTGGGAGATTGGCCGAAATAGTTCGAAAAACGTCGACTAAAGGCGGACAGGTCTTGATAGCCGACTTGTTCTGCGACAATACGAATAGGCAGATCGGTATGAGCGAGCAGTGCAGAGGCCTTTTCCATACGCAGTTGGGTGATGTATTTATGCGTAGTCATATTTATATTCTGTTTGAATAAATTTTTGTATTGGCTGGTGCTTAAACACGCAATTTTAGCTAACTGTTCGATGCTAAATAGCACACTGACATCTTGTTTGATGAAGTGGATAACCTCGGCAATTCGAGGGTCAATACGTTCATTACATGATTGCTGAGCAAGGAGTTGATAAAACAATGCAAAAGCCGTGGATTCAAGTTGCTTGTTTACTTGATGCGCTAGCTGTTTGTCGATGAACTGTATATAAGCAAGCAGGGGCGGGTTGATTGAGAATTTTGCAATACTTGATCCGGTAATATTATCGGGGAAATTTTCCATATCAACCACAATAAAACGAGCAGCATCATCAGCTCGAAAGTCATGTTGTTGTCCTGCTTTAATGATCACGCAATCACCAAAGCTAACTTTACCGGTGTAATCGCCAACCTTAATATCAATCGCGCCATGTAACGGCAACACTAACTGATGGAACTCATGAAAATGACTGCGTATTTGGCTGGTATAAGCGCGAATAGAAAGGTTGTTTGGCATGTTATCCGCTTCTTCTTGGTGATGGAGAGTATTTAATATATTAAAGGGGAAGTGTTTATTTTAATAGGGTCAATTTGTGATGTTCCGCTGAAAGTTTTGATAAAGGTAGTGATAAAAGCTATTATCCCAGTCTCGAAGTTAAACGCTGTAAAGATGTTAAATATGAACGTTGCTCAAGCTGAATTAGATGTTGATGCGCTTAAATTAATGCACATTGGCATGCGCTTGCTAATCGAAGTTACTTTCCCTAATGGCACAAAATCGCAAGCTACATCTCGCTTAATTGGCTATAAAAAAGATGCTTTCATCTTGATCGAATACCCGATGGGGCGTGATTCTGGATTTGATAAAATTTTTCTAGAAAATGCTAATATTATTGTTCGGGCTATTACTGATACCAGCTTCAGAGATATTGTCGCATTTAAAACGAAGATTAATACCATCATATATCGACCAGTTAAAATGCTGTCGCTTGATATGCCCGTCAACATCGCTACCCATAAGATCCGCGAACAACCTCGGATTGATACCGTATATACAGTCGATATTAACTGCAATGGAAAACAATGTTCAGCAAAAATGATGGATTTCTCTATTTCTGGATGTGGTTTAGTTATTGAAAATAAAGAAATATATATATTTAAGGGCAATAAAATAAATATTAGTCTATCAATTACTTCAGATAAACAAGCTGAACTTGAAGGGCAAGTTATTAGTGTTCAAGCAGGCGCTAATCAATGCAAAGTAGGGATCAAATTTAACCAGAGTCAGCTTGAATTGAAAAAGGATATTTTTCATAATAGCATCATTGAAACGCGCAATAATGGTCGGTTTTCGCTTAGCGGTGTACTTTAGAGATTATATTAATTACGTGCAGTTAGATTGATAAAAGAATACGAGAAAGGCTGTATTTTGTTTAAATTTAAACAGGATGCAGCCTTTTTTATCTTGTCACCTGGTGCACTTACCAAGTTACATTGGTGGGGTACCTTCTTTAAATTCTTTAGTTATATTGTCTCTGAATTCCGGTGTATCTTCGTAGCCGTGTACTTTGGTGCCATGTTCGACAACGGCTTGCAGTAGTTCTTCTTTGGTATCTGCAGCAAGTGCGACTGAGCATTTCACCTCACCGGGGTAATCGCGACAATCAATATAATACCTGGCCATAATTATGTACCTCTTAAATCTGTTAAATTGTAGAGTCGGCTTTCAAGTTATTGAATCTATTTAGTCGACCAATTTTAAGAACAAATTACTCGCGTTCCAGAGCCTAATTATAGCAAAATATCACCATGTTCTAAGGTGAAAAGCATAATCAAAACGACTGTGCTAATTCACTCTCGGTCATGCTCACGCCTTTGATCTGCGCATATACAGCTTGCCCAACTGTTAACGCTAAATCATCACATGCCCAGCGGGTGATATTGGCCCATATATGGTCAGCACCAAACGCCAATTTAACTTGCACATTATCACTTGATTCCGAGTGTATGATATCGGAGATCGTCGTCGGTAGAATATTACGGATGCTGCTGTCTGTCGGGCGGTTAATACACAGGGATACATGGTTGGCATGAATACGCACGCGTAGTTTACTACTCACAGGTAAAGGTAAACCATTGATCCACAGAGAAGTACCATCAGCGAGGGCTAACTTACTCATACGATAGCCTTCATTCAATTCAGTGACCGTCGCTATCAATAATGAGCTTTGCTCTTTGGCGGGTAACCACGGACGCATTTCTGGACTGTCCCAAACGTCTTGCAAGGGACCATTCACCAATACTTTTCCTTTGTCTAATACCAGCATGGTATCGGCGAGCTGTAAGATCTCATCTAAACTGTGGCTTACATAGATAATGGGTAAATTAAGGGTCTTAGCAAGTTGTAATAAATAAGGAATAAGCTCACGTTTACGCGGTAGATCTAGCGCGGCCAGTGGCTCATCCATTAATAACATTTGCGGGCGAGTTAACAAGGCGCGACCAATGGCAACGCGCTGTTTTTCACCACCAGAAAGGGTCGATGGATAACGGTTTAACAATTCATCTAAACCAAGTAACTTCACCACGGTATTAAAGTGAACTTGGTCTTTATCCTTGTTACCGTAATTTAGATTACCGCGCACGCTGTAGTGGGGAAATAAACGCGCTTCTTGGAACACGTAACCGATACGGCGGCGTTCAGGAGGCAGGTTAATCTTTTGTTGCTGGTGATAAAGGTGAGTATCACCTAGGGTCAGCTGGCCATTATCTGGGGTTGATAGCCCGCCGAGAATATTCACCAACGAGGTTTTACCTGCACCAGAGCGACCAAATACCGCGCAGATCCCTTGCATCGGAATTGTCGTATTCACTTGCAAGTCTAAATCGCCAAGCTGTTTCTTTATATTAATAGTTAACATTATGACGCGACTCGCTGTTGGGCTTTTTTGGCTAACCATTGTGATGCGGTTAATGATAATACTGCAATGATGATCGCAATCACGCACAGGCGTGCGGCTTCATGCTCTGCGCCTGGAGTTTGAATAAAAGAGTACATGGCGAGTGGAATCGTCCGCGTTTCACCGGGAATATTAGACACGAAGGTAATGGTTGAACCAAATTCGCCTAAACTGCGGGCAAAGGCTAATACCATACCCGAAACAATGCCGGGTAAGGTGAGCGGTAGAGTAATGGTAAAAAATACCCGTAAGCGATTACTACCTAGGGTACGTGCGGCTTGCTCTAAGCGTATATCGACACTTTCGAATGACAGACGGATCGCGCGTACCATTAGCGGAAATGACACGATTGCCGCTGCGAGTGCCGCTCCACGCCAGCTAAAGCTAAAACTCCAGCCAAACCAATCATAAAGGACTGCACCAATGCTGCCTTGGCGACCCATTGAGATTAACAAAATATAGCCAATGACTACGGGGGGCAATACCAGAGGTAAATGTATTAGGCTATCGAATAACGATTTCCCTGGGAATTCGCAACGGGCTAATATCCACGCACAAGCGATGCCAAAAGGCAGGCTGAACAACACAGCCACACTGGATACTTTTAAACTCAGCAGCAAGGCTGCAATTTCGTAATCACTTAACAAAGCTATTTACCTTAAAATAGAGTTGACCTTAAATAGAGAGTACCTTAAAACCGTATTTGACAAATATTGCTTGTGCAGCGTCTGATTGTAAATATTGATAGAAGCTTGTGGTTGCAGCGTTGGCGTTACGGTTGACCATGACTAACGGATATTCAATCGCCTTATGGCTCGTTACTGGGAAGGTCGCCACTGTTTTTACCTTTTTAGCGATTTGAGCATCAGTGGCATAAACAATGCCAAACGGGGACTCGCCACGCTCGACGAGGACAAGTGCGCCGCGCACGTTATTGGCACGGGCTAATAACGGCATCGCTTGCTGCCATAAGCCTAAACTCTCTAGTGCTTGTTTGGCATAACGACCAGCGGGTACATGATCTGGATCGCCAACTGCAATTCTGCTATCTCCAACAGCTTGCGTTATATTCCAATGTTTGGTTAATGTGATGTTATCTACAAGGCTGTTGTTTGGTGCGATGAGAACCAGTGAATTACGCAACAAGGTGACTCTAGAGTCAGCGGCGACCGCTTTTTGTTCAACTAAGTAATCCATCCATTTTTGGTTTGCCGATAGGTAAATCTGCGCAGGTGCACCTTGGGCAACTTGCCTTGCCAAGGTTGAAGACGATGCAAAAGAGAATACCGGATTAATCTTTGTTGGGTTTGCTATTGGATCTGCTTTAAATGTAATACCTACTTCTGTCAGGGCATTGGTTAATGAAGCTGCTGCAAAGATAAGCACGCGTTCTTCGGCAATGACATTGCTACTAAGCATCAATAAAATAATAGTCGCGAGTTGTTTTAATTTATGGCGATATTTTTGTATCATGAGCGATCCCTTCGGCATTTTTATTGTAGCTTGAGACTTACGCGAACAGCGCTGTATAGTAAGCTATATATCGATTTTTAAAATTTTAGCCTTGTTAATGAAAATTAACAAGGCTAATTTCTAATTAGGGATAGTAGTCGTTTAAGCGACGACACAATTACGGCCCATTTTCTTTGCTTGGTATAGCTTCATGTCTGCTTGAATTAGCGTCTCATCAAATGAATCATGATGGTTTTCATATAAGGCTATACCCGCGCTAAGCGTCACCTTAAAGTCAATATCATGGTGTGAAAAAACCAATGCGGCCGCCTCCTCGCGAATACGCTCAACGACAGCTATAACGTTTTTATCATCATCACAAGGACCGATAATGACAAATTCATCGCCGCCGTAGCGGATACAATAATCGCCGCTTCGGGTGTTTTCGAGCATGACTTGGGCTATTTTTTGCAACACTTTATCTCCACAGTCATGGCCATAACTATCATTGACGTCCTTAAAGTGATCAATATCCATAAATACCGCCGCTAGGGTGCGGTTATTGCGTTTTTCATTTTCTAACATACCTGGAATCACTTCTTCCAGAAAACGTTTGGTATAAAGTTTCGTTAGTGTGTCACGGACGGATTGCTCTGAGAGCTGGTTGACAACGAAATTAACAATCACAATGGCAGTACCGATGAATAACACAAAACCAAAAAGTAATATTCCGGATGCTTTTACCACCGTCCAAAAAACATTTTGCTCCATGTCATCAAGGTAGATACCAGTGCCTATTAGCCAGTCCCAGGGAGAAAAATAACTCACGTAGGCTATCTTAGAGTACTGTTCTAATGAATCATTTTTAGACCAAAGGTAGTTAACCCAACCTCCACCTTGACGTATTTTCCGGTCAATGTTGCGGAAAGGGGTGGTTCCATCGGGATATTGCCAATCTAATAAACTTAATCCAACCAGCTCTGGTTTATAAGGCTGCAATAAAATTTCACCATCGAGGCCACTTATCCAAAAGTAGCCATCATCACTGTAGGTTGAGTGCTTTAGCGCTTCCATGGCGTATTTTTTTGCATCTTCATCAGAGAGTTGACCCGTTGCGCTAAGGTCATAAAAATAGCTGACCATGCCTGACGCTGATTCGGTGAGGTGTTTTGATTGGGCTTTTATTTCATTTTCCAAACTACCTGAAAAGGAAATATAAAAGAATAATAGAAAAGTAATGAGTCCTGTAAAGATCACAGCAGATAAACCAATCAACTTTTTTTGGATTGGCAAGTGGTATGACTTTGCTGCAATATTATTCATCAGAACACCATGTCGTAATTTTAAATGAGAAACATCTTATTAGCGGCAGATAGGTATGGATATATCGTTTAGAGAAAAAACACTGGAAATGAAATATTAAGTAACAGATTGATTATATTGCTTAGTTAAACAACAACGCGATTCCGACCTGCCGTTTTCGCTTCATACAACTTCATATCCGCTCGTTTCACTGTATTTGCAAAACTATCGTCGATAAGGTTATTGTGCAATGCAACGCCTGCACTTAATGTGACGCTAAACTCATTATTGTCATTTATAAAACATACTTCAGAAACTTGATGACGGATAGTCTCAGCCATATCAACGGCAGACATTTCATTTTCAAAGAAGCCAATCAGGACAAATTCCTCTCCGCCGTAACGCATACAGTAATGACGTTGTTTTGCATTCTCACGCATTATTTTGGCAACTTTTTTCAGTACTTTGTCACCGTTGTCATGGCCATGCAGATCATTGATGGACTTGAAATGGTCAAGGTCGATGAATATTGCAGTAAGATGGTGGTCTGTGAGTTTGTTATGATTCAATAGCGCTGGAGATATTTCTTTTAAGAAACGTTTTGTATACAGATTAGTGAGCGAATCTCGTATCGATAATTCACTTAACTGATGTACAAAATAGTTAATAATGACAATAATCGTAAAGATAAAAATGAGGAAACCCAAGAGTAAGACACCTGAGGTACTCAATACCGCCCAAAAAATATCGGATTTCATATCATCAAGATATAATCCGGTACCAATTAACCAATCCCAAGCAGGATAGTGGGCCACGTAAGATATTTTGGGGAACTCTTCAGAAGTGTTTAACTTAGGCCAAGTATAAGAAACCCAACCACCTCCTTTTCTCGCTTCTCGGTCGAATTCTTGAAAAATATATTTACCGGTACTATCGGCCCAGTTTGTCATATTCAGACCGACTAAATTAGGCATGTAAGGCTGGATAAGAATTTTACCGTTACTATCGTTGATCCAAAAATAACCATCATCACCATACGTCGCTGATTCAAGCGTATGCATCGCCAGCTGTTGTGCTTCTGCAGTGGTTAACTTTTCTGAGAGTTCTAATTGATGGAAATGTTGGATAATACCGAGTGCGGATTCAATAAAGTTTTTAGACTGGGCTTTTTTTTCTTGTTCTAAACTGGTTGAAAAAGAGTGATAGAAAAATAATACAAACGCAACTATCCCGATAATAATCATGACTGACAGACCAACCAATTTATTTTGGAGGGGCAGTCGGTACGACTTTGGAGATAGATTCTGCATTGTTACTCCGAATGAAAGAAAAAATAGGCTAATTCGATATCTGTAGGCCAGATAAATCGCGAGGATTATATACGTTTATATGCCCGCTGGCGCTATTTTTTCTCATTAACTGAGTAATTCAACTCTTAAAGTTGGTACTAACTTAGTAGCAAGGAGTTCAGCTTAAGCCGTTGTACTACTATGCACGTTATTTATGTCTTTAATCCGTGCTATGCGGACATGATGTTAATGATTGTCACATCGGTATTGACCATACCTTTGGTGACTAACATGCCGATATTACGGATGCTAGCTTCAATATCATGGGCAATAATACCTTGATCAAACGCCTGGGTATTGTTCATCGCTAACATGAAAGCCGTGACAGCGCTGCTCGTCGAGGTTTTTACTTTCATCGCACAGGTCGATTTCGCGCCATCACAGACCATGCCCGAGCAGTCACTTAATACATTCTGGATGGCATAGCATGATTGTACATAATTGCCGCCAGCAAGATAAACCATCGCCATCGCAGCTGACGCACTGGTGACTGTATTACCACAGAATGCCGATAGCGGTGGATAATGTTGTTTAATATAAATTGCGCCAAGATGACTTAAAATAAGCGCCCGGGCGAGTTGTTCATCACTCGCCTGATAATGCTTAGCAATTATCTCGACGGGCACTGTTGCGGCTATGCCTTGGTTACCGCTGCCGTAATTACTCATCGCGGGTAATGTTGCGCCACCCATACGAGCATCGGATGCAGCCGCCGTGCGCATGATAATGGTATTATTTAGGTCGGCACTCATAAAACCACTTTGGATATTCTGCTCTATAGTTCGGCCTACTTGTAGACCATAAGCATTGTTCAATCCTTCATCGGCTAAGGCTGAGTTTAACTTCGCAGCGTCCAGAATAAAGTCGATATCGGCAAAGTCAGCCCCCATCGCATAATCGTAAATTCCTTGAATAGTGATATCGAGATCATCACCGATATTACTGGTACTTTGGGCTGTGCAGCTGTTATTACTGAATACTAATTTACCGTTTAGTGTCGTCTTGGTTATTTTCGTATGACCACCACTGATCTCGACAACGGCAACATAATCTCGACATTTAGCTTCGATATGGCAGTAAATAAACTCTTTTGAATCGGTACGCTTAACAATAACCTTGCCCGCATCGATCAAGGCTTGTGCTTGTGTCACTTGCGGTGGGGTTATTTGTGCTAATACTTCTAGTCCTGCATCTGGATCACCGGCAATGGCACCAACTGCAGCAGCAATGGCTAAGCCGATTTTGCCAGTGCCGGGTACAAATACGCCCATCGAATTTTTATATAGGTTATTTGAAACGTGAACTGTGATCTGTTCTGGTGTTGCTGGTAGCATACTTGCTGCAACCGCAGAGGCATATGCGGCCGATATCGGTTCTGTACAACCAAGTGCGGGTTTAACAAACGTATTAAGGAGTTGTTTATATTGCTGCCATTGATGATTCATTCGCTATCCCTCATTGGTGCTGACAAATTACTTCAGCAACACTTAATTTGACGTTAGTAGACTCTTATTAACGTTAATAGACGCTTCTTTACGTTGATAACATTACTGTACGCCTATATGGGGAGAATATTTTTTCATATATCGAGCAATGTTTACCGTTAAAGAGAATGATATTTCCTTATGTTATCGCGATACCGGCCATTTGCGGTGCAGATCACACCTTTTTGTCGAATTTACTCTTTGTTATTTTCAGCCAAACATACTCCTATGTTGTTATTGTTTTACTGATGACGCACAATATGGACTTCATTTTTAAGCGGATGATAGACCATGGATTTAAAAGCATTATTGACCATTTCCGTTGCAGATAAAGTGTTTGCTAACCCTAAACGGATCCTATTGTTACAACAGATACAAGCCTGTGGTTCGATTAGTCAGGGTGCTAAGTTTGCAGGCATGAGTTACAAGACGGCGTGGGATTCGGTTAAAGACATGAATACCCGCTTGCCTGAACCCGTGGTACACAGTGAGAAGGGTGGTAAAGGCGGCGGCGGTGCTAAGTTGACTGTCTTTGGTGAACGTTTATTGCAAATGTACGCGCTGACTGAGCAAATGCAGGATATGGTCTTAGAAGCCTTGCAAGATCAAGCTATCCCGATGAACAGTTTATTGGATGTGATGGGGCATTTGTCATTGCAAACCAGTGCGCGAAATCAATTATCGGGCACCATTTTATCATTAGACAACAGCATCACAGATGTAAGTGCTAACCATGATAATTTAAATGTACGCTTACAGGTTGAGTTGGTTAATGGTTTACGAGTTAATGCCTGTGTGACGCAAAGCAGTTGTGCGAGGTTGTCTTTAGCAATTGGCAAACCAATTTTATTATTATTCAAAGCACCAGCAGTGACGATTAGTTGTACTAGACAGCCTGATGAGAAGCAAAACCAATTGCGGTGTATTGTGCATGAAATTCACAGTAACAGTCAGACCACAGAAGTGAGTTTGGCGCTGGTTGGTAAAAACAGCTTAGATAGTCGTCCAATACAAATGATTTATGCTTCGATTGATACGCTATTAGCGAATCAATTAAAGATTGTTGTCGGTGGTGAATATTATGCGGTGTTTTCATCAAGCCAAACTATCGTTGCTTGTATGAGCTAATATCTCATCCTCATTTTTACCGCTGCATTAACTATGGCCGCTCAAATGCCTGCCGACACATATCCTCGGTTTATATGATGTGATTTATATTGCGTCGTTAATAAGTATGACCTAACTGCCTTTTAGTGAAATTACAGTGCTTATCTTTTCAGTATTATTTATTGAACAGTGTTTTTTTACACTCACTAATTATAGTGTCGTCGCATATATTAATTTAAATAATTGAACTTAATTATTAAACAGTATTTTTATTTTTATTTTTAAGTATTAATAATTAAATTAAATTAATTTAATTTAATTTAATTTAATAGTGTCAAGGTTTCTAACATGGACATACTGACAATATAAGTCTGAAATGCGACTCATGTGATTGTCAGTGCTATTTTTGACCACCTATAGGTATATGTTATAGATGATATTTTTACATTATTATAGTTCTGTAATAGAATGTACTTATACCAGTGATCTTTGGCGTTCTTTATAAAGGAATAAAATGAAACCACAAATGGAAAATTTATTATCATTTATTTCAGCAGCTGATAAAGGCTCATTTAGTGCAGCAGCAAAAGAATTAAAGAAGAGTCAAGCATCGGTCAGTATTGCTATACAAAACTTAGAAATAGACTTTGGCTTTGAGTTGTTTAATCGAAATAAAAAGTATCCTGTATTAACTGAGAAGGGTGAGAAAATACTCAAAAACTCTAAGTTGATGATGTCGCAATATAATGATTTTATTTACCAATCTCGTGTAATAGAAGCGATCAGTGACGTCAAGATAAGAATAGGAATTGATCCGTTAGTTTGTTCTGAAAAAATAACTAAAATTATATGTGAATTTGCTGAATTATACCCACTGGTTGATCTTTTCATCATACAGAAAAACAGTAAATCACTTTATAACGAGATTATTGAAAGGAAATTAGACTTGGCTATTGGTCTTTTTTCTGGCTTAGATAAATTGAATTGTGAGTTTGTGAGTGCTTTTCATATGCAGAGTTCTTGGGTCGCAGCTCCTGACTATAAAGAGGGCGATATCACCAATATCAGTCTTGCAAGCATGTCAGATTCTCGGTTATTGACGCCCATAGACCTAAAATATCCTGTTATGAGTGAAATAAATGTGGCTACACAAGTTTGGTATGTCGAAGATATACATACAATATTGTCATTTTGCCGTTCAGGTATTGGTATTTGTCATTTACCTAATTTTGTGACTAAACGTGATCTGAATGAAGGGCGATTGACGAAGGTATCTTTTGCGTTTAATCAATTAAACAATGAACACTGGGTTGCGTCTATTCTATGGCCTCAACATAAACGTCTAAACCCGCAATTAAATTGGTTATATCAACAAATAACTGAGATTGAATTTATTTAATTTATCTACCTACCATTCTTTCTATTACTCTTTTTTATCCTTTCTTTTGATTGATTTCTCAGTATTGTCGTGATGGCTAAATAAATATATGTATGCTTTCTTTATCTTGTTGATGTCTTTTTATATTTTTATTTAAACACTACTAGTGTTAATTAGTTTGTTGTAGTGTTTTTTTTAAACACCTATATAGGAACATGATAGGTGGTATTTATGTTATTTAATTAATTGACTGTATGGTATCCGAAAATTAATCGACTATCTAAACAATGGAATATAAAACATGATCACAGCCCTATATATTAAAACAACAAATGCACTACATGATTTCAAAAATGATCAACGTGGTGTAACGGCAATTGAATACGCAATCATTGGTGTCGCTATGTCGGCGATCATACTGGCCGTATTTAATGGTAGTCTAGAAACTGCGTTAAAAGGCGCTATGACGACTATTGCAGGAAATATTACGAAGGCTAATGTAACTACACCTTAATCATGTATTTACAAGCTTTGGGATGGCTAATTATAGCCATCTTATCTTGTTTCATTTGTTACCAAGATGTAAAAAGTCGGAAAGTTCGCAATGATATTGTGATGGTATTAGCGACCGTTACCTTCTTTTTGATGATATTGACGGGAAATTATGCTGCGACTTATATATGCCTTGGTCTGTTTTTGGTCGGCTTACTGTTAACTCAAGTTAATGTTATTGCAGCGGGCGATATTAAGTTATTGATGGCTTTTTCTTTAGCGATAAAGCCCGATTTAATCTTACTTACATTTGTTGTGATTGGATTTACCGGGGGCTTGTTAGCTGTTGTTTATTACCTTTCTATTCGCATGAATAAATTATCGAAACAAGATAATGGGATCCCATATGCTCTTCCAATCTGTTTTTCCAGCGTTCTTGCAATAGCCGCATCTCTGTAGGTTTTATATGAAAACAAAATTAATAATAGCGATTGCAACACTTGCGATTGTTATTGGTTTGTATGGGTTGTTAACAGAGGCTCCACCTGCCACTGAAACTCAAATAACAGAAATTGTTGTTGAAGAGAATAAAATTAAAGTGTGGTTTTTGCGTAATGACGTTAAACGTGGACAACTTGTTGAACGCTCAGATTTTAGTATCCGCCAGTTACCCGAAAGTGAAGCAAATGCATTAGGTATTGCCGACGAGTCAAATATGAATTTTGATAAAGGTAGTGTTTACAACCGCGAGTTAACAGTACAGTCGGCTGTATTTCCTGAATATATTACAGCCACCAATGACCTTGAATACGTAGAGTTAGTACTCGCTGAAAATAGAGTTCCTTTTGTTATTAAGGTTGATCCCGACGTCATTATTGGCGGTGTTATCAGTCATGGCAGTTATGTTGATGTGCTTGCGCTAGCGAGTGGTGGCAGCAAGATATCGTTTAATAGCGATGAACTATCTCAACCGAAATTTAAATCAATCTCTGTTTCGCCAGTGCTAATCGGGGTGAAAGTATTGACAATTCAGCAAGGTGCAATGTCTGGTGGCCGAAATAACAGTGACGTTACTGCAACGGTTTTAGTGTTAGAACTGACTCGTAAGCAGGTTGCAAAGCTGACTGTTGCAAAGCGTATCGCGGATTTAGAAGTGCATAAATCAATTGGCAGTTATAATGCCGCCGATTTAACTGCGGATGCCGGTGACGTATTAGCTGACTATAAAGCGATTAAAGAGTTTCGCGCTAATAAAATCAGTATTAACTAGGGAAGAATATGTGGTATTTCAGGAAAATAGCTGTCGTGATGCTCATGTTGGTATCTTGTATCAATACAGCGTTAGCACAAAAAATAGTTAACCTTTCAGAAGGCGAAGCGAAAACAATTAAATCAATTAAAGAGATTGCATCGGTATTTATTGCCGACCCTGAAATTGCCGATTATCAGGTGATTGATGCAAATAAAGTGGTTGTTTTCGGTAAAAAAATAGGCAGCACGTCGATTATTGTTTTTGATGAGAATGGCGATACCATTACCAATAATAAATTGGTGATCAATAAAAGTTTGGTGCATATTCAACAGCAAATTCAACTGAAATACCCGAATGCAGATGTGACAATATATAATGTGGGTGACCAAGTTGTGCTGAGCGGCATCGTTGCTACAGAGCAAGAGAAAGATGACATCAATATCATTGTTGGTGAGTTGCTCAATAAAAAGTCAGACGATTATATTATTCAGTGGGAAAGCACTGGAACTGACACTAAATATGAAATGGAGTTTATGAAGCGTCGTCATTTTGCTGGCATCGTGAATAATATTGAAGTCGCTGCAGTCAAACAGGTTAATGTGAAACTTTCGATTGCCGAAGTATCGCACTCATTCTTAGAAAATTTTGGTATTGAATATAGTTCGATAGGTCAAACCTCTGGCACATTTGTTAACTTAGTGACGAAATTTAGTGCCAGTGATATTGCATCCGTTATCACTGCAATCGCGGACGATTCAGTTGGCCAAATCCTAGCAGAACCTAATTTATCTGTCATTTCAGGCGAAAGCGCAAGCTTCCTTGTTGGTGGTGAATTACCGGTTGTTACCGTTGTCGATGGCACCACCAACGTTCTCTATAAAGAGTATGGTGTACGCTTATCTTTAATGGCAAAAGTATTACGTGATGACAAAATTATCCTTTCTTTAAGCCCTGAAGTCAGTACTTTAGATAATCAATATAGCAGTGGCACATATAATTTACCGGCATTAAAGACCCGCCGTGCCAGAACAACTGTTGAGTTGGGTGATGGCCAAAGCTTTGTTCTCGCTGGTTTGTTAAATACTGAAGATGTTGAGTCAATTAAAAAGATCCCATTTTTAGGCGATATTCCAATTTTAGGCGCGCTATTTCGTAGCTCGAGTACTCAACGTAATAAGACTGAATTAATTATTGTGGCAACGGTTAATTTAGTTAAGCCGATCCATGCTTCTCAAGTGCAGTTACCTACCATGGAGAAAACAACGACTTTGCAACGTTACTTTGCGATTGATAGCAGTTATAAGAAGGCCAGTGAGCGCTGGGCAAATGAAGTATTAGCTACTGGAGGATTCAAAAAATGATCTCGTTTTATCAATTGAAACAATGTTTCTTATTATGTGCCCTCGCATTAACTGTCACCGCGTGTGCAGAGCATGTCGCAGAGCGTCGAGGCACCCAAGTAGATGTCGTTCCTGTGATTTATTCATTAAGTTTAAAAATTGCACCGGAACAAAAAGAAAGTGCTGAAAAAGAGTTGGATCTATTTTTACAAGAGAATAACAGTATTGTATTAACTCAAAATATTGAGCTTATTTGGTATACCAAGGTAGGTGAAAATTTGGCGAGTAACACGCATAAAAAATTACTTAAAAAAGGCGTGAGTGACAAAAATATCAAATTTATTCAGGGTGGTCGTACTGATGCTAAGCGGTTTGATTATGAGATTAACCTAATCGTTTATAAAGTACTTTTGGAAGTGTGTCAAAATCCTAAAGTGACTCATTATGGTCGTCCTGGGGATGGTTGTTATACAGAAAATGCGCGTTGGCAGTCCATGGTTAATCCAGAGAACATGCTAAATCAATCTATTAATGCTGAATACACTAATCGATAAGCGGGAAATGATGTTTAATTTAGTTGATCGTTTAAAAAAAGAAAAATCAATCAAAGTTAAAGAAGAGCATTTAACTTCGGTATTGTTCTATCAAACGCAAGCTTGTCACGAGCTAGTTGTTGAAGCATTTAGATTTGAAGGCATTGAAGCGCCAGTTATTTTAGAAAATATAGATAAAAACATTGAAACTCATGTACGTGAGTCAAGTATTGAAATTGTGCTAGTTGAGCTTAATAACAGCAAAAATGTTAGTAAGGACATGGAGTCGATTAGTCATTTATTGCCAAATGATGCGTCTGTCATTGTGATTGGCAGTGAAGATGCAATTTCGACAATTCGTAATCTAAAATCCATGGGTTATTACTATCTGTTCTGGCCGATCACTAAGCAAGAATTGATCGATTTTATTCGTAGTGTGAATGATAACCGCAAGCGAAATAGCGGATTAGGTCAGAATCGAGTAGCAAAGAAAATTGCGGTATGGGGCTCTAAAGGTGGCGTTGGTG
This sequence comes from Moritella sp. PE36, assembly GCF_000170855.1. Classification (GTDB taxonomy): domain Bacteria; phylum Pseudomonadota; class Gammaproteobacteria; order Enterobacterales; family Moritellaceae; genus Moritella. Next base: position 80,909 of record NZ_ABCQ01000013.1, on the reverse strand, counting down.
CATCGATGTTAACCGCAGAAATTGCATTTCAGCTGACAACCAATAAGAAGAGTACCTGTCTATTAGTTGATCACAATTTTAGTGGCGGTAACATGGATATTCTCATGGGACTGCAGAAGTTTGAAAAACGTCTTGTGCAACGAGGTTCGTTATCGGGCACTTTAGATGTTGCTTTTGCGATGAGTATGACCAAAAAGGTCAACAATATGTTGTCATTGCTTGCGCTAGACTCTGATGATTTGAATGAATTAGAGTTAAAAGAATACATTATCACCTTAAATAATGAGCTGGAAAAACAAAAAAACTTCATTATCGAAGATCTATCTAGATCTGCAAATAGTAAGCAAGATTTACGTAATGTGGCACAAAATAGTGATGCGATGGTATTGGTTATTGCACCAACAGTAGCCAGTGTTCGTGAAGCGGCAAAAGTGAAAGCGCAATTTACCAATGAAAAATCATCGGCGCGATTTTTTATCGTGTTGAATTATACGATGGTCGAAAAAAACGCCACAGTGACACCCGAAGAAGTAGAAAAATTCTTACGCCAACCGATAGATATTATTTGTCCATTTGAGCCAAATTCTGACGCTATCACACTCGAAGGAAAACACCTTTTTCAGCAAAAAGGTGAAATGGCGAAAAGTTTACACCGTCTGGTATCTTTGCTCGTTGGCGAAGCATTAGAAAATGATAAACCAAGCTTCTTTACGCGGTTAAAAAAGCGAGCTAAGTATGATTAATGCAAAATCAATTTATGTACAAATTCGCGCACTTATTTTTGATGCTTTAGAGCCTGAGGCGGTAAATTCCCTCGACCGCGAGCAGCTGAAAACTCAGCTCAGTAGCGCGGTAGATTTACTTGTTGAGCGAGATGGGCTTAGCGTTCCTAGCGTTATGCGTGATGATTTTGTTAAAAACCTAGTCGACGAATTACTTGGTCTTGGCCCTCTACAAAGTTTGATGGATGATGACAGCATCAGTGACATCATGATTAATGGCCATGAGAATGTGTTCATTGAGCGAGCTGGCATCGTTGAACCAGCGTCGATCAATTTCATTGATGAAGAACAGCTATTACAAATCGTAAAACGCATTGCGGCTCGTGTAGGTCGCCGTGTTGATAAGTCGCAGCCAACTTGTGATGCGCGCTTAGAAGATGGTAGCCGAGTCAATATCGTTATCCCGCCAGTTGCGCTTGATGGTACCTGCATCTCAATCCGTAAATTTAAAAAGCGGAGTATTGATTTTGATCAGCTAGTAGAATTCGGTGCTATGAGTCCTGAAATGGCAAAAATGCTTATGATTGCATCGCGCTGTCGTTTGAATATTATCATTTCTGGCGGTACAGGCTCGGGTAAAACCACCATGCTTAATGCGCTATCGCAATTTATATCTAAGAATGAACGTATTATTACTATCGAAGATGCTGCTGAATTACGCTTGTTACAGCCACACGTTGTACGTTTGGAAACGCAGAAAGCCGGTATTGAAGGCAATGGTGAAATTAACCAGAGAGATCTTGTTATCAACTCACTGCGTATGCGACCGGACCGTATTGTAGTTGGTGAGTGTCGTGGCCCTGAAGCTTTTGAAATGTTGCAGGCAATGAACACGGGTCATGATGGCTCTATGTCAACATTGCATGCAAATACTCCTCGTGATGCAATAGCCAGAATCGAGGCGATGGTGATGATGGCGGCCAATAACTTACCGTTAGAAGCCATTCGTCAGACTATCGTAAGCGCGGTAGATATCATTATTCAAATTAGTCGCTTACATGATGGCTCGCGAAAAGTGATGAGCATTACAGAAGTGATTGGTGTGGAAGGCCGCAATGTTGTATTGGAAGAGATATTCCGTTTTCAGTCAACACATGATGGTGCTAACAAAGGTAAAGTTCAGGGTAACTTTATTACTTCAGGTCTGATGCAACGCTCGGTATTAGTAGAAAAATCGAAATTTTTTGGATTGGAAAATGAATTAAAAGCAGTCTTTACACCACAAGGAGTTAATTAATGTATTTCTTCGCATTAATTATTGGTGGCTTATTGCTGTTGTTGCTATTTTTACCCAAAAAAAAGCAGCAGCATAACTACTTGGATATGAGTAATCATACTGTCTTTGTTGATACCGTTTATGAAGATCAACAAGCAGTAAATATGGCAACACTTTCTGATCAAACGTGGAGTCAAAAATTATCTAAATTATGGTCTAATTGCCAGAGACAATTAGGATCATTCGCACTGGCTAAAGTGATCTTATTTGCATTTATTCTCGCAATTTTTGCGATGAATATTAACAGTAGTTTTATTCGTGGATCTTTACCCATTGTAATTGTTAGCTTCGAGATATTTGGTTTTATATTTGGTTATTTTTGGCTACAACGTAGAGAGAAAAAGCAGTTTGAAGAAGCTTTTCCTGAAGCGCTGAACATGCTAACCAGTGCCGTTAGCTCGGGTGAAAGTATCATGCATGCTATCATTTTTGTTGGTACTGCGCTTGATGGGGAAGTTGGTAAAGAATTTAAATTAATGGGTGATCGCTTACGACTAGGTGATTCACCTGATTCGGTATTTAAAAAGTCTTGCAACCGTTTTCCTTATCCAGCATTTCAATTTTTTGTGATCACGTTACGGGCTAATATGCGCCATGGTGGTCAACTCAAAGAGATCATGACCCGCCTTAACCGTTTAATGTTTGATGCTCGAGCAATTGAAAAAAAGAAATTTGCATTAACATCTGAAGCACGGGCTTCAGCCAAAATTGTTGGCGCAATTCCATTTGTGTTTTTGTTCTTGCTGCAATACCTTAGCCCTGAAAACTTTGAGTTTGTGATGTTTCATCCTTCTGGTCGACCGATTTTATATTACGTGTTAATCAGTGAGGCGATAGGGATTTCTATCATCTGGGCTTTGATGAAGGGAGTTAAATAGTCATGCATATTTTGGCGCCTGAATGGGCTGTGTTACTTCGCTTTCTACTGGTAGGTATAGGGATAGTGTTGCTGTTATGGATAATTTTAAAGGATGTTAAACGCCAATCTTATTTCGAGCGATTTACTGTTGATGCACAAGATGAAATCGAATCGAAAGGCTTTTTAGAACGTTTGAGTGAGCTATTATCTAAGGCATTTACTAGCAATCAGGATGAGATAAAAATGAAGTTTATTGCTGCGGGTTTTTATCAGTTTAAATATGCATCTTTATTCATGCCTGTTAAGTACTTAGTATTATTTTCTGGTGGTATTGGTCTGTACTTTCTAAGTGAAAGTATGGCATTTGAAAGTGCGAGTTTGATCGCTATTATTGCCAGTTGGTTAGTGCTTATTATCATTTTACCTGATGCGGTCTTAAATTTAAGAGCAAAACAGCTAACTGAAAAAATATCTAATAAACTGCCGTATCTATTAGATCTCATGGCGGTATGTGTGCAGACGGGTATGACGCTTGAATCAGCGATTAGCTATTTGAGTAAAGAGATGACTGAATTTGATAAAGATCTGACAAATGTCTTAGTTAAAACAAATGACCGGGCGCGGATCGTTGGACTAGCAATGGCTTTAGATGAATTGTATTTACGTGTGCCCTCAAATGAAATGCGCAGTTTTGTTATGACTTTAAAACAGAGTTTGCAGTTTGGTAGTTCGATTTCTCAGGTACTTACAACACTCTCTGGTGATATTCGCCAAGTGCAGATTCTAGGTTTAGAAGAGAAAATAGGTAAATTAGCTGCAAAAATGTCTATTCCTTTGATTGTTTTTATTATGGTTCCTGTTGTGATCTTGATTGCAGCACCAGGCATTATGAGGATGATGATTAATGTATAAAAATTATCTATTAGTAGCGCTTTTGTTGTTATCTGGTTGTCAGAACACTCAGTTACAGTTATTTGAAAACAAAGAACGAATTTTGGCTAAAACAAATAATTATCAACAACTTGTGCCGTTATATAAACAACAGCTTAGCAGTAAAGAAAATGATGAAATCCGCTTAAAGCTTGCTGATTCTTATCTTAAATCGGGCGATCCTGAATCGGCATTATTTACCATTCAACCCTTGACTGATACTGTAAAATCTAAATCGCAAGGTCACGAATATGTTCAAGTATTAGTGTTACAAGCTTATGCACAATATGAATTAGGCGTTCTTGATGCCGCACTGAATAGCGCATTAGCGGCAAATAACATTCAAGCAAACGATCCTGAGGTAGAAAATCTGTTAGGTATTATTTACGTTAGCCAACATGATTATATTGAGGCTCGCCACTTCTTTAATTTAGCCCGCCGGCATTTTTATGATGATATAAAAATTAAGAATAATTTAGCTGTACTGGATATTATCGAGGGTAAATATGAGCAATCGATCAAACGTTTATTACTCTTGCAAAAAAATGGCATAGCAGATGAACAGGTTACAGCGAACTTGCTACTTGCCATGGCGAAATTGAACAATTTCAGCTACGTAAAGTCAGTGCTAACTCCAAAGTATTCGGATGCTGAAATCCTTGATATGTACCAAGTCTTACGCGATTTAAAGCCAACAATGCAGCAGATGAGTGATGGTTAATATGATGTCTAATTACAGAGCAATGGCTCATGGACCAAGCAAGCAGAAGGGCGTTGCTAGTATCGAATTTGCTGTTGGCTTTTTCGCATTTTGGTTGATGTGTATGGCTTGGGTCGAAATGAGTTATATGTCTTATATTTCAGCTGTGGGTGACATCGCTATTTCTGAAGCGGCGCGTAATGCTAAGTTGCAAGATGACAATTATATGTCAGCGTTTAAAAAACAGTTACGCAGTGGCGATTCAATTTGGGCCAATATGGTCGATATTGATGATTTTCGTTTAAGTATTCAATATCTTGAATCGATGGATGATTTAAAAAATCAAACACTACCTTGTTTGGCTACGGCGGATAATCCAACGCAAGAGTGTGGTAGTGAAGTAGATAGTGCGATTGCCATCTATCGTATCGATTATGACTTTAATTCTATGTTTAGTTATTTTATCGATGAAACCAGTGTTTTTTCTCGGGAAGTGATTGTGATTCAGGAGTACCAGCGTGATACGTTCAGCAATTAATCAACGGGGTAATTTCACTATTGAGTTTGCTTTAGTGGGGGTGATTTTTAGTCTGTTATTAGTCTTTAGTGGTGATGTGATCATTAAGCTTTCTGTAAAAGGCAAGTTAGACCGTTTATCTTTTTCTCTGGTTAATGTATTAAAAGAGCGTACTCAGTTATTTGATGAGGATTATCAAATAACGAGTTCGGAAGCTAAATCAATTAACGAAATTGCGAGAAACTCTCTCCGTAGAACTTTAATGACGTATGACAATGAGCGGTTTGGTGTTCTGGTTGAAGAACTAACTTTTTCTGATATAGATACACCTAATATTTTAAAATCATTCTCTTTTGAAGGTGGATGCGTTGTTGCAAAGACACTTGCTGAGTTGGACCATCTTTCGGTGATTACCTCATGGGATAGGCAGGCGAGTTTGTATCGCGTTACTGTCTGTTATGAAACTGATAATTGGAGCGGTGAATTGCTCGGTGAAGAGTTTACAACCGTGAGTTCCTCGTCTGTGATAATAGGTAGATAAAGATGCATTCAATTCGTAAACAATCGGGTCATGCCGCTATGTTATTCGCTATGATGATCCCGGCTTTTTTTGGCATTTTCACTTTAGCGAGTGATGGCGCAAGAGCACTGCAAAGTAAAGCACGTTTAGAAGATGCGGCGGAAGCTGCAGTATTAGCGATTGCGGCTCATAACGCGGATAATTCGGGCAGCAGTTCCGGTAGCGCTATTAATAAGAAAATTGCCAGTGATTGGATCGGTCAATATATGCAAGATATGCAGGCTATTTCTGATATTAAAATAACAAAACTTAACTGTAATGACATCGCTGAGTGTAAGGAAGGGCTTGAAAATGGTGAGTCACGTTATTTCCAATATGAAATTCTTGCTAAAACTAACCATTTATCTTGGTTCCCTGGTAATAACAGCACGGCTGGCTTTGGTGAGTCATTTGATGTAGTTGGTTCTGCAACAGCAAGAAAATTCCAGAGTGAATCTGTCGACGTTATGTTTGTGAGTGATTTTTCTGGGTCAATGAATAACAAATGGAGTGGTGGAAGTAACAGTCGTAGATACAAAGATTTAATTAAGATTATCGGTGATGTGATTAAAGAACTAGACAAATTTAATAATGCACATACAACAACAACTAATCGTGTCGGTTTTACTGGTTTTAATACTTATACCAGAAAAACAGCTGACAATAGCTGTTACCAAGATCAGTACGACAGAAGTGCGGGTCGTACCGTTAACAAGATATTTGAGGTAAAAGGTTGTAAAAGTCGCTCTTCAGGTGGTGCAAAATTTCACGATATTGCCATGACCGACAACTATAACGAATTTAAGAATACAATAAAATACTTCAAGCCAGGTGGTGGAACAGCTTCATATCAAGGTATTATTCGTGGAGCACAAATGATGGACGCTGCCCCAGAGCCAAGGCCAAGACGCATTATGATTATTCTTTCTGATGGTATCGATAGTAAGCGTAGTAGAGCGAATAAATTGGTCGAAGAAGGTATGTGCAGTAAAATTTTGTTGAAACTTGGTAATGCCAACACATCCGATGGAAAAGCAATTAAAACCAAGATGGCTGTTGTCGGATTTGATTATAATCCGGCTTCAAATCCGAGTCTTGCCAAGTGTGTGGGTGAACACAATGTATATGGAGCTAACAATCCTGAAGATGTATTAAACAAAATTCTAGAGCTTATATCCGAAGAAATTGGACATTTGAAATAGTGTCAAAAACTAAAATTGTAACTGTAGTAAATACTGCGTAGTTATTAACTTATCGTTAATGTTCAGGAATATCATAATGAATATAAAATTTAGCACATTTGTGCTGGCTATTAGTCTCGTGTTACCTAACTTGTCAGTAGCAAAGTCTTTGAGTAATCAGGCTCTTAGTTATTACTGTGGTAACGATAAAATTGAATATGAAAAAAGTATTACAGTGGGTAAAGGTACCCGAGTTCATTTGAATGAAGGACCATTTTATCAAGTTGAACAAGCGGGTGAATATCAACCCACACTAGACTTTATTAATCAACAAATTGTGAGTGCGGGTGTGAGTGAAACTTGTGCCGAATTTTTATTGACCAATGGCTTCTTACAGTCAATGGACAGTGGTCAAATGATTGCACGAGTATACTTTGATTTCGATAATGCCCACTTAACAGATAAGTCGAAATATGTATTAGATACCATAATGCAATTATTGAAGCTGAATAATAATAATCTTGTTGTTGAAGGTCATGCTGACACTACCGGCACCGCTGATTACAACTTTTCACTTGGGTTAAAACGTTCGCGCTCTGTGGCTCAGTACCTTAAACAACTCGGTGTTGAAAAAGGCAGATTAGAAGCGACTTCTGTTGGTGATACTATGCCAATAAGTGATAATGATACTGAAGCGGGAAGACAGCTGAATCGCCGGGTTGAAATTAAATAGTCAGTATTTGGACTTCATTAGTATGCTTTCTACGTTATGGATTATTCATTCTATTATCTCATTTAAATAAGACCTCTAAACACTACCTCGGGATTGTTTTGTTTGATTGCTGATTGCATCTTTTGTAAAAGTGGGCAGTTATAACTTGGCTGTTGTAATTCATTCCAAATACGACTGATTGCCGGTGATAAACCGCCAACCTCGATGCTAAATCCAAGGGCCAACACGGTATTGTTTAGATCGTTTACGTACTCAGGAATAAATCCGGTCAACTGGGTTAGGGCGGTTAATATAGTTTGATTGTTACTTTCGACCACCATCGACATATCGAATGTTGTATTATCGCTTGGTGGTTTATGTAGCTGATTGATTGTTCGATAAAACTATCGTTGCTTGCATGAGTTAGTGGTATTTTTTGTATATCAACGCCAGTCTAACCAATAACGGTAGTCGATTCTTTCAGCGTTGTCCAAGGTCGTTAGGTACTGGTCACTGGGCTTAACTGAACATTGTACTGGAATAAATTCAGGCTCAGCCCAGCCCGTCATCCCACCCATGTAATCACGTTGAAAGCCCCAGCTGCCACAAGACAGTAATTGATCGTAGCCTTGTTCTCGTTGGCACACGACACAAGTTTCAAAGGTGACTCTTATGTCTTCACCTTCAGTCCCGTAAGCATCTGACACATAAGGCGTATCATAAATGGCTACCGATGAAGCGCGCATCACCGACTGTGCCCAAGGTTTATCCTGATTATCTTTTGGCGTTTGATGCATACCATGTCCGTGTTCTAACGTGTGGTTGTCATAAAAGGGGAGTGAAAAGGTGTTTGGAATATCGATTTGCACAGGAAGTTCATTGACGAGATTTTTAATGTTGGTCTGGCGTAATTGAATGATCCGGTAGCGCTGACAATTCGCCACATTACGACCCTTCACAAACCCGTTGTCATTAGCTAAAAAATGAATTTCAATACCCACTCCAGTGGCATTATCACGCGCTTGATAAGCTGCGTTGTCACCACCATCATGATACCAATGTTGGGAAAACGCTAAAATACCAATAGATTCCTGAGTAAGCGAAGGCATTGGTGAGCTGACTGGACATACTTTATTCAGCAATAATTCATTATCAGGAACCATTTCATTAGCGCTGAGTAAGTCAGCATGCCATAAACTTACCAGTAGAATTAAGGGCGTTAAAGATATGTCCATGTAAGCACTCCATCGCTGTATTTAGGGCATGATTTTAGACTGTAAATTCATATACGAGGTTGCTTCAATGCCATTTGCATTTATCTGTAAACCGGTGTTTAAGCGTAGATTATAATCTTTCATGTCCATCAACTCCTGCGGTACTTCTTGGCCGCTGAGTTCTGCGGCAGTAACCAAGGGCGTAAAGGCTTTGCTGTAATCGATGGATAGACTGTAAATGCCTGTTGCTGTAATTGGCTTGTTACCCAGTGCAATCGCTATTTTTTCGGCTTTATCACCATTGAAAATAACCATATGTTCTTTATGCATGATTAGCTTGGGGTTAATGCCAGGTAGAGTTGCAAGCGGGAGTAACGATGATAGTTCGACAATGTTCCCGTTTGCAGGTAATGTCACATCTGCCAGTTCAGGCCTAAAAGTTGAAATAATATTAAATAATGTGCGTGGATCGCTGGCTGATAAACTAATGATGGCATCTAAACTTTTGATGGCCACTTCAGTTTGGCTTTCGTCTAAGCTGTAATCAATCACAGCGCCTGAAATACCTTTAATATCATTGGCCATTGCAGTCATAACGCCAAGCATTACCGGATTGTTTTGTTTGATTGCTGATTGCATCTTTTGTAAAGGTGGACAGGTATAACTTGGCTGTTGTAATTCATTCCAAATACGACTGATTGCCGGTGATAAACCGCCAACATCGATGCCAAATCCAAGGGCCAAAACGGTATTGTTTAGATCGTTTACGTATTCAGGAATAAACCCGGTCAACTGGGTGAGGGCGGTTAATATAGTTTGGTTGTTACTTTCGACCACCATCGACATATCAAATGTTGTATTATCGTCATTAATTTCAAATTGATTAAATCCAAACACCGTACGTGGCCAGTTATTGGCAATACTCATGAGCTCTGTTTTACATTGAGGCTGCTGGTAGACGTGCAAGTGATCTTGCTCCTGCAATGCCATTAGCTTAGCAATATGTTGACCAAGTAAACTGTCGTCAGGTGCTGTAATCGCTTGAACCAGTGCTTGGTGGTTGATATAGCTGATCGCATCTTTGGTAAAACCGTGTTTGCTAATAATATCATTGAGTAGGTTTGAGTTTGCTAAAGCGTTTGCTACCGGTGTTATTCCCAGTGCATTTTCTAGTAATAATGGTTCGCTTAAACTGCTATTAAAAGTAACGGTTAAGATATTGTTGTGCTGACTAATAAGTAACTCTAACTGCTCAGTGTCTATTTCTTCTGAGAGTTTGTAGGCGCGATAATCACGTTGTTTTATTTGCCGTTGTTCATGGGTAAAGCCACTTTCAGCTTCCGCCTTATCTAATAATACCCATATTGCATCGGGGTTGATCACATCCATCTTGAATACAGGAATAATACCTAAGGTGTAAAAGTAACCCTGTATTTCTTCTGCAATACCAAACGTAGCCATAAATGCATCAGCGTCTTGCATATTCTGCAGGTAACTCTGGGCTAAGTTCAGGAAGAAATTGACCTTGCTATTAGTCGGGTCATAACTGTCACTGCCGTATAAAGACTTCATTATTTCATCTGGAGGTACACTATAAGTATCAGTTATTGAGTTGATGTAAGTTTTGATAGGGAAGGGGGTTAATTGACCGGAGAAAACGGCTGTATTTTCCGGAATATAATTTAATACTGTGTATTCATCTGCTACCGTGTCTTGTGTGAGTAAGTAGCCACCTGCCGCGGCTGCTGTAATTAAAACACCTGCAATTAAAATCCGTTTCATTGTATTCATCCATATTCTATTTTGTTATTTACAGTATGGTATATGTACACCTCTTTCGTTATTTGCTTTGGTCTTTTATTGAAAATCCAAATGATTAGCACATGCTTATTTTAAGTTGGTGATCACTGACAGGTGATACCCATAGCCTATTGTGGTGTATGATTTTATGCAGAATGAAAAAAATGCCCATTAGCAGTGATCATTTACGGTCACTTCTAATAGGCATTTGAATTTCTAGTGTTGGGAAGTTAAGCGGTTGTTTGCTCAGTTTTAACGTCTGCTGTAGTTGAATCAGTTTTTGATTTCAGCAATCGACTGGTGATGGTACCTGCTGTCATCGCACCACTTACATTCAATGCAGTACGTGCCATATCGATTAATGGTTCAATTGAAATAAGTAGTGCTGCAATAGTCACAGGTAAGCCCATTGCTGGTAATACGATAAGCGCGGCGAACGTAGCACCACCACCGACACCGGCAATACCAAATGAACTGACAATGATGATAGCGATTAATGACAAGATGAAGCTAAAGTCCATAGGATCAATACCGACACTTGGCGCAACCATGACCGCTAACATCGCTGGGTAGATACCGGCACAGCCATTTTGACCAATCGTTGCACCAAATGATGCTGACAGATTGGCAATTGCTGGTGGTACGTTAAGTTTGTTGATTTGTGCTTCTACGTTTAGTGGGATGGTCGCGGCGCTGCTGCGAGAACTAAATGCAAATGTCAGTACCGGCCAGATCTTCTTGAAATACTCGCTTGGTTTTACGCCAACAAACGATACCAGTAGACCATGGACAAAGAACATTGCAATGATAGCGACGTAAGACGCAACAATGAAACTCAGCAGGTTAAGAATATCACCGGCACTTGATGTTGCCACTACTTTCATCATTAATGCAGCGATACCATAAGGGGTAAGTGCCATGATCATTTTTACTAAGCGCATGACGACTGCTTGTGATGCGTCAACAAAGGCATGAATTGGTTTTGCTAGTTCGGCATTTTCCGCACTGACTTTAAGCGCTGCGATACCCACTAAAATACCAAAGATAACCACCGCAATAATTGATGTTGAACGGGCACCAGTTAAATCGGCAAATGGATTGGTAGGGATAAAGCTCACTAACATTTGTGGAATGCTTAAATCGCTTACTTGACCAATACGTGATTCGATAACTGTTACGCGCGCTGCTTCACGCGCGCCTTCTGTTAGGCCCTCAGCTGATAAGCCAAACAGTTGCGCAACAGCAATACCGACAATCGCAGATATCATGGTGGTGAACAGTAATACCCCAATGGTTAAACCACTGATCTTACCTAGCGAACCAGAACGGTCTAACTTCACTACCGCAGAGATCATGGATACCAATACTAATGGCATGATCACCATTTTGAGTAAACCGACATAACCTTTACCAACAACATTTACCCACTCTAGGGTATCTTTAATGATGCCGCTGCCTTCACCGTAACCTACTTGCATGAGTAGACCTAATACACTACCCGACACTAAACCGAGTAATACCAGACGTGAAAGAGTATGGCCTTTACGTTGTTGGACGTTGAGTAAAAATAATATGATACCAAAGACCGCTAAGTTAGCGATAACAGCTAATGACATGATCAATTCCTGTGGGTGATTTTAGCTTAAGCAACCAGATGACACTATTTTGTACGGTGTTTTTAAGCTATTTAATAACAATGGGTTGGATGTATTTCAGCAGATTACACTAGTGATCTAATTACCTAAAAGAATTAAAATTCATTAGATATTACTTTTGGTAATATAAAAACGCATGAGGGACGTGGGAATATAATCTGAGGTTATAAGATCAGTTTCGGCGCTCAACCACCTCATTAGGAGAAACTTTAGTCGCTGAATAACTGCCTCAGATCAACGAAATGTTGGTTGATAATCAACTTGATGCAAAATTAAGTTGAATTATTCAAAAAATGTTGAATAATAGGGTCACAATATAAGTGACCCAAGTCACAACAATAGTCTGAAACAGGAATCATATTCACATGTCTAACTCATTTGTACTAGTGATCAACTCTGGTAGCTCATCTTTAAAATTCGCGGTTATCGATTCAAATACCGGTGATGCTGTTCTTAGTGGATTAGGAGAGTGTTTTGGCCTTCCTGAAGCGACAGTTAGCTGGAAGTATGAAGGACAGAAGTCTGAAGAAGCTATCACAGGTGAAGGTAATCATCACGAACTGGCGATTAAGCGCATTGTTGCACTAATCGAAACGCTAGGGCTAACGTCACTGCTTGTTGCTGTTGGCCATCGTATTGTTCATGGTGGTGAGAAGTTTACCAGCACGATAAGAATTGATGAATCAGTATTAAATGAAATTCGTGACCTGTCAGATCTAGCGCCGTTACATAACCCCGCTGGTGCCAAAGGCATTGAAGCAGCAATGCATGCTTTCCCATCATTGCCACAATTTGCAGTATTTGATACGGCATTCCACCAGACTATGCCTGCAAAAGCATTTACCGGTGCGATTTCAAACAAACTTTATACAGACTATGGTATTCGTCGTTATGGTTTCCACGGCACAAGCCATTATTACGTTAGTCGTGAAGCCGCTAAAATGATTAATAAGCCTATCGAAGAAAGCAGCTTTATCTCTGTTCATCTTGGTAACGGTGCATCTGTATGTGCAATTCGTGATGGCAAAAGTGTTGATACAAGTATGGGCTTTACACCGTTAGCTGGCCTGATGATGGGTACACGTTGTGGTGATTTAGACCCAGGCATTATCGAGTTCTTATTGAAAAAAGGCTGGACACAAGACGAAGTTTATAAAGAACTGAATACTAACTCAGGCTTTATGGGTGTTTCTGGTTTAACCAGTGACTGCCGCGGTATTATCGAAGCAATGGAGCAGGGCCATAAAGGCGCGACATTAGCATTCCAAGTATTTACTTATCGTGTTGCAAAATACATTGCGTCATACATGGTCTCACTTGAATCGCTTGACGGTATTATCTTTACCGGTGGTATTGGTGAAAATGCGCTGCCAATTCGTAGCGAAGTATTGGCTTATTTGAAGATCTTTGGTTACAAAGAAGATCTGCAAGCTAATGAAAAAGCGCGATTTGGTAATGCTGGCGTTATCACTGAAGCTGGTACACCGGTTGTAATGGTTATCCCGACCAACGAAGAATTTGTTATTGCACAGCAGTCAGTCGAACTACTATAATCAATCATTTTTAAATTAAAATGACAATGAAACCCGCTTTGATAGCGGGTTTTTTTTAAGTTTTTTCAGCTAATTTAGCACTTCATTCTGTATTTTCTAACCTTCAATTTTAGTGTTGTTAAATATAACAAATTTAACGACGCTCACATTATATTAACTCACCTGATAACCATTTGTTAACATTAAATGCTTCTTTGTGATGTTTTACATTGCTCATATCTTGTGCGAGGAGCTATATCGATGTCTAGTATAGTAAAGATGTGTTGATGGTATGTTCCTTTAATTTGTTGTGCGTATTTACCATCTTCTTGTTTGTATTTGACTCTTGTTATGGAAGTGTTAGGGATAAAAACATGAAGAAAAAACTATTAGTCGTAGCTCTTGGCCTATCCAGCTCTATCGCGTTGGTTGGTTGCGGTAGTGGAGATGATGAAAAGCCGGGGCAGGTTGCAGTAACGTCCGTTTTTTATACTGTCAAAGTCATTGATGGTTATTTGAAAAATGCCCAAGTTTGGCTTGATATTGATGGTAATAAGCAGCTTGATAGCAATGAACCATCTGTATTATCTGGGGATGGTGGTATTGCTAAATTAGATGTCACTAATATTGTAAGTCCTGAGCAATATTCAACGTATGCAAAAGTCATTTTTGGCCAAACAATTGATGAAGATAACGGCGCTGTCGCAAGCGATTATATAATGTCTGCGCCACCAGGAGAGACAGAAATTACCCCGCTGTCGACATTGGTTGATATTTATATTGAACAAAATACCGATGGCACTGAATCTGTCGCAGTATTGGCTGCAATAAAACAAGCTGCAATAGTTAAGGTTGCCTATGACTTTGGTATTCAAGAAGCTGATGTTTTAAGTGATTACATTGCAAGTGGCACCGCAAGCGCGACATTCGTGGCAGAGAACATTGCAAATTCTCAACTACTCCCTGATGATGAAAATGAATTTATAGTCGTTATTGCCGATAATTCTGATACTTCAATCTTTAATAAACAACTCGCAGCAGCCAGCGGTATGATTAAAGCGGTAGTTGGGAACACTGCGGAAGAAGATTTTGATACCCAAGCCGCCGTGTTCGATAGTGGAGATGATTACGCGACTGATTCGGATGTTGATGGTGTGCCTGATGCTCTTGATGCACTAGATTTCGATGCCAGTGAGTGGATAGACACTGATGGTGATGGTATCGGTAATAATGCGGATCCAGATGATGATAATGATGGTGTTGAAGATAGTATCGATGCCGACCCACTCGATCCTGCTATCGGTGAATATGATGATTGTGTCGTTAATTATACGCCGACTGGCGCATCTATTGATGATTTCAATGCACAGTTAGCCAGCTGTGATCTTATACCAGCAATGGATTTAGCAGGTAATTCGATTATACGCATCTTAGATTCCGGTCAAACACGAATGTATACCTTTAATATCGATAATACCGCGCCTTTTTACCAAAATGGTGTGCAGCATAATCGTATATGGGAAATTAATGATGATGGTAATTTAGCGCTTTATTATAGTGATGGAGAAACGCTTGAGTACCTGATGCGTCTTATCGATGAAACAGAGAGTAATTTGAAATTTGGCGTATATGCGGATAGCAGTCAATCCATATACACTTGGAATTTTGAAGATGTAGATGTTTCTGTTGATATCCTTGCGTGTGAAGATCTTGACTCAGGTTGGAATGATGAGACTGATCTGCCGTTAGCTTATCGAAGTTACGATGAGTTTAAACAAGCGGTAACATCTTGTCAGGCGGGTAAATTATTTACTGCATTCAGTACTGGTTTTATTAGCAGCGGTATGACATTGACCACCAGTGATGCGTTAAGCCAAGCCGATGACGTTGATACATATCAGTTTAATGAAGATGGTAGTGGCGTATTCACGTATAACGAGGGCGCTGGTGATATCATTGTGCCAATGACTTGGACAATGCATGAAGACGATGTTGTTAAGGTTATTATTGATTATATTGATGGCAATAGTCTAGCCCAAACAGCACATAATTATCTCGCGATTGTTGAAACGAACGGTATTGATTATAGCGTCAAAGTCTTTAGCCGCAGTACCGCCTTTGAAGGTCTGGGTGATGCCGCGGGGGGGGATTTATGGGGTACAGTATTGAACGTACCTGATGATGATTAATTAGCGTTGAAAGTGCTTAATATCGCATAATCAAAGAGTCAATAATGTAATGCCCATCAGTTAACTGGTGGGCATTAATTTATTGTGATTGGTATTAGATTTAGTCGAAAATAATTCATTCTTGATCAAGGTATTACAGTTTTGGTACTTTTGTAGTGCTCATTTTAGTACGTAGCCTGTCATTAATCATGTTGTACTCATTATTCTACATGCATAATTAAATGGATTTAATATGATGGCGAATAACAAATTTATACTTTCTGCAGTCGCAGTTAGTCTGCTTGGCACTGTAAACGCGATAGCGGCTGAAAGAGTGAATCTACGTGATAATATTCAGCAATTGGCAAGCGCTGCGTTAGCTGATCCGGGGATATTAATGAGTGCACCAGCACAACTCTTAGGTTTGTCATGGAACGATGGCTTAAGTGTGATCAAAACATATCGAAACAGCAAGGGTGATAGCATTACCCGTTACCAACAAACCTACTTTGGACTGCCTATTATTGGCGAGCAAGCGATTATAGCGCGTACTAGTAAGGGGTTATTTAAACGTGCGCACGGTGCGATATTAAATAATATTGCTGATGATATTGTTGATATCACACCATCAATAACGACAGTAAATGCACTACGACAAGCCAAGCGATTAAGCAGGCCTGCAACTCCGTTGGCAGAAAATAAGTCGGTAGCCACGGAAAATGAAACGTCTCGATTAGCTGTTTGGCTGGGGGATGATGGTGTTGCCAAGTTGGTATATGAAGTCAGCTTCTTTCAACGGGCAGATAAACCGTCACGTCCTTACTACATTATCGATGCACATTCTGGCGAAGTTCTGCTTAGCTATGATAATTTGCAGACCGCAGATGCAACAGGTCCTGGTGGTAATGAAAAAATAGGGGAGTATCGTTATGGTTCTGATTTCAGCGCGTTGAATGTAACCCAAGCTGGTGGTATCTGTGTGATGAACAATGCACAGGTTAAAACGGTTAACTTAAATCATGGCACTGAAGGGTCAGATGCGTTTAGCTTTACTTGTCCTGAAAATACAGTTAAGTCAATTAATGGTGCTTATTCACCACTCAATGATGCGCATTATTTTGGTGGTATTATTTTTGATATGTACAAAGACTGGCTTAATGTCTCACCGCTAACATCGCAATTAGTCATGCGTGTTCATTACGACAAAAATTATGAGAATGCATTTTGGAATGGTGAATCGATGACTTTCGGTGATGGCGCGGATATCTTTTATCCTTTGGTCAGTTTAGATGTATCAGCACATGAGGTGAGTCATGGATTTACCGAACAAAATTCGGGGCTGGTTTATTCAGGTAAATCCGGTGGTTTGAATGAATCGTTTTCTGACATGGCCGGTGAAGCCGCAGAATTTTATATGCATGGCCGTAATGATTGGTTGGTCGGTGGGCAAATACTCAAAGCCAATGGTGCGTTACGGTCGATGAGCCATCCGCCGATGGATGGTAGCTCGATCGATAACCAAGCTGATTATCGTTTTAATATGGATGTCCATCATAGTTCTGGCGTATATAACAAAGCGTTTTATACTCTTGCGACAACTGCTGGCTGGGATACCCAAAAAGCATTTGTATTATACGCCGCGGCCAATCAATATTACTGGACGTCAAATAGTAATTGGAATGATGCCGGTAACGGGGTGATGGATGCGGCTTGTGACTTGGATTATAACGTCGACGATGTACAAGCTTCGTTAACCGCGGTCGGCGTTGTTGCCGATGTGAGCGATGGCAGCCAATGTAGTGTCACGAAACCACCGGTCAGTGCCATTGATAGAACAGAAGAAAATATATCGACAAGTTTTTTCAGACCCGCTAATTTTAAACAAGAATTAGGTGAAGGGTACTCGCGTCTTATTGTGACATTGGCTGGTGGAACGGGTAATGCCGATCTTTATGTAAAACATGAGGATAAATCACTATTCTCTAAATCGGATTGCATCTCCAAAACACCGGGTAATATTGAAACCTGTGTGATTGATAATCCAAACGCTGGTATTTGGAAGATTGATGTTCGCGGTTATGGTTCAACGTCGGGTGTGATCCTCAACATTCAGGCACAATAACGATTTTCGAATTGCTTTATTGGTCATAAAATAAGTGGTTGCCTTGTATTGTTGAACAAGGTGACCATTTCATTCAATTTACTCCTCGTGAAGTTTTCTCTTGTTAATCCATGTCTTGTTGGCGCATTATAACAACGCAAAAATATAGCATTATTATCTTTAAGGAAAGTTACAAGATGGATCACGCACAAGCATATGAGATTGGTACACCAGGTCAAAAATGGACCGCAGAAGATAAAGCAGCATGGTTAGCGAAACAAACTGTGGTTCGAGCTTATCAGCAGGAAGTGCTGGCAAAGTTAGAGGCTCTACAGCAAGATTTTAATATCGAGCAATATGGTGCCTTGTCTTATGATCCTGCTCGTTTTCCGTTATTTGTGGTTAAAACGCGTGATTGGGATAATACGAAACCGACTATTTTGGTGACTGGTGGCGTACACGGATATGAGACCAGTGGGGTACAAGGTGCTATTCGCTTCATCGAAACCCAAGCGCTGAATTATAGTACGCAGTTTAATATTATTGTCGCACCTTGTGTTAGTCCTTGGGGTTATGAAACGATTAATCGCTGGAACCCAAACGCGGTTGATCCAAACCGTTCTTTTGTTGAAAACAGTCCTGCCGAAGAGTCTGCCGCGTTAATGCAATGTATTGCGAAACTTGATGTAACGATCACTGCGCACATTGATTTGCATGAAACGACAGATACCGATAATAGCGAATTTAGACCGGCATTGGCTGCGCGTGATGCCGTTGTGCATGATAATTGGAATATCCCCGACGGCTTTTATTTAGTGGGGGATACGCTTAACCCGAATACTGAATTCCAAACGCATATTATTAATGCTGTTAGCAAGGTTACCCATGTCGCACCAGCAGATGATAGCGGTCGTATTATTGGTGAAAAACTGGCGCAGTTTGGCGTCATTAATTATGCAACCAAGGCGTTAGGTTTATGCTCTGGCTTTAGTGATTGTATTTATGGCACCACAACAGAAGTATATCCAGATAGTCCATTAGTCGATGATGAGAACTGCATTCAAGCACAAGTTATCGCTATTACCAGTGGTCTTGATTATTTGTCCAAAATATCTAAACTTGTCCAAAATAGCTAAAAATTAAATACTGTGAGTCCTTGATGATAAATATTAAGGACGTTATTAAGGGTAAGTTGTGGATTTATTGAATGATGAAAAGTTTATGCTTCGTGCATTAGAGCTTTCTAAATTAGCCCTACCAAATTGTCGACCTAATCCACCTGTTGGCTGTGTATTGGTCAAAGATAACATCATCGTAAGTGAAGGTTATACGCAAGCACCCGGTCAACATCACGCTGAAGCACAAGCCATTGCTAACTATGGTGCGGCACTAAATGACATCACGGCTTATGTTACTTTAGAGCCTTGTTCGTTTGTAGGTCGCACGCCATCCTGCGCGCATACACTTGCTGGACTTAATATAAAACGTGTGGTTGTGGCAACCGTCGATCCTGATCCGCGTAACAGTGGTAAAGGCCTCTCTGTATTGAGGAATGCAGGTATTGATGTCGAAGTAGGGGTTTGTCAGCGCGATGTGAGTGCGTTTATCACGCCTTACTTATTGGTATAGCAAGTTTACATTATGCTAACTAACGGGATATACTCGGCATCTTAATTGAGCATTTTATCGATAGATGGATTTACCTTAATGAAAAAATTAGCTGCAACAATCACTGCATTAGCATTTACGCTGGGGTTAACTGCTTGTGCAGAACTCAAAAGCGTTGGTCGTGATATCGGCCATGCGACCAGAGATGTCACTAAATCGATTGGTCACGCTTCTCGTGATATCGCTAAAGATGTAAGTAACGAAGTTAAAAAATGAGCACTCAAGGCGCATTGCTATCATGTTACTAACATGGGTTCGCAATGCGTTTTTCACATTAATTCATACCTGCATAATAAGCCGCGATATCGGCTAAATCTTGATTATTAAACTTAGATAATTGCTGTTTCATTATGTCAGCTAAGCTGCCTTTACGCTCGCCGTCTTGGTAAGCTTTCATGGCCTCAAATAGAGACTCTGCATGCTGATGGTTTAGGTTTGGATAATCAGCATTCACGCCTATACCATCAATGCCATGACAGAACTGGCAGCTTGGTGCTTTTATCTTTCCTAACTTGGGGTTTCCTTTGATAGAATCTGCTGTCGCATTAGTGGCAACAATAAGTAAAGCGGCTAAAATGGATACTGGGAATTTCATTTTCTAGTTTACTCTTTAAACTGATCTGGACGCTATTCAACACTGCAACATGCTTACGTTGTGCCGTTTGTAAGCAAGTGTATCAAAGTATTCAGAATGACCTTTGATCCGCGTCTATTAATGAGAGTGTTAATTGCCGTATTTCGGCATATTTTGGCTTTGTTACTTTAAAGTTTGATAACCGGCCCAAATTCTCGTTGTTGTCGTGATCCAACATAATGCCGCGTAAGTGTATGCAATGGTGGCAAAGTAAGCAGGGAACAAACACAGTAAAATAAAACAAAGCACGGTCTCAGTCCCTTCCGTCAATCCGCCCATGTAATACAACGATTTATGTTGGTAAACAGGGTTCTCAATATTTTGCTTACTTGCCATGATGGCAAAGGCTAGAAAGCTTGAACCAGTACCAATAAATGAGAAAATCAAAAATGCGCCTGCGACAGCATTCGCATCCGGGTTTGCGACCACAAAGCCAAATGGCACCAGTGAATAAAACAAAAAATCCAAGGTAATATCTAAAAAACCACCACTGTCGGTTATCCCTTGGATCCTCGCAACTGCGCCATCTACCGCGTCAAGAATTCGGTTTAAAAGTATGAAACCCAACGCGATGTTATATTCTTGTAGTGCCAATGCTGGAAAACACATCAACCCAAACATAAAGCCAAGTAGGGTAACCTGATCGGCTTTTATTCCCGTCTTATGTACTAGTTTTGCGGTGGCATTGATAGGCCTGTGAATCATTTTTATTGTATAACGATCAAGCATCTTGAGCTTCCTTATTCCATGGCCAGTGTAGGCATTTACTGTTGCTAGGGACATCGTCAGCGTCGTGCGTCACCATTAACACCGGAAGTTGTCTTCGGGTTGTTTGGGTAAACACCCAATTTCTAAATTCACTGCGCAATGATTTATCTAATTTATTAAAAGGTTCATCGAGTAACACAACAGCAGGCTCAGCTAATAATAGTCGCATCATACTAATCCGTGCTCGTTGACCCCCTGATATTTGCATTGGCGACTTGTCTGCCAGTTCGACTAAGTTGAGCTCGGTAAGTGTTTTTAATGCCTGTTCTTTTCGCTGTGTTTTTTTAACGTTATTGGGTAGGGCGATAGCGAGATTTTCCCAAATATTAAGGTGAGGAAACAATAAATCATCCTGAAATAAAATACCGATATTGCGCTTTTCTGCAGGCACGTCATTTAATAATTGTTGTTGATAATAACACTCGCCCTGATAGCTGAAATCGGCGGACGTATGTCCTGCAATCACACTTAACAAGCTCGACTTACCACAGCCACTGGGTCCCATTAATGTTAATACTTCACCTGGTTCAATCGTAAAGGAAACAGGTGCGAACAAGGGGTGGTTATTGTTATCAAGGATGGTTAGATTGTTGACTGACAGAGACATTAGGTGTCGATATCCTACTGGTTGATGTGGGGCGTTGTTGCTCTAGCGAACCACTTTTACGGCTGGCTACAATGGCAATGATATAAAATAAAAACGGTGTTAAAGATTGCAATAACGCATAAATCGCACTGATACGGCGATCTTGACCACTCGATAGCGCAACTGCTTCAGTTGTTAATGTAGATATTCGCCCGGCGCCAAGCATTAAGGTGGGTAAATATTGTGCCAGACTAACACTGATTCCAACAGCCCAGGCTATCCAGATCGCCGGTAATAATAATGGCCGTTTTATCTGCCACCACACTTTGAAGGGTGACAAGCCTAAGCTCAAGGCAACTTTATCTAAGCGTTGATCATAACTGCGCCAAGGGCCATCAAGCGCAAGAAATATGTAGGGAAAAACAAAGAAAATGTGCGCCCAGGTTACCCATAAATAATAATACTGATGGGCGATGTATAACGTGGCAACTTGGATGCCGAACAATAGCGATAATTGTGGTGCCAGCATAGGAATTGCGATGAGTAAGCGTGGTACCTTTAAAAAGCGTTTATTAGCGATTGCTTTAATGCTGTGCTCATGGATTATTATCGCAAAAACTAATGCGATCGTGGCGCTAACTAACGCGATCATGATGCTATTAGCAATAATATCTAATAAATAACCCCATTCTTGTTGCCAAAATCGCAGTGACCAGCGCGACGGCACAATATCAGGAAATCGCCAGCGTTGAGCAAAGGACCACATCAGTAGAATAGGTAAGGTCGCCAGGGTTATCAAGTAAGTAATGATAATGATACTTTTACCGCCAATTGGCAGCGAGTAGCGGCCACTTGACAGCCAAGTTCGACATTTTATTGTTATGAACCATTCAGTAAAACGTATGCTGAGTAAGATGGCTAAACACATGAGTAATAATAGTAAGGCGCCAGCCGATGCTTTTGGTAGTGTTGCAAGGTCGGCATCATTCAACCATTGCCAAACTAGCACTGCCAGCGTCGGAGGTCGAGTTGGACCTATGATGAGAGCAACGTCAACGACAGAAATGCTATAGGCCATCACCGCAAATAACGAGAAACGGATCTTTGGCAACCATTGTGGCAGGATGATTTTTTGCCACGCCTGTGCATTGTTATAACCTAGGCTGCGTGCGGTGATAAGCGTGGTATTGATATTTAATTGTTTGAGCAGCGGTATACTCATAAACAGTAAAAATGGGATCTCTTTGAGCGTCAACGCTGCAATAAGGCCAAGTCCATATTGGTCATGCACCAGTTGCCAGTTAATTTGGTCACCCAGAATGCGTGCGATAAAGCCACTGGGGGTAAATAAAAATGCAAAACCAACCGCGAAGGCAACATGCGGGAGGGCCATGATCGGCGCTAATAAGGTTTCGAGTTGTTTCCACCAACGGCTATGCCAGCATGATTGTAAAATGGCAAAGCTAAATAAGGCGGCAATTAAGGTACTCGCGATACTGATAAATAACGTCAGTACGACTGATTGCGATAGTCCTGGCCAAGTAAACAATTGCGTAAAGCCGGTAATAGACAAGGTGTACTGATCGATTGCTGGTATATAACCAAACGCAGCGAGCAATAATCCCATCAGCCCTGGTACTAGCGGTAAAAAGCTGATAAGAACAGTCAGTAACACGATCAGGTTAAACGTGAATGAGGCGACTGACTGTTTGTTCAATGTGCAGAGTTTAGCGTTCAATTAGTGTCCGTAGCGTTTTTGCCATTCAGCTTCAAGCGCGGTTTGCCAGCTTGGATGTGGTTCTGGAATCGATTTAAATAGCTTGGTCTTTTTGGCGGAGCCAGTGATGTGTTGCGGTGCTAATACCGTCGGATCACCCCAAATCGCTAAGTCACCTTTACGCGACTGTGCTTCTGGGCTTAACAGAAAGTTAATCGCCACTAATGCGCCTTCTTTTGCGGATGCATTCCAAGGTATTGATAGAAAATGAATGTTTGATAACGCACCTGCTTTCATCGCATACGCAACAGTCGTTTCGCTAAGCTTACCACTTTGTTGTGATGTCGTCGCTTCGTTAGGGTTAAATGATATCGCAATATCGAGTTCACCATCGTCTAACAACTGAATTGTTTCCGCAGCGCTGGCTGGGAACTGTTTACCCTGGCGCCATGCTACAGAATGAAACTTGTCGAGATAATCCCATAACGGTGCTGATATAGCAGTAAACGTCTTGGTGTCTACCGCTTTATATAATGGCCTATTATCGTTCGTTAATTCTAATAATGCGGCTTTTAGGAAACTGGTACCATGAAATGAAGGTGGTTTCGGGTAGCTCAGTTTATTCGGATGTTTAATTGCGTAAGCAAGCAGTTCGTTAAAGCTTGCTGGTGGCTTGGTTAATGTTTGAGTATCGTAAATAAACACCAGTTGGCCGACACCCCAAGGAGCTTCTAGCCCTAAGGTCGGTTCAGAAAAGTCGCTATCAACGGGTAACGTTTTATCAACATATTGCCAGTTTGGTAATTGCGTCGCGAATGAATCGGTGATCAGGTTATAGCGCTTCATTGATTTGAAGTTTTCACCGTTGACCCAGACCATATCAACACTGCCATTAGTGTTCTTTTGTGCGGTTTTTTCTGCGGCTAAACGGGTAATTGCTTCGGCGATATCACCGACTTTAACGTGTTTTAGACGCACGCCGTATTCTGTGTTCAAACGTTTATCTGTCCAGCGTAAATAGTTGTTTATTTCTGGACTACCACCCCATGCATAAAAATAGACAGTTTGTCCTTTGGCTTTTTCTTCAACGGCTTGCCAATCTAATTTAGCTGCTTGACTGAAGGTACTGACAAGTAATAAGCCAAGACCAACGAATAATTTACGCATGAAATATCCTTTTCTTAGATAAACCCACATTACAACCTGTAATGTACATGAATTTAATTATAACTGATTGTATTTATATTCATATATTAATATACCCAAGTAGCTTGGGTATATTGTCATCTTAGCCGTCACTGGGTATAGCTCTAAAAAGAACAGAATTATCTATGGCTAATTTTGGTGTAATATAATGCTTCATTTTGGGTAATAGTATTGAAAAGAAAAAGCATGACTAAATTTAAACCGGCGTTAGGGTTGAGTAATAACCATCTTCAATCAATGTTGTCTAGCTCAGGCCCTCGAACGTTTTTGGAAAAGCGACGCGCTACCCAATTACTTCGCCTAGCTAAGCAGCATATTATCACTACACCGCAAGGGGTGACGTTAGAAGGTTTTCTAACCCTACATAACTCGGCTACGCCATCCGCTAAAGGACTTGCCATTATTCTCCATGGTTGGGAAGGGTGTGCTGATTCGTTATATGTATTATCCAGTGGGCAAAAATTACTTGATGTTGGCTATGATGTGTTTCGGCTTAACTTTCGTGATCATGGCGATACCCACCATTTAAACCCTGAACTCTTTAATTCAGCTCGTTTAGAAGAAGTTGCAGAAGCAGTTAAATACCTGTGTGTAGAGTTTGGTGGCAAACATAATCTGTTATGCGGCTATTCGCTCGGTGGGAATTTTTGTTTACGCGTGGCTAACATCGCTAAGACGGCGAACATTAACTTACACCAAGCTATCGCCATTTGTCCGGTATTACACCCGCCTACCACAATGGCTGAATTAAGTTCTGGCTTTCCATTATATGAACAATATTTTGTCGCTAAGTGGAAACGTTCGTTAATCAAAAAATTGCGTCATCACCCGCAGTTAGGGTATGGCAGGGCATTGAAAAAACTAAAAACACTCGACGACATGAACTTATTTTTTGTTGATGGTTTTACCGATTTTGCTAGCCGAGATGACTATTTTGAAGCTTACTCAGTCATTGATAATGGGTTAAGTCAGCTGGCTATTCCAACCACGATCATTACCTCCGAAGATGATCCGATGATCCCCGCGAAGCACCTTAATAGCTTGCATCAATCAAGGTGGTTAAGCATCGAATTACAAGCCAAGGGGGGACATTGTGCATTTATCAAAAATTGGAAGTTTGAAAGTTGGGCTAGTGATCGTATTGCCGAGCTAGCAAGCTAACCAACGAAATAAATAACCGTATTTATGTGACTAACGGCTGTTCAGAACATGGATTACTTTCTCTTGAGCAATGCGCATTAATACTCGCCATAAAGTTAATTAATGAGGGAATATTGTTCGCGATCAGCGGTAGACCCGTATTGAGTAACGACACTGAAATATCGCGTTCTGGATCGGCCCACAGCAGTTTATTAATTAAACCTAAATGACCAAAGGCTTGAGCACTGTGTGAGCCCCACAGGCCTACTGGTTCGCCACCTAACATGAGTCCAGCGCTGTAGCGCATTGGGATCATCAGGGTACGGTCACATTCTAGCGAACCATATTCTCGGGTTAGTCGTCGCACTGTCATTGGCTGACAGATTTGTTTCCCCTCCCAAATACCATCATTTAATAACATTTGATAAAAACGTCCCATTTCTTCCGCTGTCCCCATTAAGTTAGCCGATGGAATGATGGCATTATGATATATTGCGGTATTACTTGCTTTTGCCACACGTTCAAACGAAGCACCCAAGGCGCGCTTAATAAAGTACGAAATCGGAAATACAGGCTTAAATCCGGTTGCATAATTATCTGCTAAATCACAGGCTTGTTTTGGTGGTAATCCATAACGAAAATATTTCATCTTCATTGGTTTTCGAACACGTAGATCGAGGAACGCTTGTATACTCATATCAGTGACTTTGTTGATTATACGCTCTAAAATATAACCACCAGTAAGCACATGATAAGCAAGCTTACTTGTTTGTGCTTCAGGGATCTTCATTGCACACAAGTGTTGCCAAATTTCATCATTATCTGCAAGTGAGTCAATATGAAGTGCGTCGGGCATCTTTTCCATGCCGCTGCGATGCGATAAAACCTGATGGATACTGATATGTTGCTTACCGTGTTGGCCAAATTCAGGCAGGTAGAAACTCACTGGATCGTGTAAATCAATCAGCTTATCTTCATTTAATAAATGGATCAAAAAGGCGGTGATGGCTTTGGAACCCGAAAAGTAACAAACTGGCGTTTCTGGCTGCATTAGCTTTTGGATTTTATCATCTGTTGCACTTGGCCCATTACCACTTGCATGACCAATGGCTCTGTTTAAAATAATTTTTCCCTGACGACGAAAGCACAATGAAATAGCTGGATGGGTCCCTGTCCGGTAAATTTCTTCAACGGAGCGCCAGATAGCTTCCACCCCTTCTACCGTCATGCCGACGGATACTGGGTCTACTTCATCGGTATGCTTGATGCTCGTCACTGTCGCCAGTGATTTTGGTATTCGGATGGTCTTGCCAATGCGTAGGTGTCTATTTACGCGAACTAAACTCTGTAATCCAAAATCGATAATCATATGACGGCCTAGGTATTGTGAATAAGTATTGGTGAATAGATAATGACGATAGAGTTATATTTTAGAATAAACAATTAGATCATTGTTTATTTCACTTTAATCATCATCGGCTGACCAATACTGCCAATTTGAAATACCAGCAGTTTAACCGAATTATAGGTGCTGATATTTTTAGCTATCATGGCGGTATTAATATCTTCGGCATATAAATTACCGGCTTTAAAGGTTTTTGCACCACCCTCCAACTGAACTGTCAATTCACCTTCCAGCACATACACATAAACAGGCCCCGGATGCATGTGTTTACCGCCCTCAAACTTGGCTGGCAGCGCAAGATGTTTAACGATCATCTCTTTGCCTTGCAAACCTGGTATTGGTGCTTGATAGAGTGTTTTCACTTGTGCTTTTGAGACATACTCTTTCGCGTTTACGGGGTTAACCATGCAGACACAGACTGTGATTACGAATAGGCTGGTTATAAAGATATTATCGGATAGGCGTGCTTTGATGTTCATGATTCGACCTCTCAATAAATGATTTTTGCAGAGATAAGCTGAGATCAATCCATGGACTTCTGGCTAAACTGCCACGCTGAAATAATGGTTTTAGAATACCTAAACCTTAGCAGTAAAGTGATAATAATCCATGTTCAGTTTAGATCTTCTGTGAATAGTAAATAAATGCGTCAGTTATACCAGTAAATACAATTTGAATAACTTTGAACTAGCACCTTGTTTGCGGTTATGAAGAACAATATACTCGATGAGATAGCGCTGATTATCATGTTGAAACAAACAACAAGTAAAGGTGTTTGATAATAAAGGAAATTATTAAAATATAACGGAGTCAGTATGGAAAAAAGAACACAAAATTATCTTGATGAGTATTTAGCAACATTAACTGATCCGGAGCGTAAACGTTATACCTCATTTAGTGCAGACTACTTCTGCGCGGATGAAATCAATGCCAACCTGTGTGCAGATTTAATTAGTAAGGGCATCAAAACCGCCACTTGCAGTATGAAGTATTGGTATGATTCTGGCGAAGAAACGATGCCACAAACAGGTCATCTACTTGTCGTGACAGACTGGCTCGGTGAACCAACGTCAATCGTCGAGATAACGGCGGTGAGTGAATGTAAATACTCGGAGGTCACGGCCGAATTTGCTTATGCTGAAGGTGAGGGCGATCAAACGCTTGATTGGTGGCGCGCTGCACATTGGGATTTCTTTGCGCGTGAATGTAATGAGATTGATATGGAAGCCAATGAAGACATGGTGCTGGTATTAGAGCATTTTCAAGTTGTGCATGGTGCGGCTGTAGTATGATAAAAACACTGATATTCACTCTTTTATTCATGTCACCACTGGTGACTAGCGCCAGTGATTTCTTCTCGCTGTCAGCGTTAAAAGCAGCGGATAAAAAGCCGTTATCTCCACTCCAATATGTCAAAGCAACAGATGACCTGTTGTTGGCTTATCGTCCTTATTTTCCGCAGCAAGCGCAAGCCGTGTTGATCTTTTTACACGGTGGCGGCGCACATAGCGGACTGTCATATAATCATATTGGTGTGGGTCTACGCGATGATTTTAATATCGCGGTGTATATGCCTGATATCCGTGGTCATGGCAGCTCTGAAGGCGCCCGCGGTGATGCGCCGAATAAAGAACAGGTCTGGGCGGATATAAATACCATAGTGCAACAAGCAAGACGCAGATATCCGCAACAGCCTATTTTTGTTGGTGGCCATTCAAGTGGTGCCGGACTGGCATTAAACTATTCTAGCTGGCAGCAACGTGCCGAGATTGACGGTTATGTGTTTCTTGCGCCTTATTTTGGCTATAAATCAGAAACTAATCACGATGACGATAAGAGTGAACGCGTGGGATTCTCTAGCGTGAAGACGGTTAAATTCATACTTAACACGGTGTCTTTTGGATTACTCGCGGGACACGATAAGGCCGTGATATTTCATTTTCCTGAGCAAGTATTGAAAAATAACCCAGAGATAGTGACGTTTAATACGGTCAATATGGCTAATGCATTAACGCCGAGTTCACCTGATTCACAGTTAGCTGATATCGGCCAATTTGGTTTATGGATAGGGGCTCAAGATGAAGCTTTTGATGCCGTAAAAGTAACCGCGTTTGCGCAAGAGCATGCAGGTAAAGATCGTAACGAAATAAAAATGTTACAGGATGAAAATCATTTTTCGATTATCTTATCCGGCGCTAAATACATTGGCCCTTGGCTTGTTCGGTCACGTTAGCAGTATTAGCGACATTAACGTAACCATATTCTTGTCTATAATACTAAGTTATGCACTTAAACACTTACTCACTTAATTTTGCACATCCAATCTTTTAAGGAGTCTAGAATATGGTACTACTCATTATTGGTCTGTTGTTGTTTTTGGGGATGCATTCTATTTCAATTTTTGCCCTGGATTTCCGTAATCGACAAATCGAAAAAAATCATCTGGCTTGGAAAGCGGGTTATAGCATTATTGCATTAATAGGCTTTTTTCTGATCGTGCAAGGTTACGGACAAGCCAAACTGGCACCGACGTTGTTATATGTAACACCGTCTTGGTTAGGGCATGTGAGTGCATTATTAATGTTGCCGGTTTTCATTTTGTTTATTGCGCCTTATTTCCCCGGGAAGATCCGTGCGATGACCAAACACCCCCAATTAATAGCCGTGAAACTGTGGGCGGTAAGTCATCTATTAGTCAATGGCATGTTGGCTGATGTGATCTTATTTGGGGCGTTTTTAGTTTGGGCAGTAGTGGATAGAATTTCAATGAAAAAGCGCACTTCACGACAGGTACATCATTTACCTCGAGCCCTTATGAATGATGTGATTATTGTGGTATTGGGACTTGGTTTTTACGGTGTTTTTGCTATGTATTTACATCAACGATTAATCGGTATAGCGCCGTTTGTGATGAATTAATTGATAGCCATATGATTAATTAAAGTAAAATTGTACCCAGTAATGAGTGTTATATAATACAATACTTCTCAATATTGTATTATAACTTGCATTGGAGCAACAAGGCATATACATTCAGTTAACAATTTCGCTGGATTTAGTAATGATGGTATTAACGGCTGTTTCGCGTATGGCTAATGACTATAATCCGTTGTGTAATAAATCAGTAATGGATTATAAGGCTATAAAATGCAGTTTAAAAATTTTTCTATTCGAGTCAAAATTGGCTTGATGTTTGCCACTATTTCCCTAATCGCGTTAGTGGTGAGTTTTTCCCTTAGTCGTGGGATGAATAAGATCCAAGGCAGTCTCGAAGATATAACCGAGACGTCTATACCTCATTTAGTGCTAGTGAATAATTTACGTGCCGATTTTATTACTATACGTAAAGAGCAATTTGTATTCATCGCTAACATTGATGATCCTTTGATTAATACTTGGTTGGAAAATTTTTCTCAACTTACTGCGCAGATTGATACACGTTTAACTGCTTACAAAGCCCAGTTGGCAGATGAGCAAGGTCTGCAATTGCTTAATTCAGTGACACAAGCCTGGCTTGGATATAAACCGCCTATTATGACATTCATCACTGCGATTAAAGCCGGTGATGTTATTAATGCCAATCGTATTGCTTATGACAGTTATCTAGATTTTCAAAATATAACTCAGTCAATGGATGAATTATTGGCGTTAAAATTAGCCAATATAGAGCGTGACCGGAAACAAAGTAACGACGTTGTCGATTCTGTTTATAAGGAAATGATGTTCGGCACGCTTGCGATGATCATTGCCTCTATTCTTGCAACGATATTGTTGGCGAGGCAGATTTGTCGGCCGTTAAATAAAACCCTTACTCTAGCGACGCATATAGCTGAAGGTGACCTGACTTACCATTTGAGTATTGACGATATTGGTGATGACGAAGTAGGAAAATTAGCGCATGCTTGCACTGTAATGCAAACCAATTTGAGTACATTGATTGTTGATATATCGAGTGCAACTTCGCAGTTAGCTAGTTCGATTGAAGAAGTAAGTACTGTGTCTGAGCAGTCTGCGAAAAACATGGCATCCCAACAAAATGATATTCATGCAGTAGCAACAGCCATCAATCAGATGCAAATAACCGTCTCTGAAATGTCTAAGCGTACAGAGGATGCTTCCGTGTCTGCACATACTGTTACAGAACGTTCATCTCGGAGCTCTGATGTCATGCAGCAAAATATTACTGAGATCTCGAATGCATCTTTAGTGATGGCGAAAGCGGGAGAAATGGTATCCAAATTAGAAGATGATTCACGCAGTATTAATATGGTGGTGGAAGTAATCAATAGTATTTCTGAGCAAACTAATTTACTGGCGTTAAATGCGGCAATTGAAGCCGCTAGAGCGGGTGAACAAGGACGTGGCTTTGCCGTTGTTGCAGATGAAGTACGTACTCTTGCTGGACGAACTAAGGATTCAACCGGAGAGATCTTGGGGATCATTAATCAATTACAAGCGCGTTCCAAAGCCGCTGTCGTTGTCACTAACGAAAGCTGTGATTTGATTGGGAATTGTGTAGACCGCTCTCAAGAAACGGGTACAGATCTCAACCTGATCATAGATAACATGACTGAAATTGCAGACATGAATAGACAAATTGCGGATGCTTGTCATGAACAAAATAGTACCGCAGAAGAGTTGAATCGTAATATTGAGAGTATTAATTTATCGGCGTTGGAAGTCGCGTCTGGGGCAGACCAAACCGCGCAAGCTTGTGTTGGGTTGAGTGAAATGGCGAGTAATTTACAAAAATCAATCGGTCAGTTCAAGTTAGCTTAATTCAATAGGGAATACTTGCCAAACCTACTTGCCAAAACTAATTGGCAAGTATTCTCAATTTTTTAGTTTTAATGCAATCAGCGCTGAAATGAATATAAATAACGCGGAGATCCACAAGCACATTTCCAAGCCATAAACTTGAAATATCCAGCCCGATAATACCGTACCTATCAGCCGTCCCATTGCGTTAGCCATATAGTAAAAGCCAACATCCATGGAGACGCCGTCACTGCTGGCGAAACTCACAATTAAGTAACTGTGCAGTGATGAGTTGATGGCAAACAAGCCACCAAAGATTAATAAGCCGACGATAATCGAGAATTGCACATAGAATTGATAATGCAGTGCAATGGCGATCAATACCGGAATAACAGCAAGATAGCCTGCCCAGAGAGCCGCTGAACGTGGGGAGGGGGTTTGACCTGTGAAACGAGGGGCGATTGATTGCACCATGCCATACCCGATAACCCAACTCGCCATAAAGCCGCCAACCCACCAATGGTCCCAATTAAAAGTTGTTGCTAAGAACACTGGCAGGGCAACCACAAACCACACATCTCGGGCACCAAATAAAAACAACCGCGCTGCAGAAAGTAAGTTTATCGAGCTACTTTTAGAAAAAATTTCGGTAAACTTAGGTTTGTTTTTGGCTTTGCCGAGTTCGGCTTTTAAACTGAACAAGCTCCACATCCAGACGAATAATAGCATTACCGCCATGAGCTGAATTGCGCCTTTAAAGCCAAATGTGGTGAGCAGTACACCACCCAAGAAAAAGCCAACGCCTTTTAACGCATTCTTAGATCCCGTTAAAACCGCGACCCATTGGTACAATTTGTTATTACTACCAACACTGCCTTTTGGCACCAACAGTTTAATGGCACTTTTGGCGCTCATCTTATTCAGGTCTTTGGCAATACCGGATAATGCTTGTGCGATCATCACATAAACAACTGTAAGCATATCAGCGGGTACGGTTAACATCATTAAGGCGACAATTTGCATCCCCAGACCAATGTTCATGGTTTTATTTAACCCCCACCGTGCGCCTAGCCAACCACCAATTAAGTTGGTGATGACACCGAATACTTCATAAAACACAAACAACATAGCGATATTAATCGGGCTGTAACCAAGCTGGTGGAAATACAGCACAACCAACATGCGCAATGCGCCATCCGTTAAGGTGAACGCCCAATAATTACCGGTAATGATCAGATATTGTTTTATTTGTGGGGAAATACCCGCTAACGCTTTTATCATTTGTCTGAACGACCGACCATACGTGCTAATTCAGCTGCGCGATTTGCATAACCCCATTCATTGTCATACCAAGCATATATTTTCACTTGGGTACCATTAACAACCATCGTTGATAAGGCATCAATAATGCTTGAACGCGGATCGGTTTTATAATCAACCGATACTAATGGGCGTTCTTCATAACCAAGGATGTCTTTAAGTTCGTTTTCTGCTGCTTGCTTAAAGTAACTGTTCACTTCTTCTGCTGTTGTTTCACGTTCTACTTCAAACACACAATCAGTCAGCGATGCATTCGCTAATGGTACGCGGATAGCATGGCCGTTTAACTTACCGGTTAATTCTGGGAAGATATTGGTAATTGCGGTTGCAGAGCCTGTCGTTGTTGGGATCAATGACGTTCCACAAGCGCGGGCACGACGTAAATCGGCATGCGGTGCATCAAGAATTGTTTGGGTATTCGTGATGTTGTGGATCGTGGTCATTGAACCATGTTTAATGCCTATTTTTTCGTTTAATACTTTAACCACAGGCGCTAAGCAGTTTGTAGTGCACGAAGCTGCTGTCACAATCGGGTGCAGGTCTTTGTTGTAAAGATCATCATTAACCCCCATCACAATGTTTAACACACCTTCTTCTTTGACTGGGGCGGTGACAACTACACGCTTAACACCTTGGTCTAAATAACCTTGCAGCAGCGCGGATGTTTTCATTTTCCCAGATGCTTCCAGTACTACGTCACACTGAGACCAGTCGGTATCGGAAATGGCTGTATTGCGAGTACAAGGGATAAAACGGTCGGCGATGATCATTTGATCGCCAAGAAATTCAGCTTGGTGTTCCCAGCGGCCGTGAATAGAGTCAAAGTTAAGTAAATGTGCGAGCGTCTCTGCATTACCTGCAGGATCATTAATTTGTACAATCTCAATATCATCCCAATTAAAGGCTGCACGCATTGCTAGACGACCCATACGGCCAAATCCATTGATACCGATTTTAATAGTCATTTCATTCTCCAAAATACAGGTTATTTCAATTTATGTGTTTATTTCATTACTGCGTAGATTACTCTTTTTATTAACGTAAGTTTAGTCACTAAGGCTTTGAATAGTTAAAAGAACCTTGGCTACGATTAATAATGGCGACGAGCGATAGCATGATAGGCACTTCGACAAGCACACCAACCACAGTGGCAAGTGCCGCACCAGAATGTAGACCAAATAACGAGATAGCAACGGCGACAGCGAGCTCAAAGAAATTTGAAGTGCCAATTAAACAAGCCGGACCAGCGATATTGTGCGGTAGTTTAAGGCGTTTGGCGGCGAAAAAAGTAATCGCAAAGATCATGTATGTCTGTAATGCCAGCGGAATAGCGATGAGTACGATAGTCTTAGGATCGTTAAGCAAAGTGTTAGCCTGAAAACCAAACAATAAAGCAACCGTGGCGAGTAGGCCTAAGATAGACCAAGGCTTTAGTTTCGCGAGTGCATGCTGAACTGCTTCTTTGTTAGTTGATTTATTTAATGTTCTACGTGTCAAGATACCTGCAATCAATGGCAGGACAACATAGAGCAAAACAGATAACAGCAAGGTTTCCCAAGGTACATTGATATCACTGACTTCCAGTAAAAATGCAGCGATAGGGGCAAATGCAAAGACCATAATAATATCGTTCACGGACACTTGCACTAAGGTATAATTTGCATCCCCTTTGGTGAGTTGTGACCAAACAAATACCATTGCAGTACAAGGTGCGACGCCAAGTAAGATCATTCCGGCGATATATTCTTGTGCAGAACTGGGGTCGACCATGTCAGCGAAAAATACTTTAAAAAATAACCAGGCAAAAATAGCCATAGTAAAAGGCTTAATGATCCAATTAATGAATACGGTGAGGAATAATCCTTTTGGATTTTTGCCGACATCTTTAATGGCTGAAAAATCGATTTGCACCATCATTGGATAAATCATTATCCAGATAAAGACGGCGACGACTAAGTTAACATGTGCAATTTCTAAATCTGCAATTAACTGAAAAACGTCAGGTCGCCAAGCGCCTAAAATGACACCTGTGGTGATAGCCAGTGCTACCCAGACTGATAAATACCGTTCGAATATACCCATGTTCGTTCCTACCCGCAGTGTTGCTGTGTTCTTTCAGGGCGTTTACCCATGTCGTTTAATCGTTGTATGTCTGCATTGATTAAGTTGTCATTTTGCTGTGCGCTAAGCGCTATAATTGATTTTTTCCATTCGGCTAATTCAGGGTTAATGGCATAAAAGACCCATTGTTTATACTTCCTATCAACTAATAAACCAGATTTACGGAGTTGAGATAAATTACGGGAAATGCTTGGCTGACTTGCTGTTATAGCGGTGATTAATTCACATACGCAAAGCTCTTTTTCAATATCAATTAACATTAAAATTCTGAGGCGGGTTTCGTCAGAGAGTATTTTAAAAAGTTGTGTCGGTTCCATATTGTCTCACTATATATGATTTTTGTTATGTACCAAGTATATGTACAACTCGTTATATGTGTCAATTGTTATATATGATTTTTGTTATGTTTATTTACGGCTTAGGTATGGATATTAGTTATATGTAATATAAAATTAATACCTTAGTAGTATAAAGAGATTGTTCTATGCCATAAATTATCTTAAAATTAGCAAACTAATTTAATGGTTAATATTTTAAATCAGCAACAATAACTACTATTGTTTTGTTCATGATAAATACTTTATTTGGATTTTCTCAGTAGCTCGCTCACTTCATATAGGCCATTGCTAATGGATACGACTCTTATACTTTTTATTGCCACTGCATTCAGTTTTGGCATGCTTGTTAATCTGACCGGGTTACCACCTATGGTTGGTTTCCTATTGGCGGGCTTTGCGCTTAATTTTTATGGTTTTGAAGCGACTGAAGGACTACAGACATTTGCGGATCTCGGTGTAACCCTGTTACTTTTCTCGATTGGTTTAAAGTTAGATATACGTACCTTGTTTAAGGCTGAAGTATGGGGTGGGGCAAGTGTGCATATCTTTGCCAGTATTGCTTTTTATGCAGTGGTGTTATTTATTTTAAAGCAGGTTGGCTTAACTTTCTTTACTAACCTAGATACCTTCTCGCTGGTGCTTGTTGCCTTTGCGTTGAGTTTCTCTAGTACGGTATTTGCAGTGAAAATCCTAGAAGAAAAAAGTGAAACAAACTCGTTATATGGCCGTGTCGCGATTGGTATTCTGATCATGCAAGATATCTTTGCCGTGGTATTTTTAACGGTATCAGTGGGTAAAATCCCGTCATTATTTGCTGTTCTACTACTGGCATTACCATTAATTAGACCATTGCTGTTTAAATTGTTAGACCGAGTCGGTCACGGCGAACTGTTGGTTCTGTACGGTATTTTCCTTTCACTTGTGCTTGGCGCAGGGCTGTTTGAATCAGTAGGCATGAAAGCCGACCTTGGTGCCTTGATTGCGGGTATGTTATTAGCGGGTCACGCCAGTGCCAAACAGATGGCAAAATCTTTGTTTAACATGAAAGAGATGCTGCTTGTTTGTTTCTTCCTCAGCATTGGCTTAGGTGGACTGCCGACGGTTGATCACTTGTTTGTTGCCGGTATTTTAGCGGTCTTATTGTTTGGTAAAATTGCCTTGTATTTCTTTACGCTGGCTAAATTTAAATTACGTGCGCGTACGTCACTATTTGTGGCGTTTTCGTTGGCAAACTACAGTGAGTTTGGTTTGATTGTGGCGGCGTTAGCGACTTATAAAGGCTGGTTATCGCAGGACTGGTTAATTATTACTGCATTGGCGGTATCGATCAGTTTTGTTATTGCCTCGTTACTTAATAAGTATGCTGATGATATCTATAGCCGCTTTACCGGTAAATTAGCGCGTTTCCAAGCATTAGATTTACACATTGATGATCGTCCTGTGTCGCTTGGCGATGCCGAAATATTAGTGATGGGTATGGGTCGAATTGGTGCTGGTGCGTATGATGAATTGAAAACGCAATATGGTGATAAGGTATTAGGCCTTGATTATAATAACCAAAAGACCTTAGATCATTGTGCACTCGGTCGACGCGTGATCACTGCCGATGCGCTTGATACTGATTTTTGGAATAAACTGGAAATGACAGATAACATTAAATTGGTGTTATTAGCGATGCCTGATCATCATGGTAATCATTATGCCGCAGAGCAGTTACATAAAATGGATCGTTGTAGTTTCCAAGTCGCTGCACTGGCACATTTTAAGAGTGATGAAGAGGAGCTGAGAGCACTTGGCGTGAATCCTGTTTATAACATGTATCAAGAAGCGGGCGCTGGTTTCGCTCACCATGTTTGGACTGAATTACAGCTACGGGTTACTGACACGCAGACTAAGTAAGCATATAACAGGCTATGATTAATGAGAGGACTGTAGCGAATGGGTGATGAGTGTGGGTGATAATGGTATTCAACTTACGGTTTATTTTGATGGCGCCTGCCCGCGTTGTGTGAAAGACCGTGATAATTATCTGAAATTGGCAGGTAGTAAAGCGAAGCAGGTATATTGGTTTGATATTACTGGCCAAGAGCAGGTATTGCTCGCGCTGGGTATTGATCCGATAAAAGCCTTAACCGAACTGCATGTTAAAACCAGTGACGGCCGCATCCTTTCTGAACTTGATGCTTATATTGAGCTGATGCTGCGGGTGTCGTTATTGCGACCTTTGGCTTACCTCATCGGCCTGCCACTGCTCAAACCTATGCTGGCTCGCTATTATCATTACTTGGTGACAAGAAGGCTTAAACGCACTGGTCGTTGGCCGCACTAACTTGATTTATTCTAAATACGAAGGTAACGAGCATGGCTTAATTTGTTGCTCGTCACCTTCGTCATCACTTGTGCGTTAAGTTGCCACTCACGTTAAACTACAAACTAAGCGTCTCCCGCATCAATGCGTTTTTGATTCGCACCAATCATGTTGTAAATATCATATCGCCAAAACCCAATCCATTCGTGCAATGCAAAATCAGTCAGTGCAAAGTTATACCCAAGTGGGATGAATGATACGGTTGCCGACATATAATCCGCTCTGATCGGGGTTGCACGTACACCAAAATGTTCAAAATACAATTGACTACGTTTGATGTGTAATCCTGATGAAATTAAGACGCTATTATCGAAATCACCCTTGCTGAGTATGTCACTGGTAAATTGTGCATTCTGCCATGTGTTAAGGCTGTTTGGTTCGGTGATAATATCAGCAGCATTAATGCCAATAGATACTAAGCGGTTTTTATAAACAGCGGCTTCTGTGTCCCCTAGTTTTTGCGTATCACCACCGCTGACAATGATTTTACATTGTTGTTCAGTGCCAATACATTCATTATAAAGTCTTGCCGCTGCGTAGATCCGGCTAAAAGCATGGAAGGGCGGTTCAATACTATCAACATTATTAATAGTATCACCAACTTTTTCGAGGCCAGCACCCAGCAAGATAATGGCGTTATTGTCCTGCCAATGGATCGGGGCTTGCGCCACATAATCTTGCTGTAATTTATCCAGTAAATATTTAGGAATGACCCCGATGCTGATAAGCACGGTAAGTAAAATTGTGCTGCATAATAGGACTGACTTGGCACGATGAAAATTAAAGAAACGTAATACTAAGAAGATAATAATAAGTAAAATTATAAGCAGCAGGCTCATTGATTGTCCTTGTTGAGGTACGAAAACACAGAATTTCATCGCAGTATAAAGTAATAAAATAATTTATCATTGTTTAAACTGCTGGTCGGATGCTTATAAATAATTGAAATTTAATATTAATATATACGCATTACTTTTATACTGCTCGCTATAAGCTTAACAAGAGATAGATTATGGAAGATTCAACACGGCAGGGGTATTTAGCGGCATTTGGCGCAGTACTGATCTGGTCGGGATTTATATTAGTGTCACGCATGGGCGGGATCAGCCCGTTATTGTCCTATGATGTCATTGCCATTCGTTATGCAACCTGTGCGGCGTTGGTATTACCGATTTGGTGGTTTAAGTTTCGTTTTAAGTTGTGGCAACCTAAGTTTATTATTTGCAGCCTGTTTGGCGGCTTAGGGTATGCGTTATTTGCCTTTCAAGGATTTGAAAACACACCGGGTTCACAGTCAGCAGTATTGTTACCAGGCTTGATCCCCGTGATGATTATTGTTTTGTCTGTGGTGATAAGTAAACAGGGGCATCCGTGGAGTAAGTGGCTGGGGGTTGGGATCATCACATCGGGAATTGCGGTACTCTTTTTACAAGAGTTCCTCGCTCAAGGGGAATTGTCTGTTGGTCATTTAAGTCTGGCTGGTGCGGCATTTTGCTGGGGCATATTTTCAGTATTACTGAGCCGTTGGCAGATCACGCCATGGCAAGCTACAGCCAGCCTCGCGATAATTACCTGCAGTATTTACATGCCGATTTACTTGATTTGGTTACCTACTAATATCAGCCTTGAATTGATTAACGCAGGATTGTGGCGCGATATGTTATTACAAAGCTTTTACCAAGGGTTCATGGCGACCATAGTTCAAATGCTGTTGTATGTGCGCGCGGTGCAGATTATTGGCGCTGCTAACATGGGGACTATGATGGCGATGGTGCCAGTTATTGCCGGTATCAGTGCGTTATTTGTATTTGATGAACCTGTTAAGTTAAGCCTTATCATTGCCATGGCAGCTGTGAGTATTGGTGTCTGGTTTGCTAACACGCAGTATTTTAACCGTAAATAGCATGTGGTGGGCTGAATTTTGATATATGTAACATGTTAAACTTAGGCTATTTAAGATGGTGTTAAGAAAATGAACCAGTTAATCACGAGGAATAAAGATGGAAATTAGCATCGACGCTATTAAGAATATGGAGATAGACATAGAGAATCTACCGCCGATAGCGGTACAAGAGAATATAGTTGAAGACATCGAACGGTTAATGGCTGAAGGTAAAAGTCAGGCCGAAGCGATTCACTTAGTATTTTCATATTCTAAAATGGGTAGCAAAGTTAGCTAAAATCGCGATGTTTACATGTCCATATTCGTGTCAGAATGACCTCAGCTGACACGAAGTTGCTCCTTTCCTTGTTAGAGTTTCTACTCATTCGTATTTTGTTCATGACAATTAACCATACATTTTATCATGTGATAAATGGGAGTGATTTATCATACAAAATAATTTACAGGAGTGAATCGAAAATGGCGGTCAGTATTACTTAGCCACTACGGGATTAATTCGCAGGATATTTTTCCTCTTTACGTAAAGTTAGGACATCATAACCTGAACTTGTCACTAATATTGTGTGCTCAGACTGAGCTGAGAGTTTCTTATCTCGAGTAACTACTGTCCAGCCATCTTTTTTGTTTTTGATTTTCGCTGTGCCTTGGTTCACCATTGGTTCAATGGTGAATACCATGCCTTCCTTGAGTAGAAAACCTTGGTTTGGAGAACCATAGTGAAGGACTTGTGGTTCTTCATGCATTTCTCTGCCAATACCGTGGCCACAATATTCTCTTACTATGCTGTAACCATAAGACTCAGCATAACGTTGAATAGCATATCCTACATCGCCAAGTCTGGCTCCTGGTTTTACCTGTTTGATACCAGCCCACATTGCGTCATACGTGACTTCAACAAGTTTTTTAGCTAAAGGAGATGCGTCTGGCATAACAAACATTTTGCTTGAATCAGCAATAAAACCATCCTTTTCCAAAGTAACATCTAAGTTGATGATATCTTTACTTTTCAGTATTTGAGTTACTTTAGGTACGCCATGACATACAACTTCATTGATAGATGAATTTAAAACATACTGATAGTCATATTGGCCCTTACTGGCAGGGCGAGCATTTAAATCATTAACAATAAAGTCTTCAACTTTGTTATTGATATCCATTGTTGAAATACCTGGCTTAATATAAGAATCCAGCATATGAAAAACTTGGGCCAGTAACTTTCCTGAATTACGCATTAGTTCTATTTCAGTCGTTGTTTTAATACTCACGGTATTATTCATCATTCGATCCTTCGACTGCTGTTAGATTTGAAATAGATACTTCTGCTGACTTCATAAGATCAGCGATGATTTGATTGAATGAAAGTTGAGGGTGAAGCTCTGCTAGCATGCCAATTTTCATCCAAAATTCGGCTTGTGAATTAATAGAACGTGACATAACTGAACTGGCTTTTCTTACTTCTGCATGAAGCTCATCTGATATTTTTACAATGCCCATTGATATATGATTCGTATATAAAACGTATATGTATTGTATGCCCGTACTCTTTGGTGAGTCAAGGTTAGTTTATAATACTCGAAGAATATTCCTGTTGGATTTGTAATAGAAACGTTATCCAAAGCTATCTTATTGGAGTATAAGCACTAAGCCGAAACTGCCCCATTGTGAGTTAGATTAACTACTCTACTGCAATGTATTCATATTTATTTTCCATACATTTGCTCATGTGAGGAATTTGTCATATCCCAACAGCACACGCGAACCCTATTGCTAGTTCAATTGTGATCCAGCCTTGGCTAGATTAGATATCATGCAAAGGCGCTCTACCTCCTATAGTGACTTGTGTCCCATATTGCAAAAGCATTTCAATTAGAATCGACGCGAAAGGGATATTCACTAAGACCGTGCAAAATGATCCATCCAGAATTACGGATTAAAATAGGTTTTAAAGGGGTAAAATAAGCGTTAGAGAGGACTTTTTTCCTGAGTAGTGAAATGAAGCTGCGCATTATCACCTTTATGTTCAGTAGGTCGCATATCGACGATTTTATCTCTAGATCAAGAAAGCCTACAACTAGGAGGCGGCATTTACTAAACAACCATAAACAGCTATAAACAAAATTATGCAAGTATATGTTTTTTGATTAAAACGGTACAATAACACCCTGTACCACAGGGTGTCGTATAAAAGAGGTATTAACACATGTATTCGTACGTAGCCAGACAACCGATCTTAGATACCGATAAAAATACGATTGGTTATGAACTGCTATTTCGAGATGGTCCAAAAAACTCGTTTCCCGATATGGATGCGGAACAAGCAACCAGTCGCCTGCTATCAGAGCAGTTTATGAATTCATGTAGCAATACGACTGGGAATAAGCTTGCTTTTATCAACTTTCCATACAGCAGCTTAATTAGGCTCATACCAACGTTATTCCCCAAAGATAAACTTATTATTGAGATTCTGGAAGGTTGCGAACCGACAGATGAACTGCTACAAGCGGTAGTAATTATGTCTAAAAAAGGCTACAAACTGGCCCTCGATGATTTTATCCCTGACTCTCGCTGGGAGCGTTTTCTACCTTATATCGATTTTATTAAGTTTGATATCCAAGTTTTCCCACTCACTGAGGCGAAGTCTTTTATTCATCATCATCTCAATTATAAGATCAAATTCTTAGCTGAAAAAGTAGAAACCTACGAAGAGTTTCAACAAGCGAAAAAAATTGGATTTGATTACTTTCAAGGTTACTTCTTTAGTAAACCAGAAATGTTACAACAACGGGTCATTGCACCATCAGAACTGGTCACATTGCAATTGTGCAAAGAAATTTCCACTTCTGAACTGAACTATGCTGCGATAGAGAAATTGTTAGCCAGTGATGTTACTTTGTCTTATAAACTTCTTAAATATGTAAATGCATCATCTTTAATTATCAAAACCATCACCTCATTTAAACATGCACTTATTTATCTAGGGCAGGATAAGTTACGCCTATTTATTTCTTTAATGACCGTCGCTCATGCCAACCAATATAAACCTCAGTATCTATATGTTCTGTCAATCCAACGAGCGCGGATTTGTGAACAGCTAGTTACTAAAGGATCATTTAAAGCAGAACCAAGCGAAGCCTTTTTAATGGGAATGTTCTCTTTGCTGGATGCGTTACTGGATAAACCTCTGCCTCTGCTTCTAACCAATTTGCCTCTCAGTGATGAACTTAAACTGGCATTAAACGATGGGAAAGGAGAACTTGGGAATCTACTTAATGCAGTAAAAGCTTATGAGAACGCCGACTGGGAACAAGTCAATCGTTATTGTAATGTACTCAACATTTCAGAAGAACTCTTCGCCAGTCAGTATGCAGAGTCTGTCAAATGGGGCGATGATTTCACCATCGACAGTTGATTGGATTAATCACTAAACTATGCAATTATAACCTTGTGAGCACTAATCTATATTCTGCTCACTGCGTATAACGCATGTTATGGTTAGTTAGAGTGAAGGGTTCCGCCAGCTCCCTTTACTCACCTTACAAAATATAATGCGTAGCACCTCGGTTAGTGTAAAAAATATAACACGTTTCTGTCCAGTTCTGGCTTGGTGCAATAACGCTAAGCCGAATTTACCCCAAAGTAGCTTAGAGTTGTTACTCACTAAAAATGTGAACGTTTCGGTTTTCCATAGATTTCATAATGCGAAAAATGGGGTAGGTTCATACACACAATATGTTCATAACAATTTGCCATTCATTTACGGGTTATATGAGGAATGGGAGTAGTTTGTCATATCTCATGATTTACAAGAATGAATCGGCCTTTGTGGTGAGAATGGTGTGTTCCATACCTCTGTATTTGATAGTCCGCTGTTCTCCAAGCCATTGATATAAAATTGGTAACATAAATAGTGAAGGGCATTATACTTGGATAGATTTAGAACTGGCTTGATTTAGGGTGGGGGTACTGAATTGGCTCTAACTTATTTTGTTATCTTCGTTTAGCTTGCTAAGCAATATCTGCAACAGATTTTAGGACAATAAAAAGGCTCAAGAAAATTTGAGCCTTTTAAAAAATCAGTATTTTAACTTTCGAGAATAGCTACACACCTTGCTTATTAAAAAATGCAACTGCGTCGTCTATTGTTTCAGTTGAAAAACCAAGACTCGCATCTACTGTGATTTTTCCTTCTGGTGTTTGCGTCGTTGTGAAACCGCTAATACCAAGTGCTCGTTCAAAAGCTACAGATTTTTTAGCAGTCTTTAAGTTAATAATCGTAATTTTTTTCAAACCAGATTCCTGTGCTATAGCATATGATCCTTCAGGTGTATTAAACCAATACACTTTCCAGAAGTAATGCCTGAGGTTTTTAGAACCATTTGGCTCAAATAACGATTCTCGAGACTCAGATTTAGCACATTCATTTACAATACTGTTCTTCTTTTTACACTCTGATAGAACATTTATATTTTTTCCACTAGTACGAATATTTAGAGGTACAACGCTACCAGTTTTAATATTAGCTAGAAGATATTCGAACGCTTCATCTTCAATAATGCCTATACTACCTGCAAGGCTACTGAAAGAATCCATTAAATTAGCAACAGAATCGGTTTCAGGATCTTTCTCTAATAAGATATAACCCGTTGAGGATACATCGCCATTTTGGTATCTAGCAATGTGATAGCCGTCCGCAGCAGAGAAGCTATTAAGTCCATCACGCGGATCAAAATTAAATGCTGATGAGTCCCTCGCAACAATAAATCCTCTCGATGTTGGGATAACACTATTACCTGATAGCTTACGCCCTGTAACAGTAACAACTTTAGCACCACGGCTATCAATCGTTGCATGTGCTAATGTTATCGCTTCAGCACCAGATCCTGCTTTGTTATACTTAACAACATACTCATTTCCACGAGTGTGAACTAAATAACTAAATTCGCCAGTAAGTGAGTTTGAGCCAACTCTCGTAATTTCACCTTCAGGGTCGAGATACATTATCCCGTTAACT
Organism: Moritella sp. PE36; assembly: GCF_000170855.1. Lineage (GTDB taxonomy): Bacteria > Pseudomonadota > Gammaproteobacteria > Enterobacterales > Moritellaceae > Moritella. The sequence continues at coordinate 35,980 of NZ_ABCQ01000013.1, read as the reverse complement.
TTAATTCCATCCCTAGAACGTTCGAAACTTATGCCTGTATCATTTGATTTTAAGCCTTCAATTTGATGATTAAGATCATCAATTGTTAGTGTTGGTTTAGCTTTAGGCACTGGAACTGGTTGCAAATTTTGATTAACATTTTGCTGTGATTGTAATGCGACTGTACTAGCCTTCATCTTTGCAATCATCGCCTGCATCATTTGATTACGTAGTTCTTGTTCTTGTGGTGTTAGCTGCTGTGGCTGACTAGTAGACATGCAACCTTGCAGGCTAACTCCCAAAGTTAACACACATATTACCTTTAATAGTTTCCGATTTAACACTCCGTATACTCCATATGTTATCTATAAAAGTTATCTCATATTACTCATCCGTTTACGCACGCAGAAACAAATATTCTACAGCATACTCATAACTATAACCTATAAAGCCACCACCTCATAATGAGTAGCTTAACAGCTAGTTAACTGAATACGTTAATGTTTTTAGTTTTTAGTTTTTATAAGCATCATTAAACGTGTACTTGATGTGTTTCCAGATAATGAACTAAAATAGCTGTTATGAACGCTACATAGATAAGTCTCTCTATTATTTTCTGCACATTGACCATGAGACTAAATTAGCTTTTACTGACATTTGCAATGACTGTTACTGGTGATGTTTTTTGGACTAGTATTTTTGCTGTTGCAAACCTGGGCTTATCCGCAGCAAATATGGCATTAGAATCTATCCCTGAGAACGTAGATACTCTAAATAACGTATCTAATAAATATGAAGAGAATGAAAGCGGGTCGGAGAAAAATAAGAAATAACTAAAGGCTATTTATTAAAACTAAAGGAATGGGGACGCTGTAATATGTAGTATCTCAGACGGGATGTTGAAAAATTCATTGGTAGTCGGCAGACAAGCTGATAAATTTATGATGCCTGCTTCTTTCTGATAGTGAGTTTCATGTAGTACGTAATGTAGGTTGGTAGAGTGTTATTTAAGATATTTTTGTTATCTGAACACACTTTGTTAGCGTATCAACGCTAAGCCAAATTTCCTCAAAACCCATCACTACCAATAGCATAAACAATATAGCTCAGGTAAGGTATTCATATCTAAATAAATGCAGGATGCAAAACTATGCCGTATATCAATATTAAAATCACTGATGAACAAGTGACAAAAAAACAAAAAGCCCAGTTAATCGCAGGTGCGACACAATTGCTGGTGGATGTATTAGGGAAGAACCCGAAAACCACAGTTGTTGTTATCGACGAAGTGAATACCGATAACTGGGGGATAGGTGGCGAAGTTGTGACTGAACTACGCCAAAAAACTAAATCCTAGCGACTCGGCATGCCATTGCTAAGGGTTTAGGTCTACCGTTAACCAAGTCGCTTAGCAATCGCCTCTATCGCCATAGTCACGCCAATGGGCACCGCAGCTTGATAAGAGTGCAATGCATAGACATTAACTTTATCAAGCTGATAGTCGGGTAACAACTCAGCTAATGCATGATTATGTTTAGCAAATATAAAGTCTGGAATAATACCAACACCAAACCCTTGCTCTAGCATACTCAAGCAAGTGGGTAGGGTATTGGCTTTATGATGGGTTTTAAAATTCAGTTCAAACCGTGGCGTACTATTCCTATTAGAACCTCCTTTATCACAGCGACTTTTCTTACAACTAAAGCTGTGATGAATCGACTTTTCTTGCCAGTGATTAGCTACGTAGCTGATGTTAGGTAGTGAGTGTGAGCTTACTTGGGGAGCACTATTATTCGCCAGTACCAATGCTTCAATATCGCTCTGGCAGGCTTTAACTGTTTGCAATGAACCACTGAGCACATCTCTAAAGTCACCAATGCGTTTTTGTTTGAGGTTGCTTATCTTCGACTCCCCAACGCGTATCGCAATATCAATACCTTCTTGCATTAAATCAGACCGCCCGTCATGACTAATCAGTTCAAGTGCAACGTCTGGGTACGCATGAAAGACTTCGTGCAATGCGGGTAAAACCAGATGATCCATTAATGCGTGCGGTGCAGTGATCTTGATTAAACCTTGCGGGGAAATTTGCAATTGTTGGGCGTCTTGCCATGCTTGTTCTGCTAGTTCGTACATGGTGCAACATTGTTGATAGAAGTGTTCACCTGCCGGCGTCAGGCTTTGTTTACGCGTTGTACGCTTAAGTAAGGTGACAGCAAGTTCGGCTTCAAGCTGTTTAAGATGTTGGCTAACCACGGATTTAGAAACGTCGAGTTTTTCTGCCGCTTTGGTGATTGAACCGAGTTTGACAACGTACATGAATACCGTCATTTGCTTAAGTTTACTCATCGATTAGGTATTCCTGTGATCGCCTGGTGCTGTTGGTTATTTAGTATTGTTCTGTTTATCTTAACAGTGTTTTCTGATTGGTCTGTTTTTGTTTGGTAATTACAGCGCTAAAGTAACAGCCATATACTTTATATACGTTATATAGCAACTAGACACTCATCGGAGAAAGCACAATGACACAATCACAATCACAATCACAAACACTATTAGCATGTAAAGCCGGTATCGCAGCATGGGAAAAGGCGTTTAATAATCAAGACGCAGCAGGTTGTGCAGCGCAATATGAAGAAGGCACAGTAATGCACGCACGTCCGTTTGGTACATTCACTGGGCGTGAAGAGATCCAAACATTTTGGCAAGGTATCATTGACCAAGGTTTTAGCTATGTGGATTACACCGACGTTGAATGGGTAGCGATGAATGATGATAGTTATGTATTAACAGCCAAATGGACAATGAACAAAGCGTTCGGTGCAGTACATCACGAGCAATGGCGCATTCAAGCTGATGGCAGCGCGTTATTAGCGGCTGATGATTTTGAAGTACAAGGCGAGCGCTAGGCTACTCTAGTTTGTGTATATTGAAGAGGAGTAGCGGTAGCAATATCACTCGTATTTTTGTTTTTTATTATAATGCTGGATCGAGTGTGCCAGCTGTAGCTTAATTTTTAACTCTGTTTAGGTTTCAGATAAGGTTTGGTATTTCGAATGCCACAAAATCGAGATAAACATGATCAATGTACAGCTGTTTTGATGCCAGTACTCTATGCTAATTGATTAGTGCTCTAACATTTTAATGTGCTAAACCCTTCCCGGTATACGTAAGTCAGCAATAAAAACGGTGTAATTGAATGATTTAGTTAGAGCTGTTATCATTACGGCTCTAACTATTGTTAGTGGCTTTTTGTAAGTGCTGAAATTAATGGTATGCACTATCGTGCTTAGCAGCATATTGATGATTAACCAATAAATCTGTTTTAAAGGGAGAGCTTGGCAGTTTAAATACTGGTTCAAGTTATTATAAAGGATGATTAACATGTCTTGCGTTTCAATGGAAACTTCTGGTGCAGAATTACGTCGACGCATCGCACAGTTTGATCTCGAGTTAAATCAAAAATTCTATACTGACTCTATCCAATCATTAATGGAAAAAAGATCCAAGTTTTTTGATCAACTGCTTATTGCACTTTGGTGTTCATTTGAGTTAGATGAGTCAGTTTTATCCATTAATGCGGTTGGTGGTTACGGCAGAAAAAGGCTTCATCCCCAGTCAGATATAGATCTGGCCATTATTAGCGATGGCAAGATGCCTAAAGACATCGAAGAAAAACTGTCTTGTTTTGTTACGAAACTTTGGGATTTAGGGATAGATATTGGTCATTCAGTTAGAACGTTTGAAGAGTCAATTCAACTAGCCGCAGAAGATATTACCATCGCGACAAATTTGCTCGACATTCGTCCATTGCAGGGGCCATCGTCTCATGCATCAATGCTCAAAGATACGCTGTTCCAAAACAAGATTTGGACAAGTAAAGCATTTTTCCATGCGAAGCTAACAGAGCAGGAAAGCCGCCATAAAAATGCAAAAAATACTGCATTGTACTTAGAACCAAATTTAAAAAACAATCCGGGCGGCATGAGAGATGTGCAAACCATACATTGGATAGCACAAAAGCATTTTTTAATTGATAACCCGAACACAATAGAGTCGACCGGATTTTTAACCTCAGAGGAAACCTCTGAGTTATTAGAGTCCTATGATTTTGTCTGCCGAGTACGCTGGGCATTACATTCTGTTGTTAACAGACCACAAGAAATACTCCTATTTGATCATCAATCGGCTGTCGCAGAGTTTATGCGTTTCGGTGGCGATGATAATACCCAGCATGCGATTGAAAGCATGATGGGTTACCTGTTTACTGCGATGACGCGTATACGTGAATTGAATCAAATGCTCAGTGATTCTTTCCAGTTTGATATTTTAAAGCACCAACCCAAGCAGCCTGAACGTATTATTGATGAATACTTTATGGTTCGAAATAACCTCATTGAAGCAAGATATAAAGAGATTTTTATCGATAAACGCCAAGTCTTAAGGCTGTTTTTATTGATAGCTAAACATAAAGATATTAACGGCATTGCGCCTGAAACACTGCGACTATTGCGACAAACTAGACGGATATTACTGGGTGAATTGAGCTGTTATCAAGGATGTAGAGAAGAATTCATTGCGCTGTTACAGCAACCTAATGGCTTAAAAACCTCATTCAGTTTAATGCATCGATATGGCATCTTAGCGTCCTACTTTTCCCATTGGAAACAAATCGAAGGTCAAATGCAATACGATATGCATAACGCCTACACCATCGATGAGCATACCTGTAAAGCGGTGCAAGCAATAGACAGTTTTAGTAGTGACTTTAATGATAAAAGCTTTATTTATAATGTAAATCAACAAATCAAAGATAGAGACTCGCTGATCTTGGCAACACTTTGCCATCACATTTCAGGTAAACAAGCAGTTGAAAATAGTCAACTTAGTGCCATTATTGCCAAAGAGTTCGCTGAAATACACCAATTAAAAAACTCCAGTATTAAACTGGTTTATTGGTTGGTCGCAAACCAAGATCTGCTTATTGGTACCATTCAAACCCAAGATATTACCGACCCTAATGTTATCAAGCAACTTGCTAAACAGGTTGGCTCTGTTGACAAACTCAATGCGCTCTATGTGTTTACCGTGGCGGATATGATCGCGACCAATGAGCAATATTGGAATGAATGGCACGAATGTCAATTAGAGCAGCTGTACCTATCAACCCGAGATGCGCTAAGACAAGGCATAGAGAATATATTCGAAGTGCGTACCCTGATCAGAGAAAACAAAAATGACGCAACCAGTAAACTAACCAACATGGGCTGGAGCGAACAAGACATAGCATCGTTATGGTCCACTTTACCCAAACACTTTTTTAGTAGTAACAGTGTTGATGAAATTGTATGTATTACCGAGCAAATTTTAAAACGTTCGGTGAAACAAGATATGATTTACATTTCCGATAGTTTATCGCCTAGCGCAACCTGTCTGATCGTTTATACCAAGGACAGACCTAAGCTTTTTGTGGATATATTTAATACCCTGGCAACGGCCAAGTTAAAGATCAAAGATGCGCAAATTATGCAAACTAAAGACGGTATGGTATTAGAAATAATCAAGTTACTTGATAGCAAAAATGAGCCAATAACCGAAAAAGATAGACTTGATAAAATAGTCATTCGAGTTGAAAAATCAATTAACAATGAAATATCCTACAACAACTTACCGACACCGAAGTTTGTAAAAAACTTTGAAAACACGGCAGTTGTAGAGTTTTTAAAATCAACAAAAAAGAATAAATCGCTGCTAAAAATCAACACCTTGGATGATCCTTGTTATATGGAGGAAATTTGCTCTGTATTCTCACAAAGTGATTTAACCATTCATTCAGCAAAGATTAGTTCTCTTGGTGAATCGACAGAGAACGTTTTTTTAATCTCCAAGAATAGTGGAGAGCAGATCACTAAGGAAGAACAAACACATTTAAATGAATTGTTGGTATGTCGCATTGCGTAATTCACGTATTGATTTTTTATTACCTTTATGTGATTTTTAAATACAGAGCTACAGAGCTACAGATCATTGAGGTATTCATTCTAAAGCAACCTAAATCGAATAGCGTTCTGATTCAAATTTCACCAAATCAATATAACGTCACACTGTGTATTGACGACAAAATTATGATGCTGGGTCGACAGTGCCTACCATCGAGTTATTCATTCTAAACCAACCCGCAATTGAATAGCGTTCAGATTCAGCGGCAAGTACTTCATGTGGGAAGCGCTCACTTTCAAATACCACCAAGGTACCTGCTTTTGGTGCAACACGTGCGATCACATTATCTGAATCTTGGGCATAGATAAGCAACTCACCGCCGGCATCGGGTGTGTTTAGATAGCAGACAGTGGAAAATACCCGGTTCGATTTGCCTTTGAATGCATCTAAGTGTTTTTTATAAAAATCACCCACTGCATATTTAGCGTAATGACATTCATAATCAAATAACCCTAAGAAAAAGTTGCGGTTCACTTCTAATCTAAGTACATCGATTAACGCCATAAAGTCAGTTTGCGCAGGGCTTGCACCCGTTAGCCATAACGTCTTATCTTTACGGACCTGTGTATTTAATTGCGAGTCTTGCTGACGACCAATACCAGCCGCTTTAAAGTTCGGCTGATTCTCAAGGCAATCCTGAAGCAATGCGTCAATAATACCTGCTGGAAAGGCATCGTCGATGACCGCATAACCATGCTCATGGATATTGTCTAAAATGGTATCCATAGTGGCACGAAAGTCATTTTTTACTGTTAGTTGTTCTGTTTCCACAATCGTCAATTATCTAAGGTGATGATGGCGCTATTATACCCAGTTTCATATACATAAATATGATAAAAAATAACAATCGTCACGTTAACTCGAGTGTAAAACTTAAGTAATTGAATTTGATAACTGAAATGCTAATAACAAGCTGCTACAGTGGGCGAATAGTAAATTATAGGAGTACTCAAATGGTAAAGTGGCCTGCAGTGATTAAATATCACGGTGAAGATGAACTTATTTATGTTGAGTCGTTAGTTGAATGGCAAAATGAGCCTGATTTATGCCTACCTCACTATGAATCAGAAGATCGATTAATCGATGCGAGTGGTGCTTTGTTTTCATTCCCTGTCGCGTCATCGCCTTCGGATACAGACATGTTTGTTTCTTTAGACTCACGAATATTGGTGCCTGAGTTTGTCGAATTAGTGCGTAAACATGCGGTGATTGAAAATTATTGCTGCTCTGCAAAGATAAATGCCAAGACCCATCAGCAAGTGGTTGCGATGGTCAAAGAAATCAATTCACTTTAGGTCGGAGATTTAGTCATGGACGAACATGTCGTTATTTTGATTATTGCTTTAATTGTATTGTTCTATGGCTTTATCTCAAAAAAACTCGCCCAATTTGATATATCTGGTCCTATGGTGTTTACCGTATTGGGACTTATCTGCTCGCCGTTTGGATTTGGCATTACTGCTGTTGAAGTGGATGCCGAATTTGTCACTGTGTTGGTGGAAATAGCGTTAGTACTGGTATTGTTTAGCGATGCGGCCTTATTAGATCTAAAGTTATTGCGACGTTCATGGCAGATACCTGCACGATTGCTCTTTATAGGTTTACCTTTGACGATTATCGCTGGTACTGCTGTTGCTGTATGGCTGTTTCCAGAGCAACCGATTACGTACATGATCTTACTGGCGTTGCTGCTTACCCCCACAGATGCTGCGCTGGGTAAAGCGGTCGTGACAGATCCGAAAGTGCCTAAAATTATTCGTTCTATTATCAACGTTGAAAGTGGTCTGAACGATGGCATTGTTTTCCCCATCGTCTTAACCGTGGTGGCATTGATAACCAGTGGGCTAACCAAAGCTAATGACTATAGCTGGATTTGGTATGTAGCCGAACAAATCGTCTTTGGCATGTTGGTTGGCGGTATGGTTGGTTATCTGGGTGCTAAACTATTGAATAAAGCAATCGAACATAACTGGATTCAAGAAAGCTATCAAAACCTGATCCCCATTGCCCTTGCAATTCTCGGGTTTTATCTTGCCGAAGCATTATTAGGTAATGGTTTTATTGCTGCTTTCTTTGCAGGTTTATATATTGGTAATACCAGTAAACAAGCACGAATACATATTGAAGAATTTGCTGAAAGCGAAGGGGAGTTATTTATACTTATTAGCTTCTTTTTGTTTGGATTAGCGTTTGTACCATTAACATTACATGATATTAGCGTAAACGTAGTTATCTATGCGTTATTGAGCCTGACGGTATTACGTATGTTGCCGGTGATGGTTTCATTAATGGGTACAGATTTGGACTTTGCAAGCCGTGTGTTTATTGCTTGGTTTGGACCGCGTGGAATCGCGTCTATTTTATATGTGTTGATTGTGGTGCATAACGTCGGTGATATTGGCGGTTTTGATATTGTTTACGCGGTTGTTACCTTAACTATTTTAATGAGTATCTTTGCCCATGGGTTTAGCGCACAACCTTTTTCAAATTTATACAGCAAAAAACATCGAAATGAAGCTTAACTCTCTTAGAGGTAAATAAACGAATGAGTATGATCACTCGATTACACTATTTTAATTGTGTAGTAGAAACCGGCAGTATCTCTGCTGCAAGTCGCGTTTTCGACGTTCAACCCTCTTCAATATCCAGACAACTTGCGGCGTTAGAGGCTGAATTAGGCATACGTTTACTTAATCGAACCACGCGTAATATCGGCCTAACAGAAGCAGGTTCGACTTATTATTACTATTCTCAGCGCATCGTCGCAGAACTTGATGAAGCCAATCGCGCGGTGAATGATTTACAACAAAGTCCCAAAGGCAATTTAAAAATCAGCATGACCGTTGGCTTTGGCGAAGCGTGTGTGCTGCCCCTGGTCCCCGGTTTCATGAAAGCTTATCCGGATGTTAATATTGAATTAGAACTCAGTGAAAGAGTGGTGGACTTAGTTGAAGACAACGTTGATATTGCCATACGAAGTGGGCGCTTACCTGACTCGAATTTAATTGCCAGCAAGTTAGCAGACAATGATTTTTTATTATGTGCAACACCGCAATATTTAGCTGACAATGGCACGCCAGAAACGCCCGATGATTTAATTAATTTTAACTGTATTTGTTATGGGTATAGTGGCTGGCGTGATTGGTTTTTGATGGATGACAAACCGCGAAAGCTAGCCATTACGGAAGGACTGATTGTGAACTCGGTTAATGGTCAAAAGCAGTTGGTATTAAACCATGCTGGTTTGGTGCTAGCGGCACGTTGGGCTGTGAATAATGAACTCAACAATGGCCGTTTAGTGCAAGTACTCGCGCAACACAGTTTCAGTCCTTATGAACGACTGAGCTCAACCTATGCACTGTACTTAAAACGCGATCTCATTTCTCCTAAAATCAGAGTGTTTTTAGATTATCTGAAACAACATTTGTAATTGTCTCTGTTGGTGACTAAAAAGTGCACCTTAACGCGACTAACGATTTAATTTGTCTGATTTTATCAAACTTAGACGGGATGATGCTGTCGTGCTGTTTATATAATTATACTGAACGCAGGGTTAAGTATAGTTGATGCTAATTCTGAGTTATAAATACGGATTAATGTTATCATTATGTTCTTTTTATTATCAGTTTGTTGTTATGCTCGCGTCCATGAAAAAAAACACCTTATTTAATTGGCAAAAATTGAACTTCCGGCACCGACTATTACTGATAATGACCTTGTCCGGCTTAGTCAAATTATTGATCTTATCGATTGCTGGTTTTGCTTATTTAAAGCATTGGGAAGAGCAGGAAAGTGGTGGGAAAGCACTCGGTATTGCTAAGTTTTTAGCCGCATCGCCTTCTGTTATTGAGGCGATTGAGGCGAAAAATCCAGAACTAATCAGAGAGAAAATCGAATTATTACGCTCATCTATTAATGCTACGTTTATTGTGATCGGTGATAAAAACAGTTTACGTTATGCCCATCCTATCGCTAATCGCCTTGGTCATAAAATGCAGGGTGAAGATAATGATAAAGCCTTAAAACAAGGTTTATCTTATATTTCGGTGGCCGAAGGCTCATTAGGTAAGTCGGTACGCGGTAAAACCCCCATATATTCTTACAATGGTGAGATTATAGGTGTTGTTTCCGTCGGCTATTTACTAACGAGTATCGAAGATAAAGTTGATCATTTTCTGGTATTTCTCATTGCGATGGCAATATTGGTGGTACTGACTAATGCACTGATCTCTAATTTTACAGCAAAGAAATTTCAGAATGCAATATTTGGTTTTGAGCCAGAAGAGATTGGTCGTTTATACATGGAACTTGAAGTGACACTCAGCACCATTAAAGAAGGGGTGGTGAGTATTGATGCGGATGGTTACTTACGCTCTATTAACCGTAGTGCCTGTGATATCTTCAAAGTTAAAGCGAAAGATGTACTACACCGAAAAATGAGTGAAGTATTACCTGAGAGTAATTTAACGGAAATTTTGATCAGTAAAGTCAGTGAGTATAATGTTGAGTTGATGATTAAAGGCCAAGCTATTGTCGCGAATAGGCAGGTGCTTATTGTTGATGAACGGGTTGTTGGCGCGGTATCGAGTTTCCGTCTTAAAGATGAAATTACAGAACTCACTAAACAGTTATCACAGGTGCGTGAATATTCTGATTTGTTACGCTCGCAAACGCATGAACATAGCAATAAATTAAACACTATCAGCGGGCTTATTCATTTGGGTAAAAATGAAGAAGTATTAAGCTTGATTGGACAAGAAACGGCACGTTATCAACACTTAATTCAATTCTTACGTGAAGCCATCCTCGAACCTATGATTGCCGGTGTATTACTGGGTAAAAGTGAAAGAGCCAGAGAGTTAGGGTTAATGTTAGAAATTGATGAAGGTTCACAGTTATTAACCTTACCTGAGCATATTCGCGCTGAAGACCTGGTCACTATATTAGGTAACTTTATTGATAATGGCTTTGATGCTTGTATCAGCAGCAATACGATAAAATCAGAGAGAAAAGTATCAGTGAGCATTTCTGATTTTGGTAATGAGATAATCATTGAAGTTGAAGATAATGGTTGTGGTTTACCAAAAGGCATCGCTCAACAAGAGTTAATTAAGCAAGGCGTATCGAGCAAATCGGAAAGTAATCGAGGTGTAGGTTTACACCTTGTTGATCAAATAATTAGCCAATATCATGGGCAATTAATGATGGAAAGCATAGATAATAAAGGAACACGAATGACGGTATTTTTACCAAAACAGCATACTGATAAGGATATTAAGAATGACATCAACTAATGCGATTAAAGTATTAATCATTGAGGATGATGTGGGTATCGCTGAGATCCACCGTCGTAATTTAATGAAAATTGATGGCTTAGATGTCATTGGTATCGCCACCTCGAAAGCCGATGCGGAAACCTTACTTGAGGTATTAACGCCTGATCTAATCTTATTGGATGTGTATTTACCCGACGGTAACGGTTTAGATATTCTGCGTGATTTACGCCAGCAGCAACATGCATGTGATGTGATTTTAATCACGGCTGATCGCGATGCGGATACCTTGCAAGCCGCAATGCGTGGTGGGGTGGTTGATTATATTTTAAAACCAGTGATTTTTGCACGTTTAGAAGAGTCATTAGATAAGTACCTAAGGCAGAAAAATCAGTTTGGTAACCTTGATGATTTAGATCAGCACGTGGTTGACTCGATGATCTCTGTTAGCGTTAAAAACCCCGCTGCATCGCGTTTGCCGAAAGGTATTGATAGTGTAACGTTGGATAAAGTGCGTGGCTTATTTACTGAACATGACGCTATTACGGCGGATAATGCCGGTGTATTGATTGGCGCAAGCAGAACAACCGCAAGACGTTATTTAGAGCACTTAATTAGTACAGGTGAATTAGTCGCTGATTTAAACTACGGCACGGTAGGACGCCCAGAAAGAACCTATAGCAAACAAGTTCGATAATGAAAAAAACAGCGCTTAAAGCGCTGTTTTTGGTTATTATTTTTTGTTTACCGAGGAAACGGTATTGTTAATCACAGTTATCGACAAAAGATGACTGCTTTGCTCTACGGCGGCTTAATGTCGTTAGTAGGATTGGTGTGATAAGTACCAAGGCTGATATTACAGTGAACGTTAAGGTGATAGGGCGTTCCCATAAGAAGCTTAGTTCACCATCACTGAGCATTAATGAACGGCGTAGGTTTTCTTCCATTAATCCACCGAGAATGAAACCGAGTAATAACGGGGCTAATGGGAAAGTCGCTAACCTTAAGAATATCGCTATCACCGCTACTATGATCATAATAAATACGTCCACAGTATTAAAGGAAACCAGATATACACCGGTGATTGAGAAGAAAATGATCATCGGCAGTAATACCGTTCTTGGCACGGCTAATAGTTTTGAAATATACGGGATCAGCGGTAGATTCAATATCATCAATACCACGTTACCGAAGTACATCGAGATGATCACCGACCAGAATATTTCAGGGTTATCGATAAACAAACGAGGACCAGGCTGAACACCATAAGAGATCAATGCACCCAACATAATGGCAGTTGTGCCTGAGCCTGGAATACCTAAGGTTAATAGCGGTACAAATGAACCACTTGATGCGGCATTGTTAGCGGCTTCTGGCGCCACTAAACCACGGATACTGCCTTTACCAAATTCATCGCGTTTATCTTTTGGCGCGAGATTACGCTCTAAACCATAACTCAAGAACGCGGCAATCGTCGCCCCAGCACCGGGTAATACCCCGACAAAGAATCCAAGAATCGAAGAGCGAATTGCCACTGGGGCAACTTCTTTTAGTTCTTCTTTGGTTACTTTCATGCTGCCTATATCAGTTAAGGCGCGGTTTTCTTCTGATGAAGTATCAGGGTCTGGTTTTAAGATGCTGAATAAAATTTCACCGAGGGCAAAGGTTGCCATGGCTAATAGTAAGAAGCTAAAACCATCCATTAAATCAGTCAAACCAAAGGTAAAGCGTTCAACACCAATGCCTTTATCGATACCGACTGTTGATAGCATTAAGCCTAAAATAGTCATCATCCAGGCTTTTAAAACCTGTCCTTTACCGGCAAATGCCGCAACAGCAGATAGACCGACTAGCATTAACGCAAAGTAATCAGATGATTGAAAACTTAATGACACTTTTGCTAAGGCGGGGGCTGCGATTAATAGCATAATTGCCGATAAGGTACCGCCAGTAAATGAGGCATAAGCAGCCAGTGCTAAGGCTTTACCTGCTTGGCCTTTTTTCGCCATCGGGTAACCATCAAATGCGGTGACGACCGTGGATGAACAACCGGGGGCGTTGATGAGAATGGATGAGGTTGAACCACCAAAAATTGCCCCGTAGTAAACACCGGCCATTAAGATCATCCCTGACGATGGGTCTAAACCATAGGTGATCGGGATCATCAAGGCAATCGCTGAAATAGGGCCAAGACCGGGCAACATACCAATAAAAGTACCAACAAAACAACCGACCATCACCATCATTAAGTTGGTTGGCATGATTGCTGTGGATAAGCCTGCTAAAATTCCATCTAACATAATTATCTTCCTACAAGCTTAAAAAGAGGTAACCAGGTTCAAGATAAATATCCAGAACTTTGGTAAGAAGTAACCAGAAAAGCGTTACAAAAGGGAAAGACGCACCAAGCAACACCGCTTTTCGGCGTTCGCCAAGTAGCCAAAATCCGATTAATAAGAACAAACTCGTCGCTAATACAAACCCTAACCAGGTTAAACCGATGCCGTAACCGACCATTAAAATGACAAAGGAACCTAATAGACGCCAATCTAAATCTTGGTCTGAACTTTGCTCTGCACAGCTATTATCTGCACATGGACGGGATGGCGACATAACGATCAGTAACAATGACATGACGATGCCAGCGAACGTTAATAGATAAGGCAGTGTCCGTGCGGTGAATGCTTCATATTCGTCACCAGGAAAAAGTTGAATTTGGGTCGTTTGATAACCGTAGATTAAGCAGGCAAGCAGGAATATTAATCCACTTACTCGGTCTCGATTTAATAATGATACAGGGGGTGATTGCATGAGATGCTCCAATAAAAAAGAAAGCCACAGTGACAAATTATTGAATACTGTGGCTGTATAACGGGGTGAATTAGTTTATTTAAGGAAACCTAATTCACGCATCAAATCACCCATTTGCTGTTCTTGTTGTTCTAGGAATGCATAAAAGTCTTTGTCTGCTCTATAGTTATCAATCCAACCATTACGATCGCGCACTGTTGCCCATTCGTCGGTTTTGTACATTTTGCTTAAGACTTTGTTCCACTGAGCAACCTTTTCGTCACTGATACCCGGTGAAGCAAAGAATCCACGCCAGTTAGCAAATACCGTATCGTTACCCATTTCGGTCAGAGTTGGTACATTTGGCGCTGCGGCTAAACGTTCTGGTGCAGTAATAGCCAGAATGCGTACTTGGCCACTTCTCGACATTTCCAGTACTTCGCCTAAACCGGTTGATAATAATGGTGTTTCGCCAGATAGCACGGCTGCCATCGCTTTACCGCCTGCGTCATAAGCTATATAACGCACTTTACGGGCATCAAAACCTTCACCTTTAAAGGCAGCTGCTACAATAAGGTGGTCCATGCTACCGCGCGCTGAACCGCCAGCAATTTTTACTTTACGTGGATTCTCTTTAAAATCAGCGACAACTTGTGACCAGTTTTGGTATTTCGAATCAGCGGCTACCACAATTGCGCCATAGTCGGCAATGGTCGTTGCAACAGGGGTTAGGTCTCGAAACGATTGTGGAAAGATACCGGTTAATGACCTGATCACAATCGGTGTTGAGTTAACCATTAAGGTGTCTTGTTGACGTGCCGCTGTTTCGATCATGTGGGCAATTGCTTTACCACCACCGCCACCAGACAGGTTTTGATAAGAGACTTTTCCAACTAGGTCCGCTTTCATTAATACATCGCCAGTCCCTCGAGCTGTCATGTCCCAGCCACCACCTGCACCGCCAGGCACAATAAAGTGAATTTTCTCTAAATCAGCGGCCCAAGCGGCTGATGAGAGTGTTGCAATACTTGCCACGATAAGTGATGAGGCTACACGCTTTCTAAATTGCTTTAGCATGGTTTCCATTCCTTGTGTTTCTTGTTAAATAGTTTAAATCGTTGAACAGTTAACGTCATGGGTTTAATGGTTAACGTTAATGGTGTTGAGGTTACGTCAATGTTAATGATGTTGCTGTGACAGGGGGGAAACTGTAAATAATGGCAATTAACGACGTTGTGGCTATTTTGTTCATAAAGTTCACTGTGGACTTTAGATTAAGAAAGGTAATAAAAAGCCGCCTAATCTATTTAAAATAATTAAGGCGGCTAGTTATGTTGTGCTGTGTTGTTATCTCTTGCGAGTGGAGTTAACTGATTGTAGTGGTTTCTACTGTGTTATTTTTATCTGTGATTGCCGTGTGACTTTGTGCCATGGTTTCTAGAATGGCGTCTTTTTCGACCCAAATATCATTCAAGTGTTGCTGAAAGCCAATTTTGAATGCACGGTCTTTTTGGTAATCGCCGCGCATCTTGGCATCAATTTCAGATACGCTAATATGTACATGTACGTCTTTTACTTCACCACATATATATTGCCAAAATGTGGGTGTTTGTTCTGGATAATAAATTGCAACATCAACCACTTTATGGATGTGATCGCCTAATGCAGACAGTGCAAACGCTAATCCACCTGCTTTGGGTTTTAGCAGATGCTTGAACGGTGATTTTTGCTTGTTATGTTTTTCTGTGGTCAAGCGTGTACCTTCAACAAAATTCATTACACTGACAGGGGTTGATTTGAATTTAGCGCAGGCTTTGCGTGTTATTTCGATATCTTTACCGCGTAACTTCGGATTTTTCTTTAGTTGCGCAGTGCTATAACGACGCATAAACGGGAAGTCTAGCGCCCACCAAGCCATGCCTAAGAAAGGGACAAAGATAAGTTCTTTCTTTAAGAAAAATTTTAAGAACGGGATCTTTTTATTTAATACACGCTGCAAGATCAGGATATCAACCCAAGATTGATGGTTCGCAATGACCATGTACCATTCTTTTTCAGACAGTTCGACATCAGCATTGTGCAGATGAATTTTTACTGGATGAATTAGGCGTTCGATCACCCCGTTAACCTTGATCCAATTACTTGCCAAGCAAACTAGCAATGAAGAACAAAGAGTCTGTAGTACTTTAATTGGCAGTAATTTGATTGGGCTTAAAATAATGATGGGGGTCGCCCAAAACAATAAATTTATAACCCAAAAGATAAACGCTAAACAGCCTCGTATAAATGACATCACATTCCTTACACAGTAAATACATACTTTCAAATAAGTGGATATACCCAAGCTACTTCAAGATACACAATCAGCAAACCGAAAGGAGAGAATATTCAAGGCATGAAGTCGACGATTTAGTTATTCTAAATCAAGACTTCATAACACCGAAGATTCCTTCTTTCGGCTTGCCCTGCGGGAGGCTAGCTGGAATAACAGTACAGCGTTACAATATTTGAAAATGGAATAACCATTATCTTCATATTGCGCCTTGTTCTGATCTCCCAGCTAGTCTCTGATATAGCATCTTGAAGTAGTTTGGGTATATTACTGCCCGAAGCGTCAGGTCTCAATATATAAATGTTCGTTTACGCTCAAAATAGCCTTATTTTACTAAACATCGGAGCAGTTAAGACTGGAATTAACGAATACGAGTGTTCTTGCTCTTATTTTCGATGCTAATTTTGGATGTAATATCTAAATATAGATATAAAATTAGACTTTAGTTGCCATTTATAAGCATTTTTACTATTGGAGCGGGTTACAATAAGGTATTGTTTGTTTAAATAAACAATACTGAGACGTGGGTATTTAACGCTGAATTTCAATACTGGCATTCGTTTCGCTCAATAATGATTTAATGGTTGCAAAGCAACATCAACGACTAAGGATACACATTTATGGAAACTGCAATTGACATACTATTAACACCCTGGCTTTGGATCTCTGTTGTGGTGATATACACAATTCAAAGAGGCATACTCTTTGTTCCGCAAAATAGAGGTTATGTTATTTATACGTTTGGGCGCTATAGCGGCACATTACAAGCGGGTCTTAATTTTATCGTTCCATTCGTGCAAAAGGTTGCTGCAGATCGTAACTTAAAAGAACAATCATTAGACATATCGTCACAACTCGCTATCACCAAAGACAATATTTCATTAGAAATTGATGGCATCTTGTTTATGAAAGTGATTGATGCGTCTGCTGCAACGAATAATATTACCGACTATAAATTAGCGGTTATTCAGTTAGCGACAACCACAATGCGTAATGCAATTGGCTCGATGGAACTCGATCAATGTTTCCAAAATCGCGATAAAATTAATGCGAGTATTTTGGCCGCGATGACGGATGCGACCCAACCTTGGGGTGTGCAGGTTACACGTTATGAGATTAAAGACATCACGCCTCCTACCTCGATCAAAGAAGACATGGAAAAACAGATGACGGCAGAGCGTGAAAAACGTTCCGTGATCCTGACTGCGGAAGGTGTTAAAACCGCGGCGATTACCAAAGCTGAAGGTTTGAAACAAGCAAGGGTTCTCGATGCTGAAGCCGCAAAAGCAGAACTGGTATTAGCAGCAGAAGCGAGTAAAGAGTCACAAATTTTGACAGCAACAGGTAAAGCAGAAGCAATTAGATTGGTCGCGAATGCCGATTCTGCCGCGTTAAGTGTGGTTGGTGCTGCAGCAATAACCAGTGAAGGGCAGCAAGCTGTACGTTTAACGCTTGCCCAAGATGCGATTGCGGCGCACAAAGCCATTGCCGCCGAAGGTTCTGTCATATTAACAGACGGTAAAACCAGCGAGAATATAGGTAATACGGTCGCGCAAGCGATTGCTATATCTAGCGCATTAAAATTATCGGAATAACACGCTGGGGTAACCACTGAATGGAGTTTAATAAATGGATTCATTAATCGATTACTTACAAAATAATCATGATCAATTACTTTATGTTATTGGTGCGATTGCGTTAGTCGTTGAACTGGGTGTGATTGGTTTAAGTGGTCCGCTGTTGTTTTTCAGTCTTGGTTGCCTCGCGACTGGCTTATTAGTTAACTTGGGTGTGATTGCTGGGTGGGAGCTCGAAGTCCTCTCTGTGGGGTTATTAACAGCGATTAGTGCGCTGCTTTTATGGAAACCGCTTAAGCACTTTCAAGGCGATAAATTCGTACCAGATACCAGTAGTGACATGATTGGACAAACGGTGCCAGTGAGTGAGACCGTCACTATTAATGGTGGTAAAGTGCGTCATTCAGGCATTAATTGGAACGCGCGCTTAAGTGACTCTGCGACGGTTGCAAGCAGAGATGTAGGTCAACGGGTTAAAATTGTTGCTGTGGATGGCAACGTTTTAATCATAGGGTGAATACTCTATGTCGTTATTTGCCATTGAGCTCATCGGAGCAGATAAGGTGCTCAATACACAAATCATAAAAAGCTTGTGCTTGCGGAGAGATGGTATGTCCAGCCAGTCGAAAAATACCTATCTGGCGCTCTAAAGGCGGGTCGATGAGAGGTAGCCACACTAAATCAGTTTCATTGTTAGGAAATGCTAACTTAGGCAGTGTGGTTATACCAATCCCAAGTTTTAATACCGAGAATAAAGAGGTAATGTTTTCTACTGAATAAAGTGCTTTTTCTATGAGAACCCTTGCTGGCGTAGGGTCTAGCAGGGTGCAAGTACCATTATGAATAAAGGGCTGTTCAAGCAATGCTCGCCATTCAATGCCATTGGCGTATTTCGTTATCGGATTATCTTTTAAACAGACTACACCAATTGGATCTGCAATCAATGGTGTGAAATTAACAGTGTCAGCATCTAGGTTGGCACAATTCCCCAACGCTAAATCAACTTCGCCTGCAAGTAACCTTGCTTCGACTCCTGCTGCATTATCATCAATTAAACTGATCTCGACATTAGGGTATTTCTTACAGAATCGTCCCAGCACGTTGGGGATGAGTTTTGCTGCAACGGATGGCACGCTAGCTATACGCACTCGCCCCTGCTGACCTGCTGCGGCGGCCCTTAGGTCGTTATCTAACGTTTTATAAATGTGCAGAAATTGCGTGATTTTTGGTAAACAAATTTGACCAAAAGGTGTGAGGGTTGATTTATTGCCAGATTCAAAAAGCGGTTGCTCTAAAGTGCGTTCAAGTTCTTTGATTGAGGTCGACAGTGCCGCCTGAGAGCGGTTAGCGCGACTTGATGCTGCACGAAATCCCCCTTCTTCTACGACTAAAACAAAATGCCTTAGTTGTTGTATTTTAATATCCATATCTTTAATGCCCCATAAACATATTAGTGATCACACTTTTGCAGGGTGATAAGTTTTTCTTATCAAACGAACAGAATTTACCGTTAGATTTATCAGGAGTCAACTGGCAATATTCACAACATTGAAACAAAGCTGTTACAAAATGGATGTGAACATGAAAACTCAAAGCTACCCGGTAAAAACTGAATTATTTGCGTCTAAGGCTCCCCTTGAGTGGGCGATTGTAAATAATGGCACGCTATATACGGCGCAGATCCCGATTGATCAAACTGGGGTTGTTGTTGAGGGTGGTATTGAAGCCCAAACCCGTCGAACGCTCGACAACCTGGTGCATACCTTAGAGTGTGCTGGTGAATCACTTAATTCTGTACTGCAAGTTTTAATCTACGTGACTGACCGCGAGTACCTTGCCACCGTTAATAAAGTATATGCCGAATATTTTAAAGCTCCTTATCCCAACCGCGCCGCAATCGTGGTTGCCGGGCTAGCCCGTGAAGAAATGCTGGTGGAGCTAGTGGTCTACGCAGCGGTAAAAACCGATCTAAACCCAAATTAAGCCTGAACTATACTAACGAATGTAAATAAATAAGACATTAACGCATAGCCGAAACAAGGAAAGTAGAATGACAACTCAAACACAGCACTCACTGCATACCGGTGGTAAATGGCAACCAGAAAACTCACTTTATATTGGCGGCGAATGGCAGTCGGGTGTTAGCACTATTGCCAATATCAACCCGTCTGATATCAGTAAAAACCTAGGTAACTTTGCTCAAGCGAGTACTGCGCAAGTTCAGCAGGCTATCTCGGCAGCAAAACATGCCCAGCCGACATGGGAAAAAACCCCATTAGAGCAAAAACAAGCGGTACTACAAGGTATCGGTGATGAGCTGATTGCGCGTTGTGATGAACTTGGTAGCTTACTCTCGAGTGAAGAGGGTAAGCCGTTTTTAGAAGGTCGTGGTGAGATTTATCGCGCTGGTCAGTTCTTCCAGTATTTTGCTGCAGAGGTGCTACGTCAAATTGGTGATAGCGCGGCTTCTGTTAGACCGGGGGTTACCGTTGAAGTAACGCGTGAAGCGGTCGGTGTTGTCGCCATTATTTCACCGTGGAATTTCCCAACTGCAACAGCAGCATGGAAGATTGCACCGGCTTTAGCCTTTGGTAACAGTGTTATCTGGAAACCTGCGAATCTAACGCCGGCAAGTGCGGTGGCGTTAACAGAAATTATTCATCGTCAAGGGCTACCTGCTGGCACATTTAACCTGGTACTAGGTAGCGGTTCGGTAGTGGGTGATGCCTTAATCAATTCAACCGAAGTGAACGGCGTCAGTTTTACTGGTTCGGTTGATACAGGTCGTAAAATTGCCGCGGCAACCGCGCCTAACTTTGTCCGTTGTCAGTTAGAAATGGGCAGTAAAAATGCATTAATCATTGCAGATGATGCGGATATCAATATTGCTGTTGAAGCGACTATCGCCGGTTCATTCTCTGGCGCAGGGCAAAAATGTACTGCTTCTTCTCGTCTTGTCGTAATGGACGGTATTCATGATGCGTATGTTGAAGCACTGATTAAACGTATGAGTGAGCTGAAAGTAGGTCACGCACTCGAAGACGGTGTATTCATGGGACCTGTTGTTGATGGTAAGCAATTAGAGGCTAACTTTGATTGGATTGATACTGCACGTCAAAGTGGTGGTGAACTGGCCTTTGGTGGTGAACGTTTAAGTCTAGAGCATGAAGGTTTCTACATGTCACCAACGCTGTTCGTTAATACTAAAAATGATTGGTCTGTGAATCAAGAAGAGGTCTTTGCACCGATGGCCTGCGTTATTCGTGTTGCTGATTTAGACGAAGCGATTGCAACAACAAACGACACGCGATTTGGTTTAACCAGCGGCATTATCACCCAAAGTCTACGTACCAGTACCTTGTTTAAACAGCAAGCGCAAACGGGCTGTGTGATGGTCAACTTACCGACTGCGGGTACTGATTACCATGTACCGTTTGGTGGTCGTAAAGAGTCTAGCTTTGGCCCTCGTGAGCAAGGTCAATACGCCAAAGAATTCTACACCGTGGTGAAAACAGCTTATCAACGCGCTTATTAAGCAGTGTTGAACGCTGTATTGAAAGTATAACCAAGTTAATAAAAGCAGATGGATAATGAGGAGTCGGCATGTATCACCAAAGGATTGTTATTGACGGATTGCAGTATTGCAATTGGGATCGAGAGTACTTCCAGACATTAAAAAACAGTGGCATTACTGCGGTTCACGCTACGATTGTTTATCACGAGACCGCGCGTGAAACGTTAAGCCGCTTTGCGGAATGGAATTTACGGTTTGAACAAAATGCCGACTTGATCATGCCGATCCATTCTGTCGCGGATATCGAAAAGGCGAAAGCATTAGGCAAAGTCGGCATTTTCTTTGGCGCGCAGAACTGCTCATCGATTGATGATGAAATCGGTTTGATTGAAGTGATGCGTCAACAAGGTCTGCTTATTATGCAGCTGACTTACAACAACCAGAGCTTACTTGCGAGTGGGTGTTATGAGAAAAATGATAATGGTATTACTCGTTTTGGTCAGCAAGCGATTGCTGAAATGAACCGGGTTGGCATGATCATCGATATGTCACACAGTGCAGAGAGTTCGACACTCGAAGCCATTGATTTGTCGTCGCGTCCTATCTGTATTAGTCATGCCAATCCAACGTTTGCTTTTGAAGCACTGCGTAATAAATCGGATACGGTGATTAAATCGTTAGCAGCGCGTGGCGGCATGCTTGGATTTAGCTTGTATCCCTTTCACTTGCCCAATGGCAGCCAATGTACTTTAGAGGATTTTTGCCAAATGGTGGCTAAGACTGCCGATATGGTGGGGGTTGAGCATCTTGGTATTGGTAGTGACCTTTGCCTTAATCAACCACAAGCCGTGTTGGAGTGGATGCGTAATGGTCGTTGGTCTAAAGCGATGGATTATGGCGAAGGCTCGGCAAGTAATTCAGGCTGGCCGGACTCATTACCTTGGTTCTGCGGCAGCGCAGGCATGGAAAATATTTATAACGGATTAATGCGCTATGGATTTTCAGAATCTGAAGCGGGACAAGTACTGGGGGAAAATTGGTTTAACTTCTTACAGCAAGGATTAGAGCCTATTTCGTAATGTCATCACCCATATATGGAAAACCAGCCCACTATTTTAATCATAGAGTTGGTGGTAAACACACCTTTGCAGCTGCAAAGAAAACCTCTGGAGTCAGAGTATGTCAGATTTAACCAAACGCGCGAAAGCGACGGACCTAGATAGTGCTGGTAGTCATACCGCAAGCGCGTCTAAATTGTCAAGTGATAGCGCAGTAAGTGGAAATAATTCTACAGCGGATAAATTGGGTTTTAGTAACCCAGCTTTTTGGTACAGCGGCAGTTTTATCGCTGCGTTCGTATTCTTAGCATTATACGATGAAGCCTTGTTATCCAGTCTGGTGAATACCGGATTTGCATGGTCAGTAAAGGTCTTCGGTCCTTATTGGCAATTATTGTTGTTATTAACGTTTTTTATTGGCATAGGTTTAGCTGCAGGTCGTACTGGTAGAGTCGTGTTAGGCGGGATTGCGAAACCTGAGATGGATGGTTTCCGTTGGATGGCAATTATCTTTTGTACCCTGCTTGCTGGTGGTGGTGTGTTCTGGGCCGCCGCTGAACCGATTGCCCACTTTGTGAGTCCTCCGCCTTTGTATGGTGCACAGGAGAATGTTCAGCAACAGGCTGTTAATGCATTGTCACAATCGTTCATGCACTGGGGTTTTCTTGCTTGGGCTATTGTTGGTAGCCTGACATCTATCGTCGTAATGCACCTTCACTATGATAAAGGTTTACCGCTTAAACCGCGGATCCTGCTTTATCCTGTTTTTGGTAAACGCGTACTAACGGGTCACACTGGCGCCTTGATTGATGCTTGTTGTATCGTTGCGGTTGCTGCCGGTACTATTGGTCCAATTGGTTTCCTTGGCTTACAAGTGAGTTATGCACTCAACTTTCTGTTTGAGATCCCAGACGGCTTTACTACGCAGCTAATCATCATCTTGTTTGCCATTGCGTTATATACGTTATCCGCGCTAAGTGGCTTAAACCGTGGTATGCAAATGCTCAGCCGTTACAACGTCATATTGGCTTGTGTGTTGATGGTTTATATTCTTATTTTTGGCCCAACTAATTTTATCTTTAATGGCTATATCCAGGGCGTGGGTAGCCTGGTCGATAACTTCATTCCAATGGCAACGTACCGTGGTGATGAAGGTTGGTTGAGCTGGTGGACAGTATTCTTCTGGGGTTGGTTCTTAGGTTATGGCCCGATGATGGCTATCTTTATTGCCCGTATTTCGCGTGGCAGAACCATTCGCCAGTTAGTGACAACCATTAGTATTATTGCGCCGCTAACAACGTGTTTCTGGTTCACTATCGTCGGTGGTTCGGGTTTAGCATTTGAAATTGCAAACCCAGGTTCAGTGAGTTCTGCATTCGAAGGCTTTAATTTACCGGGCGCACTGCTTGCGGTGACAACACAATTACCATTTCCGATGATCACGTCGATTCTGTTTCTTATCCTGACCACAATATTTATTGTGACGACGGGTGACTCGATGACTTACACCATCAGTGTGGTTATTAGTGGTGAAGAGGAACCAAATGCCTTTATCCGTGCTTTCTGGGGCATCATTATGGGGGTTACCGCGTTAATCCTTATTTCACTTGGTTCAGGGGGGATCTCTGCACTGCAATCTTTCATTGTTATTACTGCAGTACCTGTTTCTTTAATCTTATTGCCATCACTTTGGAACGCGCCACAGATCGCGATGAAAATGGCGAAAGAGCAAGGTTTATAGGTTGTAGTTCGGTCAGTTTATAGATTGATCATAGCGAAAACAATGTGAAGCAAGGCGGTGAGCAAGCCGCCTAATTAAAACTCTTATAATTAAAATGGAAGTTAATAATATGGATGCTCGTCCTTCAACTTGCGGTGGCACTTATATGCGTGATCCTGAAACCGTCATGGCGCCAGAAAGACTCGGTGCAATGCATCAAAATCGAATTAGTTTTGTGCGCAGTTTAGTCCGTAAAATGGCGCAACAAAACTGGCAAGTCACTAAGCATGATTGGCAGTTATCACCACAAGGTTTTGGCCATGTGATTTATAAACTGACAACGTTAAATCATGTTTATCACTTAGTTGTTTTTTGTGATGAGATCGCGGATGAAGAGCGTAATGATCGTGTTATCGCCGAAAAGTGGGACGTGACGTTTGCCCTTGTTTATGGTGATGTCGATGCTGATTTACTGGCATGCTTACGTGCAAATGTGCCGTTACAAGAAGCAGGGCGGAATCCAAATAAGGTATTGGTATTAGCCAGAGCAAATAAAAGTGTCCGTGTATTTGAACATCTAGTGTCGCACCTTGCCAAAGGCCAGCAGCCAAATGCCAAAGAACTCGCTGAAGTTGGTTACATCCTGCGTACGACTGCTGTTTATGGTAATGGCAAGTTTGGTATTGCTGACTTTGGCTGGCTTGAAACGAATGATGACTTTAGTCAGTCCTTCAGTGCGCAGATGTGTGCTGTGTATATTTTACGTGAATTCAGCTTGGATTGGGTTCATTACATCGCCAATCAGCAAGGTGGTGAGCAGGCGGTTAGTTTAGATGTTGAGTTACAACGCTACCTTGGTATCGGAAATGCAACAGGGCTCGGTATGGCGCCATACTTAATCAATCATCCCTGTGTTGTTGATAAGTGGTTATCATCTCGAGAGTCTGCGCTAACAGCGGTATTGAACAGTGCGGTTACGGTCAATAAACTCGAGTCATTACAACGTTTATTACAAAAAGCCCTTTGTCATTTGGATCAAATCATCACCATTAATGAACATCAAGATGGCCTTAATACCACTGCAATAGCTGAGCTGGATGATTTATTGAGTAAGTTGGAAAGCGTGCTATTACAGAGCACGACCTGGCAGGTATTAGTTGATTACAGTAAACAATATAGTTTAGAAACCCAAGAGATCCTGTTGTCATGTTTAATGGAGATTTATCCTGATTTAGTGGATAGTTATGAAACCAAGATGAATTGTGATGAAAGCTTAAATCTACCAAGCGGTAAACGTATTGAAGATTTATTAGCGGTATTGGAAAGTCGTTATCGTTGGGCAATTGACATTGATTTTAAGCAACCAGAAAACAACTATTGGTTTTGGTATCGTTCACAGGACAAGGAAGAACCACGTTTAGGCGTTAGGGGTGAAGAACCAGGCGAAGACCGTGAATTACCGCTGGATATTGCTCGTCAAGCCTATCGCCTTTATCACGCATTGTTGATCTGTAAACCAAACATGCAGTTGGCTGAATTTTTAGTACTATATCCCCAATATCGTGCGATTTCGCGTCGAGTTTGGACGCTCGGTAATAAAGATATGGGCGAGATCCAGATGAACGTATTACACAAAACAGCACTGCCAATGCATTTATTGCGTTGTAAATTAGCGGTATTTGGCGCAACTAAGTTTGACCCTCGTTCAGAACGTTGGGTGCGGGTTACCTTTTTTCAAGGCGCACCTTTGCTTAATGAAATTCATGATGGTGAGTGGTTGTTCCCGTTGTTACCGACCCATTCATTAAATCAAGTCGTAGCAGAAGGAGATGCGTCATGATTGTTTCACATAATGAATTAACTGGCGTTGTTAACAAAGCCTTTCTTGGCATGCGCCGTACCTGTGGTGAAGCCGATATTATTGCCAATATGGTTGCTGGTTTGCAGATGGTCGGCTTGAATGGTATTGGCCATTTCAACAATGCAGCACGATTTTTGACGGTCGAAAAAGATTGCCCTGTTGATATTTTCACCACCAATGACGGTAGTTTAGTCGTTGATTTACATGGCTGTAGCTTAGCTTGTCACTTGCCTGTGGTGATTGACTATGCGATTGAGAAAATGGTGGGTAAAAAGCACCTGACGATTGAATTGAAAAATTGTCACAACCGTTGGCTTGCGTATAACGAGCTGGTGAAGCTAGCGGCTAAAGGACTAGCCTGTAAAGCACAATGGAATAACGGTTCGTCACCACAAAATACCCTGTATATCTTGAATCAAGGTTGTGTGTCTCCGGAATTGTTTTTATCTGACCATCTGGACTTCGCGGAGAGTGCATTACATGATATGACCATTCAATTATCAGTGAAAAGTTTTGATATTGCGGGTTACTCGGCGGGTTACACAAGACATATTAAGTCTTCAGAACTAAATCGTGCACTACGTGATACCTGGAATGACGGCATTCTGGTTGATGATGCGGAGTGGGAAACGTTGAAACAAACCGCCACAGCACTCTTGGTTGAAAATAGTGAACAATCGCTTAAGGGTGCTGGAGAACTGGTTTAGCATGATGAAACGCCAACTAAAAATTAGCTCATTAACTTTGCTCGTTTTTTAGTTTACAGAATAACTGTCTATTGGCATCGCCGAGGCAGTTGATGAATTTCAACACTCGGTGATAACTGTTTATAGATATTAAGTATATCCATTAAACAGCTGTCAAACGCGGCGATCACGCTAGGGTCAAACTTGCTACCGGATAATTCTCGGATTTTATTAATGGCGATCTCAATTGGGATCGCCTTTTTGTAACAACGAGGATGGATCATGGTATCAAAGGTATCAACAACGGCAACAATACGCGCTGATAATGGGATGTCATGATATTGTAATTGGTTCGGGTAACCATTGCCATCCCAGTGTTCGTGTAAAGTTAGCGCAATATCATGAGCGAGTTTAAGCGTGGCTGATTCTGCATCTTGCAAAATCTTTGCGCCAATCACTGGCGCTGTTTTCATCATGACCAACTCTTGCATTGTTAGTGCGGCGGGTTTTGATAAAATCTGTTCGGGAATACCTATCTTACCTATATCGTGTAATTTTGCGGCAGCGCGTAACTCTTTGGCTTTGTCTTTTGACATGCCCATGTTTAAACCAATTACCTCACAATAACGTGATACCCGTCGAATGTGGTTTGGCGATGAATCATTCTTATATTCGGCTGCTAGGCCAAGTCGAGTAATCGTTTCAGCATTGGTTTTTTCTAACATTAAGTGCAGCTGTTCATTTTCTTTACGTGATGCAATCAAACTATCAATCATATTGTTGAAGGCGTATTGCGTTTGCTGCAGTTCTACAAACGTGGATTCAGCTATATTTGTTTTAATAAATTGACCGCAACGGATATTCTCTGCAATTATTTTTATTTTTCGCAGTGAGTCGGTAATGTGATTAATAAAAAAGAATGAGGTGAGACAGGCAATAATACTGATCACGAGGCCAAATAAAATATTCAACTTCTGATTATCAATTAAGTCACTGAGAAAGAATTTTTCTGGCATGTAAATCGCAATGATCCATGGCCATTTATGATGGGTAAACTCTTTAAATAAACCATGATAGGTATTGTTGTCGAAGTCAAATGTGACGGCTGTTGCAGTATCTCCGGTCGAAAACAATTGAGTTTTTTCTTGCAACGCTTGCCATGCGGTTAAGGCGATTGGATTGTTAATTTCATTGATGCGTGGAAAGCGTAAACTTTCATTTGCAGTGTCTTGAATGATCTTTTGGTCGGGATAGGCGATGATTTCACCGAGTCGATTGGTGACAAAGGCGGTGCTGTGTTCGCCTAGGTCAAGGTTATCGAAAAATGATGAAATAGTGGCCAATGATACATCGACGCCAATGACACCTATTAACTGCTTATTTTTGTTATAAACCGGCATTGAACTGGTGATCCCAGGTTTACGTGAAGAAAAGAATACATAAGGGTCCGTCCAAGATAACGCATCGTTATCCAGGGCTTTATTAAACCAAATTCGGTCTCGTGGGTCGTAAGATTCGTTAATTATTGTTTTTACGGAAAGCTGTGCAAAGTTATTATCATGAGTGTAGAGATGTGATGAATTTAATGCATTATTAGTATCAAATGTAGTTAATTTAGTATCAAAGGTAATTAATTTTCGTGAAAATAATGGCTCTTTGAAACCTTGCTCGCGTTGTACATGGACGAAGGTGCCGTTGGTATTGGCAAAGTAGATCCCTGAGATATGTGGTGATTGTTTTAATTGCTGGAAAAAATATAAACTGAGATCATCGGGGCGATTAATCGATAACACATCTGAACGGAGCAATTCACTGGTTAATAAGGTTGTTGCTTCTGCTGTATCAAGAAATCGTTTCGAGTTATCAATAATATTATCAGCATAATCAATCATTAACTTGTGAGCATGTGCATTAAATGAACGCTGATTTGAGATGTAACTTGAAAGTAATAATGTGGTAAGCGTGACAAATTGCAGCAGAATTATACCGCTAATAAGGGCTTTTTTTATGGTAATACGCAATGGTAATTCATCCTTGAATTATGCATAAATATGAGTTTAAGCTCTATTATTAACACTGGTATTTAATAGAGTCAAGATCCCTTAAAGGATCACACTTGGTAGTTGTTCAGTGTATTAATCACTTCTTCTGACTGACGTAAGGCTCTTAATTCGGTAAACAAGTCGACCGCTTCAGGATACTGCTTACGTAGATAGCTAAACCATTGTTTTATTCTGTTGGGTAGATACTTTTCTTTATCACCACGGATCTCTAATTGGCAGTAGTTCTGCAATAAAACCACCACATCAGCCCAAGGCATTGGTGCTTTGTTGTATTTAACTACCTCACCTAAATTCGGTAAGTTTAATGCACCACGACCGACCATTAAATCGTTACAACCAGTCACCTCTAAACAACGTTGAGCATCGGCATGACTCCAAATTTCACCATTGGCAATCACTGGTATTGAAACATGCTGCCTGATTTCGGCAATCGCTTGCCAGTTAATCGCGGCTGCACGATAACCATCAGCTTTGGTACGGCCATGAACTGTTAGTTCATTGGCACCTGCTTGTTGCACTGCATCGGCAATTTCTAACTTTTGATTACTGTCTTCCCAACCTAAACGGATCTTGGCACTGACGGTATGTTCTGCGGGTACGGCATCACGTACTTGTTTAACGATTTGATACACCAATTCTGGTTCACGTAAACATGCCGCGCCACCAGATGACTTATTAACTTGTTTCGCCGGGCAACCAAAGTTGATATCTAAACCGTGAGAACCAAGGTCAATCGCACGAACAGCATTTTCTGCCATCCATTGTGGATGTTGCCCTAATAATTGAATTCGTACAGGAGTACCGGCTTGTGTACGGCTACCATGGTTTAATTCGGCACAATAACGGTAAAAAATCTTCTCTGGTAATAGCTGTTCGACGACGCGAATAAACTCGGTTACACATAAATCATAACCGCCTTGTGCGGTCAGTAACTCGCGCATCAAATTGTCAACAACGCCCTCCATTGGGGCTAAAACTACGCGCATGTTATTGTCCTGCGTTGGCAAAATGAGCGATTAAAACAGAATTAACCACAATTGCCAAATATATCGTATAATAATTTCTTCAAAAGGGCGTTAATCTTAATACTTGCTTGCATATCAACAAGCAGTTACATAAAATTTATCGCCAATATTATTTTTATATATGAGCACATGTTTTATACCCAAATTATTTGGTGATATGACATAGTTACCCAGAAACTTGGGTATAGTTCATCAAACTAACAGGTTGAAACATGAACCAAGAAACACTCGGGTTTATTAAAAACAGTATTAAATCAATTCCAGATTACCCGAAAGAAGGCATCATCTTCCGTGACGTAACAAGTCTTGTTGAAAATGGCCCTGCATTCTCTGCAACTATCGATTTACTTGCCGAGCGTTTTAAAGATGCTGGTTTTACCAAGATTGCTGGTACTGAAGCGCGTGGCTTCATTTTTGGTGCGCCGCTTGCTAAAGCGCTAGGTTTAGGCTTTATTTTAGTGCGTAAGCCAAACAAATTACCGCGTAAAACTATCGAGCAAAGTTACCAACTTGAATACGGTACAGATATATTACAGATCCACGTTGATGCTGTAGACGCTGGCGATAAAGTACTTATCGTTGATGACTTATTAGCGACGGGTGGCACTGTTGCTGCGACTGTATCTTTAATTCGTCAGCTTGGCGGTATTGTTGAAGAGGCTGCATTTGTTATCTCATTACCCGATCTGGGTGGTGAAGCTGTATTAAATAATCTTAATGTTAATATTACCAAATTAGTTGATTTTGACGGCGAATAGTCCGCTACAATGTTAACCATCGTAATAAATATGATTAGCTGGTGGCCGACTGCCAGCTATTTTCAGTCCCGAGCATATTAGTGCTTATCAATATTAAGTAATCATTGAACTGTTATGAGTTATCAAGTTTTAGCGCGTAAATGGCGCCCGCATAATTTTCAGCAAGTTGTTGGTCAACAACATGTGCTGACCGCTTTAGTTAATGCGCTAGAGCAAGACCGCTTACACCATGCTTATTTGCTTAGTGGTACGCGTGGTGTTGGTAAAACGACCATCGCCCGTATTTTCGCCAAAAGCTTAAACTGTGAGAAAGGCATCACCAGTACACCTTGCGGTGAATGTTCAACCTGTGTTGAGATTGACCAAGGCTGTTATGTGGATCTGCTTGAAATTGATGCTGCTTCACGTACCAAGGTAGAAGATACCCGTGAGCTACTTGATAATGTGCAATATAAGCCTGCTCGTGGCCGTTTTAAGGTGTACTTAATCGATGAAGTACACATGCTTTCTAAGCACAGTTTTAATGCGTTATTAAAAACGTTAGAAGAGCCCCCTGAATATGTGAAGTTCTTACTGGCGACAACTGATCCACAAAAACTACCCATTACGATCTTATCGCGTTGTTTACAGTTTCATTTAAAATGCCTAACGACTGAGCAGATTTCTCAGCAGTTAGTCCACATTTTATCGCGCGAACATTGCCAGTATGAATTGTCAGCATTGAATTCGATTGCCAAAGCAGCCGATGGCAGTATGCGAGATGCGTTGAGTTTGACCGACCAAGCGTTATCACATGGCGCTGGTGAAGTCTTATACCAGACAGTGCTAGATATGCTGGGCACGTTAGATCACAGCCATATGCTGCAGCTACTGCGCTTAATTGTCAGTGGCGATGCTAACAAGTGTATGGCTAAAATTGCTGAAGTCAGCTCGTTAGGACCAGACTTTGACCAATTACACGTTGAGTTAGCAAGCTTGTTACACCGCATTGCTATGGCGCAAATTTTGCCGTCGTCTGTGGTTGATACCGAGCATGCCGATAAAGTGAAAGCGTTATGTGACGATATGTCTCCAGAAGATGTACAGTTATATTATCAAATCACCTTAACAGGTCGTAAAGAATTGCCGCTTGCTCCTGATCCACGTAGTGCGTTAGAAATGACGATATTACGTATGTTAGCGTTCCGTCCACAAGGACGTTTACAAGCACCTGAGAGAGATGTGACGCCAGCCCCTGTCGCAATCGCGCCTGCGGTGACTGAAACGATAATAGCTGCGCCTGTTGAGCAAACCGTGGTTTCTCAAGCTCCTGTGCAAGCTACAACGCCAGCTGTAATGCCAATAGCTGCTCCAGTTCCGGCTCAGATACAACAGCAAGCACCTCAGCAAGTACAGCAACCTGTACCAGAATCAATGCCGCAACCAGTAGCACCAGCTGCAGAGCAGCGTGATGAAGCTGTTACGAATTTAAACCTAGAGCAAAACGAGCTATTACAAGCAGCGCAAGCGATGGGTCATGTTGAGCCGAAAACAGTTACACCGCAAAGTGTTGAACAACAAACCGCTGACCCACAGAGTGTTGAGCCGCAAAACTATGTTACTCCGCAAATTGAGTCACCAAGTGTAGCGCCACAGGATTATGCTGCGCCTCAGCCGATAAATACGGCACCGGTAGCGGAAAACAGTGTTGACCAAGGACGTAAAACCCGTAATTTTTTACGCAGTCGTTTAGGTACAACTGCAAAAAAGTCGGCAGCGGCGAAGAGTGAACAGGCTCCATCGTCGTATGTACCGCCGAAAAAAGCGGTAACACCTGTTATACAGCATACACCCGCTATGCAGAGTCGTTTTAACGCACCTGCAAGCCAACCTATGCAACAGCAACAAGCACAGCAACAGTCTGCACCTGCATGGCAAGAGTTACCACCGCTTGACTCCTATCAGGACCAAGGCAACTTTCAAGGTCAAGGTAATTATCAAGACCAAGATCAGGGTGGTTATCATAACCAAATGCCAGAACCTAGTGCTTATCCAGCGCAAGGTTTTGCTGAGCCAGCTATTCGTCAAATAGACCGCTTTAGTCAGGTTAAGGTTGATATTAATGATTTGTCACCGGCTTTTCAGGCGCAGAAGTCAGGTAAATCAACAGCAACTGCACCGTTAGACAATAAGCTACGTGATGAGAATGATCCGTGGTGTTGTTACATTAATCAGATGAGTTTAGGTGGCCGTGTGCGCCAATTGGCGCTGCACAGTGTGATGGAGCAGGAACCTGGTCGTATTACTTTGACCATGAATCCAGACCAACGCTATTTTGCCAATGACAAGTCGCGTCAGCAGTTAAGCGACGCGCTGCAGCAAGTATTATCAGAGCCCGTTGAGCTAGTGATTAACTTTGGTGAAAACTTAAATAAATCAACGCCAGCGCAACTTGAAGAAATAATTTATCAACAACGCTTAGCGAATGCGACTAAAAACTTGTATGATGATAAGTATATTCAGTTCTTTATGAACCGTCTCGGCGCTGTTATTGATGATAGTTCAATTGTGCCGTTATAAAGATTTAGCAACCTTGAATTTTTTTCAATAATACCCATATAGTATGGATATTCAATGCGAAGCAATCGGTATTTATTTATTGTTGTTCGCAACAGTCAGATATAAAGAGAGTTTAATATGTTCGGTAAAGGCGGAATGGGTCAGCTAATGAAGCAGGCTCAACAAATGCAAGACAAAATGGCTAAAGTACAAGAAGAGCTAGCTAACATGGAAGTAGTTGGCGAATCTGGTGCTGGCATGGTTAAAATCACTATGACTGGTAGCCATAACGTACGTCGTGTGCAAATCGATCCAGAATTGATGGAAGACGATAAGGAAATGTTAGAAGATCTTATCGCTGCTGCAATCAACGATGCTGCTCGCCGTGTTGAAGAAGAAAACAAATCGAAAATGGCTGACGCTACTGGAGGTATGAAATTACCACCAGGTATGAAAATGCCTTTCTAATTCTTTGATTAGAAAATAGTTAAACAATATTTAATATCTGTTAGCTAAAATACAGCGATAAAATGGCAAGTAACCTTTCTTTATAAGAACCGGTACTTGCCATTTTTTATAGCTGTTATTTTATAAACATCACATCACGATATAAACAGGCCAACCTAACAAACCTGTTAGCCCTTCTTTATATTCAAATCGCTCTAATCGTTCTGGGCTCACATCTTGTAAGCGCAGTTCACGATAGTTTTTAGCAAACGTTAATGTGCGCAATAAACCGGATGTAAAATATTTACCAAGTTCAAGCTTTATGGTCTCGGCAAGTTGTGATGGCAACTCGGACAATGTTAGCTTAATTTGTTGGTCTATATGTTCAATCGAGAACCAGACGTCTTCCAGTTCAATTTTCGCTACGCGTTGCTTAAGATCCGGTCTTACTTTAACGGGACCAAAAAATAGACGGTACAGAACCACTTCCGCAAACACGCTTTCGAGGCTTAAAATATCTAAAGGATCGTAGGTTGTTTGCGCGTAAAACTGCTTTAACAAACCGACAATAGACTCTTCACGGTTAAACTCTAACAGAGCGTCTTGATAGCTCTGCCAGCCTTGCCATTCATCAGCATCACTTGGTGTTGAGATTTTATCGAGTAGCATAGGGTCGATATCGCCATATACTGATTTACCGTCTAGCTTATACTTGCTAACACGACTCAGCATGCTCCAACCTTTCTGGAAAGATTTTACAATGCCGTTTGGTGCAATGATCAGTTTAAGTGCTTGCGCCAGATCGTGATTACTGAGCGACATCAATCCCAAGCTCGCTACCCCGATCACATCGAAAGCAGCGTTCTCTAGCAGATGCATTTTATGTTTATTATAAAATTTATCAGCCAGCTTAAGGCTCATCAATACAGCCTTGCTTTTAATTTCGGCAAGTTGTGCTTCATCTAATAGCGCTTCTGCTTGCGCATAATCTAATACTTTAGTTAAAAAAGGACCTTGATTGCTGTCTCTTAGTACAATTTGCATTAATGGAGTCCTTAATCAAGAAAACTAAACATGTCATCAACTTCAGCGTATTCATCATTTACTTCGTTTTTCTCTTTTGCTTGAAGTACTAATTCATTGACGAAACTGTCGATGATAGCCACCCAGCTTGAGTTTTCGCTACGCAGTAAATTCTTAATTGACTTTTCAACATCTGGAGCCAGTTCACGGATCAGAGCTAATAAGCTGCGTGGATCATCAAGGCTTAAGCTGTGCGCCTCTTCTTCTGCACTACGGTCGGTAAAACCAACGGTTTCGCCATCATCTTCATCATCATAGTTATCAGTAATGTGGCTGTGATGATCTGCTTCTACCGCGGGTGCTAATAGATATTCAATAAACGGGATCGAGAGATAAAAAAGACCGGCTTGGTCTTCAGCAATGCACTCTAAAATAGCCGCTTGTTTCGCTTCACTATCTTGGATACGGATAAGATAGGTTAAAAATTCAAACGTATGCTGGATTAATTCATCAACGTTGTTTTTAACTTTTTCTTCCCAATATAGCGGTTGCTGGCAAACAATATCGCGGATCTGCTCAGGGGTCATCAGTTCAGACATGATAGAAGGGCAAGAGATATCATGATGACTGTTAATTTGCGTTAAGGTCACGATATCCATCTGCTCGATAACTTCAATCAAAACTTCATCGGTCATGGTGCTAGCCATTAACTCAAATTTCTTACTCGCCTGTTGCGGTTCTACATCGGCAAGTTGTTTGATTTCGATTACGGCTGTTTCAATTAAGCTGTTCATTATCGCTCTTCCTCTTCCTCATCAAATGGGTCGTAATAAGCTTCTTCTTCTTCTTGATCTTCGATGTAGTCATCATCTTGCTCTGAATTTGTCGCGGCTGACTTGTTGTCATTCGCCAACAAGAATAGGACGATACAGCTCTCTATTAATAAGGTCTCAGAGTGATTTTTTACAGCTAACACAAGTGGTAAGTCGGCCTTATTAAATGCGACAGTGGTTTTAAATTCATCCCACTCAGGCTGAATACCTTCTTTGACCCAATGAGCCCACTTGTTTTTTGCTTCCGGTGGGAATTTAACCTGATCATAAAGCGCAATAGGCAAGTACTCAGGAACAGACTCAAGTAACTTTGGATCAGCTAATAAAACAGCTTTAATTTGGCTAGTAAATTTCGCAAGTGCATCTGGCGTATCGGGATCGTTATAAGATTCGATATTGCTATATGCATTTTCTTTTAATTCATCAATACGTGATAGATCTAGTGCTTTTGTCATGAGTGCTCAGAAATTAACTTATAGGATAAAATTGATCCCACAGCTCGC
>NZ_ABCQ01000014.1 GCF_000170855.1 Moritella sp. PE36 | reverse complement strand
ACCGCTGCAGGTCGCTATCACCGGTTAAAGAAACACGGTAAGTACTTTGTTGAAAATCCTAATTGGAATGGTGCAGATCCGATTGCTGCGCATGATTGGTTGAAAACATCGTGGCAGCGCTTCCGTGCAGCTGCCGATAGAGCAGGGCTAACTTATTACGGTATGCGTGTTGTTGAACCTCACGTAGACGGCACACCACATTGGCATGGTGTTTTCTTCGTACCAGAAAACCAAGTTGAAGACTTTACCCAGCTATTAACTCAATATCAGCACCAACGTGATAACGATGAACTGTATACGCTTGATGGCGACCCAAAGTTAAAAGCAATGGAAGCGCGAGTTAAAATTGAAAAGGTCGATCGCAGTAAAGGTGATGCGGTTGCCTATATTGCTAAGTACATTTCTAAAAACATTGATGCACATAAGCTTGAAGGAAAAAAAGACTTAGATTCAGATCTAGTTGATTTGGTTGAAACCGTGACTAACGTTACCGCCTGGTCACGTGCATTCTGCTTTCGACAATTCCAATTCCAAAAAACACCATCGGTTACCGTATGGCGCGAACTTCGACGCATTGAGAAAGAGCAAGAGTTCTGCCTATTTGAAAAGATACGCCTTGCTGCCGACTGCGGTTGCTTTGCGTCTTACTTCAACTGGATGGGTGGACACCGCCTTAAACAACGTAATCGCCCGATAAAGCTATTCTACGAACGTTCAGAAAACCACTATCAAGAATTAGTTAAAAAGACAGCAGGTCTTACTGGTGTTGGTATTACCGTGTTAACGCGTGAGAAAAAGTGGGCATTAGTTAAAAAAGACGTGGGCACAAAAGATAACGTTACCAATGTTGTTCGCGCATTCACTCGACAGGTTGCCATTGCGACGAAGAAGAATAATAAGGTTACTCGGATTTTAGGGTCTTTGGGCTTTTTAGGTTTTAAGTCTTTAGGCACTGCTGAAAGCGGCGGGAGCCGTTTTCCTTGGACTAGTGTCAATAACTGTACGCTAGGTACAGTTCCATTGGAAAACACCTGTGTTCCAGATATTGAAACCAGAAATCAGAGAATAACGATGAATATTAAGTCGGTGATTCCAGTCCTAGGACAACAAATTGATAAGCCCCCTTAGAAGGTGAAGCAAAGTACGACTTAAACCAGAATTTTATTAGGGGAATATAGATGCGAGTTACTTGTAAGTTTTGTAAGGGAAAGGCACGTATTTCAAGTACAGATAAAGTATCAGTCGAGTTCACACGATTGTATTGTCAGTGTTTGGATGCAAAGTGCGGCCACACGTTCGTGATGGATTTAGGGTTTAGCCATACGTTGAATCCACCATCTAATATTGTTGATCAGTTATTGGTGGACAGAGTTAGGCAAATGCCAGTAGAAATACAGCGAGAACTGTTTGGTCTGGTTTAAATAACCGCCACTTACAATGTTAGCCCGAACAGCAGCGGCCAAAGACTTTCGACGCTGGGTATTGAATATCTTAGACAAAGAAACTAGCCCGCAACAAGTTAACCAATCCCAATCAATTGGCAGCATCATCTCCGAATTAAGTTTAGAATCTAGCATGACTTGCTATTTAATTACTGTTGATGATAACGGTGCTAAATTACAACCGATTGATATTAGTGGTAAGTCGTTAGTTGATGCTGAGGTAGCAAGGTAGTTAGTGCGTGATATGAACCAATTGTAACGACGTATGCAAGAAATGACTAAGCGCATGGGGATTTTAAGTGGTAATTGTGATGTGAAACGGTTGAGGAGGTTGATTGACTAGTCATGTGAAGATAGTTGATGTTGCTTGGCATATGACTGTGGTAGTAATATGCCAAACAATTATTTATCGGTATTTAACGTCAGAGAATACAACATTTGTTGTTGCACCAAATTTACTTTTATTCAATCGATATCGTAAATTCCATAATGCAACTCTTCGGTTTTTAATTTTAGGCCCGATCACGATTTCTGATTTATTTCTAAATAAAAATGGGGCTGTTTCACAATATAGCCGTCCAGGTTTACGTTTATCTAGCATTACATCATCTAAAGACATTGCTTGAATCGCACGAACTTCTCTTTCTGTTGAGTATTGCTCATCTTTGTATAG
Source organism: Moritella sp. PE36 (assembly GCF_000170855.1). GTDB lineage: Bacteria > Pseudomonadota > Gammaproteobacteria > Enterobacterales > Moritellaceae > Moritella. The sequence goes on along the minus strand of NZ_ABCQ01000014.1, from coordinate 98,346 downwards.
ATACATGACCTCTAATAAAGTTGCATATAGGACATAATTTATTTCATTTTCAGTCTGAGCTCGTATACTACTATCCAATTTTTGTATTGCAGCTTCAATTTTATTTAGTGGTACGTTTAATTCTTTGATTGTGTCTAGTTTCTCTTTATCACTATAACAAACGCGAAATAAAACAGGTGTAGTATTAAGTTCAGTCTCTTGCTTATTATTTTGCTCTTCTTGTGAGCTTTTTATGCTTTTAGCTTTATGTTGAACAAAAGAGTCTAAGGCTTGTCGGCGGTAAAGTTCTTTCCCTTCATTAAGGGGGAATGTCGTAACAATGCTAAACCCATCTCCGTCATTACCATATGCCCGCCATAGGTCTAGACGATCGGATGACTCTGTAAAAGAAAGAGAATAGATAGAAGGTGGGACTGTATTGACAGTGTCTAATTCGTTTTCAAGTGCACTTTCTTTAAAAATATTATTTAGAAACGTACTAGATAACTCGGATGTAGAGTTAGCTAGATTTATCAATGAGCGACCTTCTGTTGGGTCGTTCATATAATCTACGTTATACAGTCTTAGGACATTAGCACCGTTTGATTCTTCAGGTAGAACATCTGGTAGGATACTTTCAATAGCTGTCCATGAAGTAAAATGAGCTAACGGCTTTTCATCGTTATAAATGTGACGTTCTTTGATAGATCTAATGACATCTTCTAATTCTGTGAAAAAATCTTCTAAAGGAGCTAATCCCTCATACTTATGAAATAATTGAACTATTAACTCATGAGGAATATATAAGGTAGATTTCTGATGACCTTTTTGTGCAGCCCTAGTGAATAATTCTGCTGCTTTTTTATAGTCTTGCACTTTACCATTTCTATATATTAAACCAAGTGCATACATGGATTCTATATTTCCTAGTTCAATCGCTCGTTCGAATAATGAAATAGATTTTTGTATATTTTGCTCTATACCATCACCGTCGTTATACATGATAGCAAGATTTAACGTGGCGCCTGAATGGCCTAGGTCAGCCGCTTTTTGGTATAAGTCAGCCGCTTTTTGCTTGTCTTGCTCTATACCATCACCGCTGTCATACATGATCGCAAGATTTAACGTGGCGCCTGAATGGCCTAGGTCAGCCGCTTTTTGGTATAAGGCAGCCGCTTTTTGCTTGTCTTGCTCTATGTCATCACCGTTGTCATACATGATAGCGAGATTGCACGTGGCGTCAGGATGGCCCAGGTCAGCCGCTTTTTGGTATAAGGCAGCCGCTTTTTGCTTGTCTTGCTCTATGCCATCACCGATGTCATACATGATAGCAAGATTATACATGGCGCCTAGATGGCCTAGGTCAGCCGCTTTTTGGTATAAGGCAGCTGCTTTTTGCTTGTCTTGCTCTATGCCATCACTGCTGTCATACATGATAGCAAGATTATACGTGGAGCCTGGATGGTCAAGGTTAGCCGCTTTTTGGTATAAGGCAGCCGCTTTTTGTTTGTCTTGCTCTATGCCATCACCATTGTCATACATGATAGCAAGATTACTCGTGGCGCCTGGATGGTCAAGGTCAGCCGCTTTTTGGTATAAGGCAGCCGCTTTTTGTTTGTCTTGCTCTATGCCATCACCGTTGTCATACATGATAGCAAGGTTACACGTGGCGCCTGGATGGTCAAGGTCAGCCGCTTTTTGGTATAAGGCCGCCGCTTTTTGTTTGTCTTGCTCTATACCATCACCGATATCATACATGATAGCAAGATTACACGTGGCGCCTGGATGGTCAAGGTCAGCTGCTTTTTGGTATAAGGCAGCCGCTTTTTGCTTGTCTTGCTCTATGCCTTCACCGTGGTCATACATGACAGCAAGATTGCACGTGGCGCCTGGATGATCAAGGTTAGCCGCTTTTTGGTATAAGGCAGCCGCTTTCTGCTTGTCTTGCTCTATGCCATCACCGTGGTGATACATGACTGCAAGATTACACGTGGCGCCTAGATGGCCTAGGTTAACCGCTTTTTGGTATAAGGCAGCCGCTTTTTGCTTGTCTTGTTCTATGCCTTCACCGTGGTCATACATGACAGCAAGATTACACGTGGCGCCTGGATGGTCAAGGTCAGCTGCTTTTTGGTATAAGGCAGCCGCTTTCTGCTTGTCTTGCTCTATGCCATCACCGATATCATACATGATAGCAAGATTACACGTGGCGCCTGGATGATCAAGGTTAGCCGCTTTTTGGTATAAGGCAGCCGCTTTTTGCTTGTCTTGCTCTATGCCATCACCGTGGTCATACATGACAGCAAGATTACACGTGGCGCCTGGATGATCAAGGTTAGCCGCTTTTTGGTATAAGGCCGCCGCTTTCTGCTTGTCTTGCTCTATGCCATCACCGTTGTTATACATGACAGCAAGATTACACGTCGCGCCTAGATGGCCTAAGTCAGCCGCTTTTTGGTATAAGGCCGCCGCTTTTTGCTTGTCTTGCTCTATGCCATCACCGTTGTTATACATGACAGCAAGATTACACGTGGCGCCTAGATGGCCTAGGTCAGCCGATTTTTGGTATAAGGCAGCCGCTTTTTGCTTGTCTTGCTCTATGCCATCACCGTTGTGATACATGACAGCAAGATTACACGTGGCGCCTAGATGGCCTAGGTCAGCCGCTTTTTGGTATAAGGCAGCCGCTTTTTGCTTGTCTTGCTCTATGCCATCACCGTTGTGATACATGACAGCAAGATTACACGTGGCGCCTAGATGGCCTAGGTCAGCCGCTTTTTGGTATAAGGCAGCCGCTTTCTGCTTGTCTTGCTCTATGCCATCACCAGTATAGAGATTAAATGCATAGTCATAAACTTCCTGTGCACTTATGTTATCAGGCTTATCTTCACTCATTTTAATTTAACTCGTTGTATGATTGTTATTAATTTCAATAATTTGAATTGTATATGAAATTTATAGGCGTACCTATAAATTTCACTCCTCTTCGCCTACCGCGTTTTCGCAATTTTCTGACGTTTTTGACATAAAGGTGGACATGCTGATATTACTTAAGCCTTATCTAGAAAGGATCTAAACGATCATTTAAAGATCGCTAATGTCAAAATTGTGACACCTTTTGTCACAGAATGACAAAGCATCTAGTGAAACGTTTAATAGAAAGTGATGCCGTCATGTTGAATGATATTTACACATATAGATTTGCCACATATGTTGTTATGGATAAATCTCACAAGAAGAACAGTGAACTTGTTTTATATACAGGTGTAATAGGATTTGGCCTATTTTACGAAATATATATGATTTATACTGCCAAATTATCTTTGTTTTACATTTATGGAAAATATAGTTGATTGAAATATAACAATTTATTCTCTTATCAATGTATTTATACAGGTCAATATAAATACAATTCTTGTTTTTCCCTCAGTTTTATTTGATTTTTAACCGCTATTTAACACTATCTATTTGTAATTAATAGTATATTTGGTACTGTTTATAATAATTAAATTAAACTGGAATTCACGTTATACGGAATTCCGTATAACAATCTGTTAAAGAGATTTATAGGTGTTTATGAAATTTCGATATTATTCATTCGTAGGAATATGGATGACTTTGCTCATTACTCTGGTTTTTGTGCCAACACATAGTCTTGAGATTCCATTATCTGTAAGAGCATCTTTCTCTTGGGGGGGGATTTTTTTCCTGCTCTTTTTGGTTTTTCGAAATTTGAACAAAGCTAGAGAAAAAGAATACGCAGAATTAAAAATCTATTTAAGGGATAAATTCAAGCCAAAAGTGCTTGTGGAAAGTACAACTACTCAGTGGCTCGTTCTTTCTGGAGGAGTCTGCTGGTTCCTCATTCTTATTTTTAAAGATACCTTAATCCCTCTACCTTTGTTTATCCTTGGGGGGACTTTAATGGTTTGGGGGTTGTCCAACTTCCTTGAAGAAAATGGCTTATATAATTTTTCAGAGTCTAGGCTGTCAAATAAATGGGTTTTAAGTGCAATAGGTTCGGTATTAATTTATTGGGCTGGCTTTAAAAGTGCAGGGCAAATAAATTCCGTCTTCAACGTTGACCCTGGTTTTTTCCCTTTTACGTTAACTGCAATGGTTGTATTTAACTTAGCCACACTGTTTTTTTTACTAATGATTCCTGTTTTCTTCATTTCTACTTTCGTTATGATTAAAAATTTCATTGGTGAAATTGTATGTAAAAAAATAAAGGTTGGACTGGCTATTTTTCCATTAATAATTATGTTCAGTTGTTATGCTTCGTTGTTTGGCGTGAAAATGCTGTCTCCTCAGGTGCAAAATGAAGTAACTAATTCTATTGCCTTGAAAACAGATTTCAACTCATCACATATTTGCAAGGGCGATTGGCTGAACGGCAAGCCTGTAATATTTATTGGCCCTAACTCTACACATGTTCTAGCACAGTCTAGGGTAACAAGTGATAAATATGATATTTTTAGGTGTACATCTCTTTAACAAGCGCTTTAAACGGAACTAAAACAGTTGGCTCAGTTCTACTTCGTTCCACATTTATAGCCAACAATTTTAGTCCGCTTAAACGGGCGTAGGCATTCACGGAGTAAATATGAAAATTGACAGTATCCGCGAAATAGCTGAAAAAGCTCGTGAAGTATTAGTTGAAAATGGAAGCTTTATTGGTAAATCATTCTTTGACCGTTTTCCTAAAGCTGCATGTGGTTTTACTACGGATATGTTAAGTAAATATCTAATTTCTAAGGGCGTTCGTAATATTGAATCTGTTTCAGGTAAAAGAGGCGATTCCTCTCACGCTTGGTTAGAATACGAAAGCTATATTATTGATATCACAGGCGATCAATTTATTGATGGCGTGTCTCCTGTGTATATTTCAAAGAACCGAGAATTTCATGATCAATTTGGTTCGCAGGCAAGGATTTTGCATCCTGTTCCACATGCGATTCTAAGTGATTCATATAACAAATTCTCTAAACTTATGAATAATAATGCCTAACAAGTTGCTTAAACGGAAAATTAACAGTTGGTCATCGCTTCGCGATTTTAGCCAACCATTAATTCCCGCTTAGCAAGTCGTTGTCTCAAGAGAGGTCGAGTGGATACCTATAAAATCATAATGACCATAATTGCTGTCTTTAGTATTGGTTTTAATATCTATCAGTTTCTTTTAAAACGACCTAGATTCAAGTTCAGAATGAGCTACGGACTTGAGCCAAATGAAGATGGTGTCGGAAACTTTTTATGTGCACGTTTGTTTGTATCAAACACGGGTGGCGAAGCTGCAATTTATAATGGCCTTGAAGGTGCTGATGAAAAAGGTGACGTTTTTTATCCATCATGCAGCATTGAAGTTGGATCTAAGGTTGAACCAAACGCCTCTGTAGTTGGATATATCACTAATGGGCATTTGTTAACGCATGGAACATCTTCATTATTTATTGTTGATGGTGTTTTTAACAAACATAAAGTGCCAAAAAAAGTTCTTGATAAGCTTTTGAGTGAACTTCAACAAGAAAAAAACCGTCTTGAAAGCCTTGGGTGTAAGGTTCATCCACCAAATTTATTTGAAAGACATAACAAGTCAAAGCATTCGGATGCAGCAAGCTGCACCAGTGTTTGAATCGTTAGCATAGGTTTTGATTCTATATATCTAAGGTGTGGTACAAATGAAAAATTGGTTACATGATAAGTGTTCAGTAATATTTTGGTTAACTTTAGCTGTTTATGCGTTAACCCTTTATTTTGTGAGCTATGTAGGTGTTTTCCTTACTTATATTGCAGTGCCGACGATTGTTATTACAGGTTTTATTGCATATGTAACAAGACCAAATGTAGAACAAACCTAACAAGGCATTAAACGGACAAATAACATTTGTTAGGTTTCGCTTCCCCACATACTTCAACCCACTGTTTTAGCCCGCTTAATGCGAGGTTAAATCATCTTGATCACGTTTATTAAAGGGGCTAACCAGCCCCTTTAATTTCCTTACTCCCCCAGAACGCCCTAAACAATCGCATCAACCCTAGTGTTGAAACCGCAATACCTACAATTACAAATTCAAAGTACCAGGGCGCGCCTTTATAACCCATCGCTTGCCAACCATTCGCCATATACGGCTGCAGCTGTGGTATAAAATGGGCAATGAACAATCCTAAAAATACCGTAATAATGATTTCATCCATTATCGATTCGCGCCGGTTCTTCAGCACCTGCAGATCATAATCAGCATCGTTACCTTCTTGGTTAGCTAGGCGTTTAGCTTCTGCGTCTAACTTGGCCAATTTAAGGTTACCTTCTGCAGTTGCAATCGATGCCGCCATTTCTGCCGCAATACGTTTACGCTCGCGATAGCTACCCGATAAATCGGCAATTGGTGCAGAAATAAAACTAAATAACGAAGTAATCCAACTCATGATTTATTCCTCATAATAATATCTAAAAAGTGTTTAGGGTCTTTTGATACGGCTTTCGCTAATGCATTTAAGCCGGTTAAAATATGCGGCGCTACATACGCCGCAATACCAATAATCCCCGTTTTTAAATCATCATTCAGACCAAGCCAAATACAAAAACTTTCCGCAATATACGCAGACAAAATTGCCATCAGCACCGACATAAAATAATGAAAAAAGGTAATACGGGTACCAGACATATACATTTGCGTTGCCGCGGCCAGTAACGACAACAAACACAGCTGCCCCCATTGGCGAATAAAAATAATCAATTCTTCCATTAATCTTCACTCCTCGGGTTTAAGTCGGAATACTCAGGCACTGAAAATTCAATATGCAGTGCCGCGGGTAAATACTCGTTAATTTCCATCATGTCTTGCTGCATCGGCACCACTTCATTGTTGTAATAAGCCCGGGTGATTTTATCTAGGTCACCAAAGCCCGGACTATCACCGGATGTTTGCCCGCTTAATGCTTCTTGGGCACGATGCATACTCAACATATCGTTTAACGTCATCTTCTTGATGCGCTCAAATTCATCCTTGGTCGATATATCACCCACCGGAATAATCTTAATTGCCTTCTCTGCATCAGCCTTGCCACTGCGATTATTAATAAATAAGCTGCGAAAATTACCCACACCGCGAGAATCTTTGATCGCTGCTTTCAAATCATCTTCATCTTCGGTCGATAAATTGGGATCCGCCATCGAAAAGATAAACCCCATATGTGCACCGTTCTTGTAATATTTACGGCGGAATAGGGTGGCATCTTCATTTAACAGCGCAGACTGAATACCGCCATAATATTGGGGAATACCATAGATACCCTGGTTCGGGTCGTATTCTTTCAAGTGGATAACTTCGCCTTTTTTAAAACGCAGAACCTTGCCATTACTTAAGCGCTGCGCATAAACACCAGGCGTGGAGGTATAGCGCATCGATAGCGCAGGCAAATGCCTTAATTTAATGACGTTACCGAATGCATTTTTAATGATCTGCAAATACGCATTCGCAGCCCAACAATAATCAAACGCAAACTTCTTAAAGGTGCGCTGGGTTAATAGCGCATTAGGCTTAAACCATTTTAAAATCATATTGCGTTTAAAATATAAAATAGGGCCATGTTGGGCATTTACCCGTAGCAATTTAATCAAGCCGGCTAAACTCACGGGCGGTGAATATAACCCGTCCATATCAGCGTAAAGCCCGATGTATTCGGTCATGCGATTATCTAAACACGGCTCAGGGTCACCAAAGCTAAAGGTGTCGATAGATTTGCTTTTAACCGGTTCAGTGGTCGTACTCTTAGTTGAATTCATTATGCGGCATCTAATCCTATTGATGTTCTGGTGCTCGAGCTGTCACCAGATAATGGTTCGTAAATCATGGCGTGCATGATTGCCCAGGCAATATCAGCATGGCCTGTGGCGGCGGTGCGGTTGGTTGCATAGCTGATTTGGTCACCAACCACTTTCTTGCGAATATTAATAAAACTGCTGGCAACCATTACTGAGCCTTCATCGAATTCAAAACGCTTCTTGCCAATGACATTAAGCGCCTTAATCACCATCTTGTTTTTGTTGTGTGGGTTGTAATGGATAGGCATCGCCAGCGGGAAGAATTTTTGAATTAACTCAAACACACCCAAGCCCATACCGGTGGTATCAACACCAATATGTACAACATGGTATTTAAGGGTGAGTTCTTTAATTTCACTGGCCATGGTTTCAAAATCGTTACCACTTAAATTAAGTGATTCCAACAACCGGAACTTATCATCAGGGCCAAGCGGTAAACTCAAGACCACTACCGAGGCAATGTCTCGCGTTCGCGCAGGGTCAAAACCAATAACAACCGGCTTCATGGCATAAGGGCGTGACCAAGTTGGATCGAAGTCGGTCCATTTCTTACTATTACCCACGCAAGCCATCAGCTGCTTAAGGCTAAACGCACTGTGGGCATCATCAATAAACTTGCACATAAAGAGATTATCAAACTCTTCTTTGGAGTATTCATTCTCCAGCATGCTGATATCAATGCGGTCAAAGCCTTGTTCCACCACATCATAAACATTGAGCTTTTGACGCCAGATACCATCATCACAAAGCAAGCCATGTTTTAAGGTTTTGCGGCTAACATCGATGGCAAATTCGGGATCATTACAGGCTTTTGTTTTTCGGTACCAGCGACCATTCCACAAATCATAAGCTTCATGGCTGGTCACCGATGGGGTACTAAAATAGGTAATACGAAAATCTTTATGGGTTGCCATTGCCTGGGCAAGACTGCGTAACTCTTTAAACTTCGGGATCCAAAACACTTCATCAATATACAAGTCACCAGATGCCGATTGTGCTGTGCGGGCATTGGTCGATTTGAAATACAGTGTTGTTGTCTTGCCTTTGTTACGCATGGTCAGTGGTGAGCCGCTTAGCTCAATACCAAACTGTTCACGACATAAGGCAATAATATTGGCTTTGAATATCTCCGCCTGGTCCCGCGATGCTGAAATGAAGATCTTATTACGGCCATTCACCACCGCATCATAAAACGCTTCAAAGGCAAAATAGAAAGTCGCGCCAATCTGACGTGGTTTCAGAATAAAGCGGCTACGGTAATCTTGATGTTCAAACCAGTGTAATTGGTGCGGGTAGAGCAGGTTGTCTTTGAGTTCGTCCAGCATTTCTTTGGTGATACTAGACACATCATTCTTAATCTTCTTCTGACGTTTCTTACTCTTACTGGTTCGCTCACTGGTTTGTTCATGTTGGGGCGCAGCAGCTGCAGGCGTATTACCGTATTTTTTAGTGATGCCGGCACTGGGCAAGCGTGACTGATTTAACGCGCATTGCTGTTTGGTTAGAAAATCCAGTTCTTTATAGTCCGCGTCATCTTTATTGTCACGATCTGCCAATAAAACAATACGTCGTGCAATCGCTGTCTCGGCATTAAGTGACGGGCACAACTCATTCCAACTGCCATCATCCGCCCAACGTCGTAATGATCTTGCACTCGGCATACCGTCGATTTCTGAAATTTCATCAAACGTCAGCCCACCAAAAACATAATGGTCGCGCGCCGTTTTAATAATTTCGGTTGTATATCGGGGAGTCCTCGGTTTCATAACTGGCCTGTAAAGAAGAACAAGCGCCAAGTTTATAACCCTAAATCACGTAATTCTTTAAGAAGATTTCCGTGTTATTCCGCTTTCGCCAAGATCGGAATTTAGCGGATTTAATGTGATGGATTAAGGCCTGCTCTGCGGGCAAAATTGGTCTCACTTAGATTCACTTTGACATTAAACAGGAAACAACATGGCTCAATTACGCACTATTCCACTTGCCATTGCCGCCATGGGGTTAACGGTAGATGGTCGCGAAATATCAGAAAAAGATATCGACGATATTGTTACTACTTACAACTATAAAAAGTACGGCGCTCGTATCAATTTAGACCACGAATTTAATTGGTCTGGTTGGGCGGCGAAGAACCTTTTAAACGTAGATATTCAAGGCGGCATGTTGGGTGATGTGATTGAACTGACCACCGCTAAAAATGATGAAGGCATTAAAGTCTTATATGCCGTGTTATCGCCTAATGCGTCCTTTGTGCAGTTGAACCAAGCCGACCAAGCGGTGTATTTCAGTATTGAAATTAATCGTGATTTTATGAAGTCAGGGCAAACCTATTTAACCGGATTAGCCGTGACGGATTATCCCGCGAGTACCTACACCGACCGTATTCACTTTGGCCAACAGGACAAAGACAAGATGGAGAGTACAGATGCAGCGGACACAAATGCAAATAACACACCTTCAGATACTGACCTATTAAAGGTGTCATTAGCATTAGACGAAGCGGCCAAACCAACCAAGAGCCTGTTTAAAAAACTCTTTAATTTTAATAAGGATGATGACGACATGAAACGCGAAGAATTTGCCGCCGCAATGACCGACGCGCTCGGTGCGCCGTTGCTGCAATTTAGCCAAGCACTGGAAGCGAATACCCAAGCAACGCAAGCCTTATTGGCTAAACAAGGCTCGACCACTGCACCGGTTGACGATGGGAATACAGATACTCAGGAAAGTACGGGTGCTGATAAACCAACGGCTGAATTTTCGGCTATTGATGGCAAGGTTAATGGTTTGGTTGAGCAAATTGAAGCGCTGACTAAAACCGTGAATGATGCAATCAAAGACCCCGCATCAACGACCACTGAAGGTGAAGAAGAACACCTCGGTGAGAATGGCAAGTACCACAACCTTCTTTAGCAATAGGAACAATATTAATGAAGCTTAAAACAACACAAGTTTTTGCCGCGGTGGTGTCTGCATTGGCTGTCAATTACGGGGTTGCCTCCGTATCTGAACAGTTCAGTGTCGAGCCGTCGATTGAGCAGACGTTGTATGACCAAGTATATCAAAGTGCTGAATTCTTACAGCGCATTGATACGCAAATGGTTGATGATTTAGTCGGCAGCTCAATTACGGCTGGTATCAGTGGCGGTGTGACTGGTCGCGCTGGTGTGGAAACGGATGAAACTAAAAGTCGTAGCACCAAAGACCCGCTGGGTTTAACTGACCGTGAATACCGTTGCTATGAGGTTGAATGTGATACCCACATTACCTGGCAGCGCATGGATATGTGGGCTAAATTCCCAGATTTTCACAGTCGTTTTCGTGCCCATGTTCGCCAAGCGATTGCATTGGACATGATTAAAATTGGCTGGAACGGTACCAGCGCTGCGAAAGTTACCGATCTCGCTACATACCCAATGATGGAAGATGTGAACATCGGTTGGTTACAGCTGGTTCGTCGTGACAATGCCGCCAATGTATTTGCCGATGGTGAGCAAAAAGACGGTGAAATTCGTATTGGCGCAGGCGGTGATTATGAAAACCTTGATCAAGCCGTACATGATTTACTGCAAGCCATTCCGGCCCATAAGCGTATTGGCTTAGTGGCCATTATTGGTGATGAGCTGTTATCCAAAGAAAAGAACAAGCTCTATGCCAAGCAAGCGCATACCCCCAGTGAAAAAGACAAAATCGAGCTGGAACAGATCATTGAAACATTCGGTGGTTTGAAGGCGTATAAGATCCCGTTCTTTCCTGACCGTGGCATCTTAATTACCTCGTTCGATAATCTTTGCCATTACGTGCAATCAGGTTCAACGCGCACCTCGATTGAAAATAATGCCAAGAAGAAACGTGTCGAAGATTATCAATCACGTAACGATTGTTATTACATCAACGACATGGAAAAGATCGCCTTTTTCGAAGCTGGCAGTATAAAGCTGGATAAGGTGAAAGACCCTGCCGTTGATGCCGGTGACTTTGATGCCGATAATCCTGCGCACTGGGTTTGGTCTTAACCAATAACCTAAATCGAGCACTGGCTTATTGCGGTAAGCCAGTTATTTACCCAGCAGAGAGTTTTTTGAAATGAGCATTGTAAAACGTAATCAGCGTAAAACCCATGCCTCTATTATCGGTGTGGACCTAGCAAGTGGTCCTGATCAATCGGTCACTTCGACAGTGAAAAATGGCAAGGTTGTCGCAACTGAACCAAGTCGCGCTCAGGGCATCATGGAAGAGTTTGATTTTTTCAAAGCTGCGATGGATTCCGACCTTGCTCAACTTAAAAAGTTTTCTCACATGGAAGACAAAATTGCATACAAAGCACAGGCAATTGAGAACCATCAATACCTGGACTATTTACGCCGCTATCAAACGCAAGGCACCAACCATCAGAACATGGTGCTTGCTTGGGTAGTCATTTGGCTTGTTGACCTTGGACACTGGCAAACGGCCTTTGAATTTGTGCCTTTGTTAGTCGCTCAAAATCAACGATTACCTGGTCGTTTCAGTACACAAGATTGGCCAACCTTTTTGATAGACCAGTTGTATGACGAAGGAGCTAAACACTTAAGCCAAGGCCGTGACGCGGTAGAGCGTAGCCAAGTGATTCACTTATTCACCCAGTTTATCCAGTTGCGAAGCCTGTATAAATGGTCGTTAAGCGAATTGATTGGCGGCAAGTTATACGCCATGACTGCCAAGCTAGAACAAGTCGTTTTTAACTTCGGTAATGCGTATACCTACGGCGTGAAAGCCACAGCACTAAACGATAAAGCGGGCGTTAAAAAAATGGTCAGAGAAATCGCCACGGTTATCGGCAAAGAAACCGAAATTTAGTTTATTGACCGACTTTGTAAAACGAATTGTAACGACTCTCGCGCCACCGGCTCGGCTGCGTTGGACTTATTCACAGTAGTGAAATGGGTTCCTTATCGCAGTGGCTAGAGCCGACCTATTAGAAGTGAGTAATGTGATGAATTTAACCGGTATGCCACTGGCACAGGTAAGCAATGAAAATGTAATCAACAACGGTTTTTATCCTGATCTTGGCAGTGCTGAATTTATCACTGATTACGCGATTGCGACGGAATACGCCAACAACAGCGAACAGGTTAAACGCACATTAGTGCTCGCCATGCTCGATGTTAACCAAGCACTGGCAAGATACCGGTTACGTCATTGGCAACAGGTCGAACTATTACAAGATGTGAGCGTTGATGAGATTGATGGCGTAAATACATTAATCCTCATGTATCAACGGGCAGTGTATTGCCGCGCTAAATCTAAATTATTAATCAGCCGACTAGGTGAAACGCATCGCGACCAACGTGCAGCACAGCAAGTGATGGCCAGTGACAATCAAGAATACTGGTTACTGGAAAGTGACACCGCCTTACGTCAAATGATGAAGGTAACGAATTCAGGCGTTGAATTGATATGAACCAAAGCAAATTACAACGTTTAGTGCAGTACCTGGTATCGACCACTTATAAGGGGCGACATTTAGCCAGGGCTGGCGAGTTTGATAGTTGGATTGAAGGCGGACGAATTGAACACGCCAGTAAACGAATAAACGGAACAGGGTTGCTCGCCGCGCGCTTTTTTTACAGTGGGGTGATCAGCATTAACCCATGCAATGCCCCTGTTGAATTGATCGCAACTTATGTGAGTTTTTGGTTAATGACAAATGCAGAGAAAGACGACAGCCATGATGTGGAATTTAGCCTGGATATTAATGACGATAACAGTGCTGAAATCGAGTTGACGATCGAGCGGTTCGCAGAAGATGTGATGCTGGTTGAAGACATGAACGGACCGTTTGAATTGGAGTTTCAAGGTGAAATGAAACGCTTTGATTTTGGTGAACAGAGTCTTTGGATTGCAGCTGCATTTGAATTAGATGCCGAGTGTGTGGCGGGGTAGAACATGCTTAGTCTTGGTATCTCCACTGATAACGCGTTAAAGCAATTAAACCTATTAACGCTCGATGCTAATAAGCGTCGCCGTATTTTACGTGGTGCAGGTCGCCAAGTGAGACGAGACACCAAGGCGCGATTAAAAGGGCAGAAAGGATTATCCGGCACCAATTGGCAAGGCCGCTCTGATGGTCGTAAAAAACGCATGTTAAAGCGACTGGGTAAAGGTATTCAGGTACACACCACACCCAATAACGCGACGATTACCTTTGGCAATAAACGGTTAGGGCAAATAGCCAGAGCCCATCAAGAAGGGATCACATTAACGCAAACCGCTCAGCAGGCAGAAAAAGCCTATGGCACACCTGATTACAACGCCAAGGCATCACGCAGACAAGCGAAATCATTGCGAGACAGTGGTTATAAGATCAGAAAGAAGCGCGGTAAAGGCTGGAAAGCACCGTCGCTTAAATGGATAACCGAAAATATATCTGTGGGACAAGCCGGTTTGATACTGCGTATTTTACGCGGTAATAAAAAGGCTAAATCCAGTTGGGACGTTAAGTTACCAGCCCGTTCGTTCATGGGGCAAAACAGAAATGAACAAACAGAATTAAAAAACTACATGTTGGACGAGGCATTTCGCCTCCGCTAAAAGGGTAAATATATGGCACAGGGCAAGGTTTTAGTTACCGCATTAAATACGGGTAGCGGAGCAACAAAAGAAGTGGAGCGTTCAGCATTATTTATCGGTGTTGGTGCGTTGAACATAAACAGCATAGTACCGATTAATGCACAGTCAGATTTTGATGAACTGATTTCACCCAATGATTCTGCATTGAAAACACAGTTAACAGCATGGGTTCGTAATGGTGATGCATTGGTGTCTGGTTGGGCTATCCCTATCAACAAAGGTGATGACGAATTTTCACTTATCGATAAAGCCATGGACCAGAACATCAGCCCTGAAATTATCGTGATCACAACGCCTGTCACGGGCAAGGCACAAGTTGAAGCATACCAAGCCAAAGCACTTGATATCTTAGCCAAGTATTCGCGCCGTGTTCGTTTTCTGGTGTCAGCACCTGGTCTGAGTGATAGCCAAACATGGACGGAACATCTTGCCGCTATTACCCCATTAACGGATGGGGTTGTTGCCGCGCGTGTGGCTGTTATTCCTGTGCTTTATGGTGATGAACTTGGCGCAGTAACAGGGCGACTTTGTAAACGTTCAGTGACTATTGCTGATTCACCAATGCGCGTGCAAACAGGGTCGATGGCACTGCAACCGACACCACACGACAGTACCGGTCAACCGATCACCAATGCAGTCACCGCCGCACTGGATGCTATTCGTTTTAGCTGTGTGCAGTTTTATCCTGACTTTGATGGCATCTACTTTGGTGACGTCAATATGCTCGATGCAGAAGGCGGTGACTATCAGCAAATTGAAGCCGGTCGTATCGTCGATAAAGCCGCGCGACAAATCCGCATTATCGCGATTTATCAAATTAAAAACCGCCGACTTAATAATAGCTCAACAGGCATTGGTTTTGGCAAACGTGTATTGGGTAAGCCACTGCGAGACATGTCAAAAAGCATCAACATTGGCGCGGATAAATTCCCTGGTGAAATTCGTGAACCGAAAGATGATTCAATCACTTTAACCTTCATGAACGCGCGACAACTGCGAGTCACAGTAAAAATACAGCCGATTGACTCACCAAGTGAAATCCTTGTCGGCATCATGTTAGACAAAGACGAATAAGGAACAACACATGTCAGTAAAAGCATTAGGCGGTAAAGACTTTGATATTTTCATTGGTGACAAAATGGTGCATGTCATTGAAGCCAGCGTCAAGATCACAGATGGCCGCAAAGTAAAAAAAGTACGAGGTATCACCAAAGGTTACATTGATGGTCCGGTAGACGCGGAAGTTACGTTTAAATTAGATCACGAAAACTTTCTTATTCTGCAAGACGTAGCCAAAACGGCCGGCAGTTGGAAAGGTATCGAACCTTTTGATATTTCGTTCTTAGCGGAAGTTGCCGCCGGCACCAAGAACATTGAAGCCTTTGGGGTATTACCGCAATTAGACGAGATCTTAAATATCAAAGCGGAAGGTGGTGAAGAAGATACCACCACCATTAAGGGCCTAGTTACCTCGACTGATTTTGTCAAAATCAATGGTATTCCATACCTGACTGCAGAAGAAGTGAGGGACCTGTAATGGCAGCAATTAAAAACCTGACTGCAAGTAGCTTGCTTAAGGCAATGCAGGCTAAGCAGCACAAAGTATTTGAAGGTGAATTAAACCTGAACATTATTGGCGTTCGTAACACTGACACCAAGGCAAATAGCTTTAACGATCTGCTTTGTGTCCTGTATCAGCAAGACGGTAAATGGCAGCTAGTCAGTTTTAAGTGCACCACCGACGCCGGCACTTATTATCGTGAAAACCCGTGCAATGTGGATGGTACCGCGGTACTTGCCGCCATGCAGCATCGCAGTTTATGGACCTTTGGTTATCACCAGGGAAAATACCCAGCGTTAGTGCAGCATAAACCCGTCACTGTTTACAGAGACAACAACAATGATAATCAACTCGATTGTGACAATAACTTACAACGTGGTTATTTCGGTATTAATTGCCATCGCGCGAATGCCAACTATGAGTCAAAGCAAGTCGACAAATGGTCTGCAGGTTGCCAGGTATTAGCCAACCCGAATGATTTTAATAAGCTGATGGCCCTTTGCCATCAAAGTAGTCAGCAATGGGGCAGTACCTTTACATACACCCTGTTAAACCAAGCTGATTTAATTCCAAATAAAGAGTGAGAGTGACCATGGCGTTAGAGCAAAAGATCATCCTAGAAGTGAATGATATTGAACTGAGTTTCAATGTGAACGTGACGGCTTACAACAAGTTTTTAAACCAAAGTAACCAGGTTAATAAAATTCAACCTGCGACCAACTTCTTAATGACGGTTGTGGACAGTGAATGTAAAGCAGCATTAAAAGAAATGCTAGCCTTGCCAGGCGCCGCGCTGCACTTAGTCGGCAGTGTTGTTGAAGAGTATCAACCTGAGTTCAATATCACCGTAAAAAAATAGAACAGCGAGCAAAAGAGATAGGCAAAAATCGCTTAGATCAGTTGCTCGCCTATCAGCAAAAATGGCTGCCACACAGCGCAACCACCGAAGACAGTTTAGCCCAGGCATTGTTTTTGGAAAATGATAATCAAGAGAAGCAGCAGATCGCCATCAACAATGGTATTTGCATGGCGTTAGACAGTGGTTAAGTCGCAGGTTGAGGGGGATGAATGAGCTCATTAAGCAAGTTGGAAAAACTCATGTACACCATTGGCGTTGTTGATAAAGCAACAGGGCCAGTGAATAAGATCATGGACAAGATAAACCAACTTAGCAGCCAAACTGCCAGTGCTCAAAACCAAATGATGAGTGGCTTTATGGGCACAGCTGGCGGCGCCATGGCGCTGGTCAGTAGTTTGTCACCTGCCATTGATCATGTGGCTGCGCTTGGTGAAGTGCAAACACTGGGTGTGGCAAGCGAAGACTTAACCAAACTCACCAAAACAGCGTTTGAATTTACCGCGCAGTTCGGCGGTAACTCGGCAGAGTTCGTGCGCAGTGCTTACGATATCCAATCAGCCATATCCGGGTTAACCGGTGATGAGCTATCTTCCTTTACCAAAGCATCCAATGTATTAGCGGTTGCGACTAAAGCGGATGCCAGCACGATCACCAGTTATATGGGCACCATGTACGGGATATTTGAAAAAACCGCCAACAAAATGGGCAAGTCAGACTGGGTGAATCAGATTGCAGGGCAAACAGCGAAAGCCGTGCAAATGTATAAAACCACCGGCGCAGAAATGCAATCGGCCTTTAGTGCGTTAGGTGCAAAAGCGGCTAATCGTGGCATTGACGCGGCAGAGCAATTCGCGGTGCTTGGCGAACTGCAGCTGGTCGTTAAGTCGGGTTCGGTCGCGGGTACCCAATACGCCGCCTTTATTGATGGCATTGGTAAAGCGCAAAAAGCATTAGGCATAGAACTCACTAACAGCCAGGGCGATATGCTCGGTATTGATGTGGTCATGTCGCGAATTAACCAAAAGCTGGCGGGTATTGGCAGTGTGGCCAGAGGCGATATTTTAAATAAAGCCTTTGGGTCTAAAAATGCCGCCTCGGTGGTTGATATTTTAAGTTCCAAAACCGCCAAGTTAAAACAGGGTATTAGCGAACTGACCAATATAACGGATGCATCCAAGGCCAGTGAAATGGCCAATATTATTGCCAGTCCTTGGGATCGATTTAGCGGTTCGTTAAATGGCGCAGCAACGGCGATGGGTCAAGCAGTGTTACCGATTATTGAACCGGTTGTCGATATGCTGGTTGCTATGTTAGGTGGCGTGATATGGCTAACCCAAGAATTCCCAACATTAACGGGTGTACTCGGCGCAGCTGCTGTTGGCGTCATTGCATTAATGATGGCATTCAGTGCGATGAACATGATCATCGGTATTTATCGTTTTGCATTGATTGGGCTGAGTGTTGTCAGCAATGCCGCCGCTGTCTCAACAAAACTATGGCAGGTTGGTTTGGTTGCACTGCGCGTGATGGGGTTCTTGGGCAATATTGCCGCGATGGGGGCTTACCTTGCTGCGATTGGTCTCTATCGTGGTGCGATGTTAACGGCGCAGGGCGTGACTTGGTTATTCAATGCGGCTTTACTTGCCAATCCAATTGGGCTCGTTATCGCAGGGGTTGTTGCCTTAGTTGCTGCCGTTGCGGGACTTATCTTTTATTGGGATGCCATTGTTGCCGCCTTTAAAGATTCATCTTGGGGTCAAGCACTGATTAGCATATTTGACAGTGTCATGTCGGTGTTCAGTGGTCTGATTGATAATGTGAAATGGGTGCTTGAAGCACTGGGATTGATGGACGGTAAAGAAATGACCATTAACTCAAAAGTTGAAGAGGTGACCAAAACAACGGCACCACTATCAACTGAAAACACACTATCAACGAAGCTCAATGCGACAGCATTAAATGAGAACCAAGTATTTAGCGCTGAGGCACTTGCAGCACAGAATGTTGCAAACATGAATACGCAGATCAATCAGGTTAGTGGCATAGCACCGATGGCTGCAAACCAAGTATTGAACTCTGAAGTATTCGCAACAAACAATTTAGCGAACATGAATACGCGAATTAGCCAGGCTAACGGTTTCGCGCCAGTTGCTGCAAACCAGGTATTAAATACCGAGGCGTTCGCAGCAAACAATCTAGCCAATACAAATATGCGATTCAATCAGGTGAGTAGTTTCGCGCCGGTTGCTACAAACCAGGTATTAAATACTGAGGCGTTCGCAACAAACAATCTCGCGAATACAAATACGCGTATTAATCAGGTTAATGGTTTCGCGCCGGTTGCTGCAGACCAGGTATTGAATACTGAGGCGTTCGCAGCAAATAATCTAACGAATGCAAATACGCGTATTAATCAGGTTGGTAGTTTCGCGTCGGTTGCGACAAACCAAGCATTGAGCACTGAGGCTTATGTAACGAACAACTTAGCTAATGCAAATACGCAGTTCAATCAGGTTGGTGGTTTATTGCCAGTTGCTGCTTCTCTTGTTGAAAGCCAAACGTTTAATGAAACAACAGCGCATAGCGAGCGTATTCAACAGTATCAAGAAAATAACCAGCAGCTAGCGAAGGTAAGTCGCCCGCGGATACAGCGAACGCAGTATTTTCAGCAAAGCAAACAAAGCGCGAATAACCAGAGTAATAGCAGCGCCGATAATAGCAAGCGGGTGTATATCGATAATGTAGTGATGAAAAGTGACAACCTCGCGCATGATTTTGAACAGTTAATGGAGTTAGCCGGCTAATGATAAATATGCATGTTGATTTAAACATTATCGATGGGGATTTTGTGTTTAATCCGTCACTCAGTGTGGAAAAGTTATCTGCAGCCAAGGTGATTGGCCAAGACGTTAAACACCGCATTCTTGAAAGTGGCCTACTGGTTAAGTTAGTGAAGCAGCGCAACACCAATGGTATCGCGCCGGTACTGACAGATTTAGAACTGGAAGTGGAGCAAGACGACCGACTTAAACCAGGGACAATCTTGATCTCCTACAACAGTGATAAAACCTTGTCGATTGAAGCTGAAACAAAGCAATACGGCGTAATGAAGTGGGCAGGGGCATAGCATGAGCAATGAAAATAGAACACCGGACATAGTGCCTGACTTTAAAAAAATGATGGCCGATGCTGGGTTACCGGTAAATGAAACAGTTGCCAAGCAGCAATGGGACCAGGTACTCGCTGACCAGCAAATCACGATTGAAAATGGCAGTCCGTTTAGTCCATTTTGGCGTACCGTTAAAGCATTAATCACACAGCCTGTGGTTAGTTTACTCGATTGGATTGCTCGAGTATTGATGCCTGATTTATTTATCATGACGGCAAGTCGCAGCGCCTTAATCGGGTTGCATGGCCCGAGTCGCAATGTCTTTATTGTGGATGCAATCAACGCCAAAGGCATGCTGACATTAACACGCGCTAACAGTGATGGTGTATTGAGTATTGCCGCCGGTGCTTTGGTGGAAAGTGACAGTATTGGCGGCGTGGTATATCAATTACGTACGCTTAGCGCTGTGGTATTTCAAGAAGGTGAGCCAGTAATTGAGGTGTTGGCGCAAGCGGTGACTGCAGGGCAGGCATATAACTTACCGGTAGGTAGTTATTACCGCTTGGTTAACCCAATTGAGGGCGTGACTGTTCGTAATGAAAAAGACTGGTTGCTTATCCCAGGTGCTAACGAAGAAAGCACAGAAGCATACCGTAACAGGATAAGAAACGTATTCGGCACGGCCGCTAAATGGCACATCAATACCGTGTACAAATCGATAATCAGTGACTTTGCAATACCGGTCGAAAATATTGAAATTGTAAATCAGGCGCCGCGTGGACCAGGTACTGCGAATGCGTTTATTTACTTAAATGTTGGCCAAGTATCAACCGGATTATTAAAGGTCATTAACCAGCATATTCGTGATGACGGTCATCATGGCCACGGTGATGATTTTCAAGTGTATGCAATGCCAACACAAGACAAAATGATAACTGCCACGTATTCGCTACATGTAAATAGTGTCGATATTAGCGCAGATATAAAGACCTTTATTCAGGCGGCATTTCGGTTAAACGATGCGTATCAACCTACGCGAACGCGACCGAACTCGTCATTTAGCATGAGCCTATTACAAGCGCAGTTACATAATAAATTCCCTGCATTACGCAGTATCGATTTTGATTGTGGTGATATTAAAACGGATTTGTGGTTGCCGAGACTCACGCAGTTGGTTGTGCAACATGGGTAGTTCTCAGCACAAACCGCAACCACCACAACCCGAAATTGCGACCTGGTTAAACAAAGGCCATGCCGAGCAATTAATGAAAGCCGCGCAGCAATACTGGAGTAATACCAAAGATTGGGTGATGTGGGCAGTTGCACAAAAAGATGAGCAACAAAGTGAAGAACCCTTTTTAGGTTTATTAGCCTGGGAACGTTTGACTGAAAGACTGCCTTTCGAACCGGCGGAATTTTTTAGAAAACGGGTCCAGCATGCACTTGTTAACAGCGTTGATGCGGGAGAAATAGCCACGATTGAAGCCATCTTTAATCGACTTGGTATCGATGTAATCAAAGTGAGCGAACGTATTGATAACCGAGATTGGGACATTATTGCTATCGATTTTAGCAGTCATACCGTATCGAAATACGGCGAACTGATGCCCGAGTTGATCCAGCTCTATGGACGCACCTGCAGACGTTATGAATTTACCGTGCACAGCGTGGTCGATGTTGGGTTAGCACCAGGTTGGCTTGATGTGCAGTGGGACAGTGTTCATGTGGATTTGGGCTTAGCTCTGACGCAAGGCAGTGATATTGAATTTAACCCCATGAGTGGTTTTCTCGGTGGTCAATACAATGTGCAGAACGTGCCATTGTTGCCACTGAATATGTCAGTAGAACATCCACTGACACTGCAACCACTTTATGGATTCTTGAGTAAAGAAAGCAGCATTAGTACTGCAACGGAGTAAGTTTCTATGTCAGAACAACAGGTAACCGGCATTCTTACTAATGCTGGCAAGCAGCACATTACCACCTGTGCACTTGAAAATACGGGGCTAAATGTCTCAACACTGGTGTTAGCGAATGTCCCTAATTTAAGTGATAACGCAGCGCGAGATCCTAATATGGCGATCCCTGCACAAGCTCAGATTGTCTATCAAACGGATGAGTTAATTACGGGTTTTATTGATGAACATACTGTTGCCTGGGCGACGGTGTTAGATCAAGACATCGGTGACTTTGATTACAACTGGATTGGGCTAGTGACCAGTACCGGCATTTTGTTAGCGCTGGATTATTTACCTCTGCAGCGTAAACGCCAGGGCGTGAACAACGTACACAACCGCAGTTTTGTATTGAAGTTCGCTGCCGCCAAAGCGCTTACCCGTATTGAGATAAAAGCCAGTAGTTGGATGTTTGATTACAGCCCAAGGCTCGACAGCATGCAACTGGCCATTGTGGCCAATGCCACGGCGCAAATAGACAACATGACGCGCCATTTAGGCTTAAAAGACGTCGTCACCAGCTTACGAAATACTATCGAACTGCAGCAAGTTCACATTGGAACCCTAGAGCAAGAAGGGCAAACACTACAGCACACACAATCAGTAATGATAAAGCAACGTCAGGAACGCGATGGTGAGGTGCAAACCTCACTCGCGAAAATGGCAACCGCACAAGTCAGTACTATGTACCGACAGGTGAAGCAAATTACATCGGCTTAATTATGGGTAAGAGGAACAGAACATGACAATAGAACAAAACATTGCAGAATTGGTGCAAGCCAGCAATAACCTCACCGGGGTTGTTGATGGAAAAATACAAGAAATTGATAGTAAGGTCACGTCTGCAGAACAGAAATTTAACGGGCTTAATGATGAGCTGATATCTAATTTGGGTTTTGTTGCACTTAATTATAACTCTGATTTTTTAGATGTTCACACCCTAGCTGAAAATGCACTTGGTTCTGAGAATACTTATCCTATAGGCATGGGGGTTGGTGGCGGTCGTAATGACTGTTTTAAATCTGAAATGATTTCTGTTGTCAGTGGCTCAGAACCAAGCAGCAGAGATGTTGACGTAAAAGAGCTATTAACCTTTATGGGGATTGGTTCATCACTTCATTTTTCCAGCGCCTTTAATATTCTAAAATTAACGGTGTTGGATGCTTCGTTCATGGATTTAGGTGGTTATGATTTTTTCATCCCTCAACAGCATGTAAAAAGAAGCCCTAACGCCTCGTTTATGGCTTATATCAAATCTGTAGGTGATATGCGTTGGCGAGGGGCGGTTAATAATGAATGGCAGCAGATTGTCGATCACCATTCAACGGATAACCCAGGTTCTTATACGCATATCGATATTAATTTTCAGAATGCGAAGGTCGGCGATATCTTTTATTTAGCGCTTCCTACAATTACCGTCGGGCATTTTCCGAAATCAAAAAAACATGGGAATTTATATAATCCTAAAACAGAACTCATTAGAAAGTTTGAGGTATAGATATGATGCAAGTTATTACACGTCGTGGATTGGTTGATGAAAACTGGCTTGTCGCGATAGAAAAACGTGATCGTTTATTGTCTACAGCGGATAGATTAGTGAATCAGGCTCTAGACCTATCATTGGATGTAGCGCCATTTAGAGCATATCGCCAAGAGTTAAGAGATATTCCTCAAAACTTTCAAAATGTTGATGATATCGTTTGGCCACTGAAGCCCGCTATTAGCTAATGCAGAGTATTAGCCTTGCGTCCCATCAAACCGCGACCTTTTGCACTGCTGCTGAGGGCGCGGTCTTATTGGCAAACGCTATTAAGGATGAAAGCCGCCAGTTTAGACCTGCGGTTTTTAATGCCCTGGTCTTGTGGGTGAGCAGTGATAGCTCGAAGGATTTAGCCAAGCGTTTGGCGGCGATAAATGAATATTGCCCATTAACCGGCTTTGTTGAATGCGGTCGTTATGCAACGAGCCTAGCAACATTAGATTCAGACAAACTCATTCGTCCTAAAGGAAATGAGCAATCAATAGAGTGGACGGTATTTAGTGATAAGCGGTCGATACCAGCGCTTAAGCTGCAATATCAGGCTGATTCATTAGCTCAGGTTAATGACCAAGGGCAAGGTTTGATTAGTGATATTGATAGCGCATTAGCAGAATGTAAGCAGTTAAAGCGTCTGCGTAATACACGTTTAACGGCAACTGAATTCAACCCCATCAATACCGGTTTAAATTGCATAAACATCAGCGCCAATACAGCTAAAGGCTTAGCCGATAAGCTGCAAGGTATTGGTGATGACAAAGCGTATTGGGTTTTTTGTGCGTTCGTGGGCAGTAGCAGTGAACTTGAACCGATGAAGGAACTGTTTTTATGATAGCGCTCGATGGTTGGCAGGTACCAGGTTATGAAACCAAAATAAAATGCAGCTTCAAATTAGCCGGCGAAGATTTAAGTGGCTACGGTTCGTTGACTCTATCATCGGATAACGGCGTTAAACCTGCCATATTATCTGTCACCACCAAGATCCCTTTTAACGAAAAATCCGCGTTAGCCAAGTTAATATCGAAAGCTAAAGAGCTCGACGAACACGGCGCCAGAATTATCCGCACGGTGAATTGTGATGTTGCAGAATCATTCAAGGTTCGTAAAGCCAAATTTGATGGTGAAATGAGTGCGACCGAGGATGACGAAGTGAAGTCTTGGGTTGTTAGTTTTAATTTACTCGAAGTTATGAGCAAGTCAGAACGCGAACAACTGCAGCTAGATGGCGAAGCCAATAACAATACAATCCCGCAAAGTACCGATGGCCATAATTCACTGCAACAGCAATTTGAAAACGTAGAGGGTCCTTAATTTATGGCTAAAGGTATGGATAAGCCCGATTCGGCCCGACTCACCACCGTATTAACCATTGGTGGTGAACCCGTGGTTAATATTATCAATAACAGTGTGCAGCTTGATTTGTTTAGTCCTGGTCGTGCTAGCTTTATTGTTACCTGTGAGCAAGAGCCTAAAGGCATCGTGGAATTACACCTTGGCTATCGGGTCGATAAACTGCAGCCTTATTTTATGGGCGTCATTGAATCTAAGTATCAATCATCAGGTCGTTGGTACCTAACTTGCCGTGAATTACTTGGCGCGTTGTCATTGCCGGCTAACATGGCCATTCGTTTTGCGACGATGAAAGATGTACTGGACCAGTTATCACTGACCGGTCTTCAATTTATCTATCCAGATGCCGAATACATCAATCAACTCGTGCCTTGTTTTTATCATCAAGGTGATGGCATATCGGTATTACGTCAGCTGGGGAAAATATACCAGGTACCGGATTATATTTTTCAACAACGTCCTGATGGCAAAATCTACGTGGGCAGCTGGCATGATTCGGGTTGGGCCAAGTCGGTTATCACTGATTTTTCAGAACACCCAATCAAACCGATCAGTGCGACGACCGGTGAATTAATTGCCATCCCTAAATTACGTCCAGGACTCAAACTCAATGGCCGTTACCTTAGTGAAGTGACATTAACAGGAAATAAGCAGGTTATCAGATGGTCAAAAACGCTATACGCCGCTTAGTATTACGTTACTTTCCTGAATTAGGACAGCGTAAACACTTACCGCAATTGGCTCGAATAGAGAAAATTTATGATATGCCGGTTAGTGGCGCCAGTGTAAGCAGTGCATTTCGCGCCTATAAAGCGGCTGATATCCAGTTATTAGATGCGGTAACAGGTAAGCCCTTAGCCGTTCCTGTCTTTGAGCAAGTGAGTATTGCGTCAGGGCAGGGACATGAACATGGTCTGTTCGTTGAACCAACACCAGGCATGCAGTGCTTAATTCAATATATTGATGGTCTTGATTCATTGCCGGTGATCACTTCGCTTTTACCCTGGCATACGTTGGTACCGGATAACCGCGCAACCGATGTGAGTCTACAGCAATCGCATCGCAGTAAGTTAGTCGGTAGTAATGGTGATTGGCACCTGCAGACAGATGGTGAAATAAAACAAAGCTGTCAGAAGTCGATAGTGGATGCCCAAACCAGCGAACAGAATTACCACGAACGCAGTACTAAGGTTGCTACGCACGACATTAATAAAATAGACGGTAACCAGGTAAATGAAATTATGGGGGCATTAAAAATACTCGTCGGTGAAAAGGCGATTATTACCTCATTGGATAACCTGCTTTTAGGCAGTAACAAAGAAGTTAAAATACAAAGCACAGAAGACATGCATTTAGACAGTGCAAAATCACTGATCATTAAAGCCAAGAATATAACCGAAGATGCAGACACGATTAAACTTAATGGCGGTAAAGGGGTGATCACCTGTGCAAGCATTTGTCCTTTTACTGGTAAACCGCATGTTGATGGCTCCACTACCGTTTTTGCAGGGAAATAATATGGCATTAAGTAAGTCAGGATTAAAAAGTAAAATTGAAGCTGAAATGGTTAAGGGCGGAATTGTTATTGATGGGGAACATGCCCAGGCATCGGTATTAGCACAAGCCATCGCTAATGCGGTTGTTGATGAGATAACCGCGAATGCGTTGGTTGTGGTACCGGGTGGTAGCTCGGCTGGACAGTATAAGGTTGTGTAAAAATTAAGGTTGTTAAATACTGTCGCCGTTTTATAACCAGAAACTATGATTTTATACAGTATAATTTGTTTATTTTTCAGTTTAGTCACAGTTTGTCTGAGGTTAGTCTTTTTTCCTTTGCATTAAATAAAAATAGCTAATAGAATCAGTCGCATATTAAGTTTTTTTCATAATTAACAAGACTTGAAAAATAAATAACAGGAATGCACACTTTCTCAAAATAGGTTTTAATGTCAGATTGGCGTTTTATCTTATTTTTCATTTGATTAGTCAATATTGACTAGGGTGAACAGATTTGGGGAATTGAGCAGTCCTACTATACAAACGTTAGGCATTACGAGGAAGTCATATGAGTAATTTCGACGAGTGGAGGAAAGAGTTGTTACATGTCGGGAATATTGTACAAGATTCTGATAATTCCGTTTCGCCCGACGAATCTGAACAAGGGTTTAATAGGTACATCGAAATGCTCGACTTATTAGACGGCACTGAAGGCTCTGAGTATGCGTTGGCAATTTTTGAATCTATTCAAGCAGAGCATGATTATGGTGCTTACCAAACGGCTGGTCGTGCTGCGTGGCTTTTTGGTGAAGATAATTTCTGCATGTCACTTATACAAGAGTTGCCTAGACTAATTAAAACATTTCCTGATTGGGCTGGTGATTTTATGGTATCAATTGCAAATGGTGAGGGTACTGAACATGAAAGTGTGATCAAAACTTTCAACCGGCATTTGAAATCAGTTTCCAGTGATAAGCAAAACGTAATTCTCGAGTATATTAATGAACAAGAAAAGAGTGGTTGGTTTGAGCACAGGGTTGGAGTCTTAGGCTGCAATGCTTAACAAAGCAAATCAATCAGACGCATAACGGTTGTCGCCGTTTTTGCTAAAACAAAAAGCCAGCAAAAACAACGCCAACCTACGCGCTGTTGTTTGCGGCGTTAATTCATATCTCTTAGCTCTATTAAACATAATGACAGACTGAGCAGAGGCGATTAAATGACGGTCAATTGGTGACTATACACAACCACATTTGGCTATATGCGAAGAAGGGGTAATTCAATAAGTTACCCCAAATTAGCTAAAGAATAGGTAACTACTTGTAAATAAAGAGACCTCAATGAGGTCTTATTTTTAGCTTATTAACGTACATGTGGTCGAGATGTGGACACTGGTAAATAATAAAATATTAAATTCAAATGCTTAAGTGTGATACTAAATCACCTTCGGGTGGTTTTTTTATTTGTGCATTTTCTAGTTTAATTGTCTATATTATTAATAATGAGGTTGAAAATATTAAAAATTTATCTTCGCTAATAATTCGCCCTCAGGATCAATTCTGTATTATCTAGGAGCATTAGTGATGGAAATGTTACGACCTCATAATGGAATCATAATTTTAAAGATAGCTACCGATCTTGATACTGAGAACGTTGTTAGCTTACAGCCAAGGTTGGAAGCATTAGTTGATGAACATGCTGAAAATATAATTTTAGATTTTACCAATGTGACCTTTATCGACTCAACCGGTATTGGTGCAATTGTTTTTTTATTCAAAAGACTCACCTCACAACGTCGTACGCTCTCCTTACTCAAAGTATCTGGCCAGCCTTATAAATTAATGACCATGTTACGTGTTGAAAATGCAATTCCTTTTATCGAAAATATTACTGAATGTGAGAGTAATCGCTCGGCATAATTAAATGCCGTAAGGTATTGAATGAACAAATTATTGCTATGGATAGCTATTTGCATGTCTTTATCGGCATGCACAAATTGGCCTAAAGAGGGCTATTTTGACAATGTTGCAATACATACAGAGGAACGAATTTATTTTAAACAACATTATGATTATTTGAATCTACATTTTTCAGTGGCCAATTTACGAGGCGCAAAAACGTGTATACCTGCATATGTAAAAAAAGTAGAAAGTATTAATAGTCGTGTGGAGAAATCAATTTCGGTTGAAGATCCGGAACATGTAAAAGTCGAAATGGCTATCCTAGAACAACATATTACTGATTTAATTGTTAATCTAAATACGACAAGTAGTAATACTAATTGTGCACAGCCCCCTCAATTATTTACGTCTAATTTTGTACACCCTTTGATTTATCAACTTGATCTCTTGTTATATTGCGCTCCGCAATTTGAAGACGGTAATGCAATTATGACTGAATTGTACAAAGTGTGCCTTCGCCAAGTCAGTTTTTTACTGTTAGATAATCCTAAAATTGTTATTGAATATACTAAATATAACTTACTTAAAGATCCCACAAGTCCAAAAATAGACGCGTTAACAATTAATTACAGCAAAAATATTGTTGTTCATAACGTTGATACCATCATAGATAGCTCGAGTGAAGGGATAGCTGTTTCAGCTAAGAGTAGTGATGAAGATTATAATGACATAATGCGTCAGTATTTACTCTTTGACCAGATACCAAGCGTGAACGTCCAGCAATTATCTCGATCACAGTTAGTCATTGAACAACAACATACCCCAGCTCAAATTCATGAAATTCGTATATCTAATACTAAGCCTACTAATTATGCCGAGGGGAGGTTCGCTACCAGTTTAGGTAATGTCGAATTACTTAATTTACGCACAGATGTGATCCTCAATTATGTCTCGGGTCTAGCTGCAAACCCAACTCAAAACAAAGTGGTATATGAAGAACTAAGACTTGGTGCTACACCACCATTAGCGCCAGTAATTAGCACGCTTATCTGGCAATCAAAGAATAATAAAGAGGTAGACCATAAAGTTAAAAACTGGCGGTTTTTGTTGAACAATGGTGAATTATTTAGTGATGCGGCGTTGCCGAAAGGGGTCACTTTATGAAATTATTCTGCTGCCTTATGTTGTGCTTTACTTTTTTGTCTGCATCATCAATAGCGTTTGCCCAAGGTGACATTATCGATTCGGGAGATCAACTGTTTATTTTTATGCCGGGCGAAAAAGATTTTGAAAAACCGTTTCAAGTAGATGCAAGTGGATCTATACAACTCCCCGAAGTCGGGCGAATACATGTAAAAGGCAAAACATTAACGGCAGTATTAGAAGAGTTAAAGCAATCTTTAAGTGTGGTATTTCGTGATATATCAAAGCTGTATATTGAATTTAGAGCACGAGAAAAACTAGTGACAGTATTAGGTTATGTAAATGACCCTCGCGAGGTTGTGCTGCCCGAACTTGGGAATGTACAGATGGCGTTAAATAAAGCTGGCGGGATGTTAGCTGGCGCTCAACTCGATAACATGCAGTTACAACGCGGTGGTAAAGTTATCATATTTAACTTTAAGCGTTATCTGGAAACAGGCGATGAAACGTTACTGCCAGCACTAAGATCTGGGGATATTATCTTTGTACCTTCGTCACCATTGACAGGTAATGTGCAGATGATTTTTGATGCCAGGTCATTAAAACTAGGTGGAGATGCAAGTGATACTCAGAAAGCGGTGACTGTTTTCGGTGAGGTGAATACGCCCGGCACATTTTCCTATGTGCCCGGGATGACTATCATCGAAAGTTTGATGAAAGCAAATGGTGTGACGCGATATGGCAACGTTGGTAAAATCAGGATTATAGGGGCTAAAGAACCACAGGTCTTCGACTTAAAACATTATCTAGATACTGGGGATGTCTCTAAACTACCGATAATAAAACCCGGTACGACTATTTTTGTGCCTATTCAGGTCGAAGATATCAAAGTTGGTTTGCAAGTTGTTTACGTCATGGGGCAAGTCAACAAGCCGGGGGCTTATGAAGGCCGTGAGGGTATTACCTTTATGGATATGCTCGCCAATGCAGGTGGTCCTAATCGATATGCCGATACACAGCAAATTCGAGTGCTTAAATTGAATGGTGAAACGTTCCGTTTTGATTTAAAAAAATATTCTGATGATCCTGCAAACAACCCTTTTCCTGACATTGACGGGGGGGATGTCATTTTCTTACCTGAAAAGGCGGACATGATTGAGAAGTCATGGTTAATTGAAGCACATAATGAAGCAATTAAAATCATTGGTGCAGTGAAAAACCCCGGTCGTTATCAATGGGATGATGATATGACATTTCTTGATCTATTAGGACACGCTGAAGGCCCAACTGAAAAGGCAGACTTAGCAAAAATAATTATTGTTGGTAATGATGGTTTAGGTGAGCGCCAGCTTTTTGATTTAGAGCAATTCATGAAAGTTGGTGGTGACTATTTAACTCTGCCACAGTTATCGGCGGGTGACACGGTAATGTTCACAGAGCTTCCGGATGATCCAACTGATAATAAATCGAGATGGATTAAGCAAGAATCTGAATCTTCTATTTACATTCTCGGCGCGGTTGGATCGCCTGGACGGTATGCTTTTAACAGTCGGTTAGACTTCCTTGATTTATTATCTGCTGCTGATGGCCCAACTAATGATGCTGATATCAAACACATTAAAGTGACACATCGAAATAGACGATATGCAAAAACATCAACACTCGATCTTGATATGTACTTTGAGACGGGAGATGAAACGCTATTACCACAAATATTACCTGGGGATACGATTTATATTCCCGCGAAGAGTCAGCAAGGGGTATTAAATAATACGACTAATATAGTGCAGGTATTAGGCGCTGTGCATAACCCTGGTCGTTACAAATATGATCCTTCACTCGATATAGTGGGCATATTAACCATGGCCGGAGGTCCAACTACAGAAGCTTATATCGATCGCATTGTCATTGTTACTAAACATGGGGAAATGCAACACACGGCACGTACGTTTAATATGAAGCATTATTTTATCCAGCCAGACTATCGTGATATTCCAATTATACATGCAGGCGATACCATTTATATTCCGAATGAAAAAGAGTCTAATTGGAGTCAGTTAATGGATATATTAGGGAGTGCACTGAGTGTCGTTACACTCTTTATCGTAGGCTCTTCATTATGAATATATTACCGGAAACATTTATAGAAATAGAACAAATATATCAGTTGATTATGAATGAAAATATTAAGTCTTTAGCGGTAAATTGCGCTCAAGGAAAGGAGGGCACTACTGAGTTGGTTTTAGCGCTTGCTCGGCGTCATAAAGTGTCAGGCAGTAAAGTACTCATTGTCGATCTCAATACATTTAAACCCGCAATTACAAATGAATATGTTAAAGCAAAGCAGTTATGGTCCCTTGATGAATCTGATTTACAAAAGGCCCGCATCACTGAATTTTCGGCCAATATAGATATTTTACCTGCCCCAGAAAGTGGCCAAGATCAAAATATTACCTTCCGCGATGAAATAAAGATCAAAAATGCGATCAAATTTTGGTTACAACACTATAATTTTATTATATTTGATACATGTGCAATTACTCGAACAAATTTTTCGAACATACCTGGAGAAGTTATTGCTAGGGGTTGTGATGCAAGTTTACTGGTTGTCGCACCCGGTATTTCGCTCGAGAGTAACGTATTAAAAACAATTGATATTTTTAAGCACAATCATGTGAAATTACTTGGAGCAGTTATCAATGATGTTAAGTGCCCACCGCTCGATATGCAATTAAGAAACTCAGTGCGCAGGCGACTCAAACGTTTCCCGATGCTTAAACAATGGTTGCTTAATCGCATTTCTAATATTGATTTACTAAAAGGAAAACTTGGTCGCTGATGAAAACACAACTATTCGCCAAGCAATATCCATTAAAGCTTGATTCAATTAGTGAGGTTCGGCGCCTGTTATCCACTTTGTGCCACCAACTCGCTCTGGAACAAGCTGAAATAGATCGCGTTACATTAGTGTTAGCAGAGTACCTCTCTAACTTGTATTTCCATAATCAAGGTTCTGCTAATTGGTTTCGCATTCAGCTGGCAGGTGTTAAAGGACATTGGTATTTTGCAGTTTCTGATAGTGGTGATAGTTTTAATCCCTATAACGTGGATGTTAATGACATATTCAACGGTCAATTACTCACCGGTGGTATGGGGTTAGCATTAATTCAAAAGAATAACCGTGCTGGTAGTTATACGAGTCATGATGGAATTAATAAATTCATTTGTCCATTAACAGAACAGACCAAAAAATTAACTGTGGTTGTTGTTGATGATGATCGGATCCTATTGTGTGCATATCGAAGTTTTCTGCAACATGATTTTGTGGTGCATATATTTTCGGAGGCTATTCTGGCACTTAAATTCATTGAACACGAAGGCTGTGATCTCATTATTGCAGATATTCATATGCCTGAAATGTCCGGATTTGAATTTCGGCTTAAAGTTGAATCCTTTGATAAGGGAGTTTTAACGCCATTTGTATTTTTAACTGGCGATGATAACGTATCAATACAAGAGCAGGCCGCTGAGGTATCGATTGATGGATATTTAATTAAACCGATCACCAAAACTGCATTATTAGCAGTTTGTACTCGTGTAATACGGCGAACTAACCAGCTTGCACTACATTATCAACAGCGCGTTGTTGAATCACTGAGTCGGCCATTCAAACCCTCATTACCATCAATGGCTGGTGATTGGCACTTTTCATTAGCCCATACTCCAGCGAGTGAAGGTGGTGGGGATTTTGTATTCTTTCATGATTATGGAGATAGTAAGTTACTTATTTTAGGTGATATTATGGGGCATGGTCCTGTCGCTAAGTTCCATAGCTTTGCGATAATGGGCTACTTAGAAGGTCTGATCACATCAACGCCTAAATCGCCCACTGAATTACTGTCGGGTTTGTCAAAAAGGTTATTTCTAAATCAACTGCTAGAAAGCAGTATGCTGACGTGTATTGTTGTAAAATTAACTGGCAACCAATGCGAAATCGCGACCGCAGGGCATCCTCAACCCTACTTGTTACACAAAACGGGTTATGAGGTAATTGATTGTAAAGGTACAGTATTAGGGCTTTTGCCTGACGAAGAATATTCAGCTGTTACGATACAATTAGAACCAGATGAAAAACTTTTTTTCTATTCAGATGGTATTTTTGAAAATATAGATAGAAATTGTGATGGTATTGACTGCATACTCACTGGGATTAAAGGAACAACAGCTCAGAATATTCTGGATCAGTTATGGTTACGATTTGAATCTCTTTCACCAGAACAGCTCAATGACGATGCAACGGCAATTGTCATTGATCTAAATAATAAATAAGTTAGAAGTGTAAATATCAAAATATGAGGTAGTGAAATGGAAAGCACAATTATAAATGAATCAGTATTCTCTCAATTACTCGTTGATGTAGGCGAAGAAATGTTACCAGCGCTAGTTGCTGTGTTTAATGAAGAAACAACAGAACGAATTTCAGACTTACAAAATTTAATGGTGAATATCGATAATAATAAAGTAGCGCAGAGTTGCCACAGCATAAAGAGTAGTGCGGGAACATATGGTGCGTTAATCGTACAACAGCATGCTGAAGAATTAGAAGTAATGGCAAAATCAAATAGTACGGGTGAAGTGCAACTGAAATTACCATTACTAATAAGTAGTCTACAGGATGCGATTAACGCACTGGCGTTAAGATGCGATTAACAACCGATTCAATTGCCTCTTTTAATTTTACCCGGTCGTGATAGTTTTTATTAACGTGTTCACGTAAGTCGTGAACATAGGTAGGGTAAGTCAACGCTGATTGTTTATCGACATCTTGTATTACGGCATGAATGAGTGGGAAGCCGAGTGTAGTTTCGCACCATTGTAAGCGCTCTTGTAACGAGATTGTGGATGCCGGTCCTATCTCATGCTCTAAGTTACCTATGTAAATCACTTTTGCATTTGTTCTGCGTAAGGCTTTTTGTATATCTTGAAGCAAAAGTGGTGGCATGATACTGGTTAGAAATGAGCCCGGCCCCAATAATATCAATTCAGCTTTCTCAATTGCCTGTACGGCCTCTAATGTTGCAGCAACATTAGGTTGAACGGTTAAGTGATTGGGGAATTCATGCATTTTATCCACGGATACTTCGCCATGGACGTTATGACCACAAGGTGTGACAGCGATTAAGTCACTAGGCTGTTCTGACATTGGGATAAGTTGGCATTCTACATGTAACATATTACGAATAAGATTAACCGCGTCTAGTGGGCGTACACAGAGGTTATCTAAAGCGACTAACATTAGATTGCCTAGGTTATGGTTTTTTAATTCACCTTCGTTTTGAAAACGATATTCAAACAATAAAGAACCAATATCAGGTTTAGTGACTAACTGATTAATACAATTGCGAAGATCACCCCAAGCGATACAATTTTCTGAGTGCCTGAGTCTACCTGTCGAGCCGCCATTATCGGTTGTGGTCACAATACCAGTCAATCTTGGACCTAAAAAGGAAAGTGAAGAAAGTACACGGCCTAGTCCATGACCACCGCCAATAGCGACAACTTTATCGAGGTCTGAAAGTGATTTTTGTAACATACTATGAATCAAACTTAAGTGAATTAGATGACATCATCATATCTTTAAAATAAATATTTTGGTACGACGTTATCTTGATTTGTTTACTTAACAAGCAACCTTTTAAAAGAATGAACTGTTTTGAGTGATCGGGCATATTGAAGTAGCTTGGGTATATTTATATTGGCATTAACTCTTTAAGTATTGCTACAGTGCTGTTGCAATCAGGCTGTTGCAATAAAAGCTGCTTCTCTGTTACTGATAGAGGTAATAATTCTAACCATCGTTGCGACACCCAGCTTATATTCTCCATTTCTTTTAATGAATTGAGCTGGTTTATATCTGCGTGTTGTACATATATCTCTTCTAATTTTGCAGCTAAATAATATTCTTTTGGTGTTATTTGTTGATCCGGCCAGTTGGTAATGTAGTGAACGTTGGCGGTTTTTAACCCATCAGACTCAGTCATTATATCGTCGATAATAAATCGTTTGATACCTTCGACATTAATGCCGAGAAATCCGTCGTCTAGTGTATAAAAATCAATGATTTTAACGAAAGTACCAATCGGCGATATATGTTCAAATGGTCCGTCTTGATTGGGTTCAATCATGACAATGCCAAATCCAGTCATCGCTTTCGCGCTTTCTTTAATCATGCGAATGTAACGAGCTTCAATAATACGTAAAGGAAGCCTACCGCTAGGTAAAATATGAGAGGGCAGTGGGAATAGTGCGATTTGAGTAGATTGCAAAGAGTGGACCATTCGTCATTGGAAGTATCACTAATAATAGTCTTGTTTAAATACTCTGCACCATGGATTTTGAATTGAATATTTAAAATAGAAGTAAAATAGAAGTAAAAATATAGGACGTCTATATTTTTACTTCTAATATTTGATTATGCGCTAGTTTGATTAAATTCAAGATACATAACAGCAGCTTCTACACGTGAACTTGCTTCTAGTTTCTTTAATAAACTCTTAACGTGAACTTTTACTGTACCTTCAGAAATATGTAGGTTACTTGCAACATGTTTGTTGCTATAGCCTTTTGAAATTTCGAGTAAGATTTGGTTTTCACGTTTAGTTAGCTTAGCTAGCTTTTCTTCAAAGTTGTTATCTTCATGCAGGCAATCTAAATAGCCTACCAGGCTTTCAGAAAGTGCTTGTTGACCAGATAATACATCGTGTAGTTGCTCTAGTAGCAGATCAGGTTCTGAATCTTTTAATAAGTAGCCATCTGCGCCCGCATTGATTAATTTAATCACGTCTTGTTTGTTATCAGAAACCGTTAAAATAACAACTCGAGAGCTTAACTCTTCTGCGCGAAGTGCTTTTAAGGTATCTAAGCCTGACATACCTTTCATGTTTAAATCGAGTAGTACAAGGTCTGGTTCATGTTGTTTGGCAAGCGTGATCGCTTCCACGCCATCGCTGGCTTCACCAATCACATTAAATTTCTCTTCTAATGTAAGCAGTTGAACGATCCCTTTACGCATTAGTGGATGGTCATCAACAACTAAAATTGTGTAACTATTGTCAAGCATGTTTGTTTTCCCTATCGAAGGTAAGTAATACCGAGGTGCCTTTTATTATATTGTTTTTAATTTCTAGCTTAGCACCCAGTTTTGAAGCGCGTTCATCCATTATCGTTAAGCCATAATGGTTGGATTTAGTTGGATCAGCAGGTATGCCGTCACCATCATCCGAAATAGATACTTCAATAGTACCATTTTTATTCGTGCCACAGTCAATCATTATTTCGTTTGAATTCGCATGTTTGATGGAATTTAGTACAGCTTCTCTAATTATTTGTAATATATGTATGTGTTGGTTGGGTTTAAATAAATGTTCTTCTAATTCGTAGCTTAGATGAATTTTTGATTTTGTGCGTTGACGCAGTTGTGCGAGCATGATGGAAATGGCTTCAGAAAGGTTCGCATCATCAAGTGTCAAACGAAATGTATTTAATAATTCTCTCAGTTGTGTATAAGAGACTCTTAGGTTGACATCGATTTCTTCCACTATTTCATTCGTGGTTGGCGTGACTTCTTGATTTTTTAAATGACGTTTCAATAAGGCAACTTGTATTTTTAAGTACGAGAGGGCTTGTGCGAGTGAGTCGTGTAACTCACGGGCAATAACGGCGCGTTCTTCCATTAATAATGAACGTTGTGCTTCTAAATTACTTTGAGAACGATGCTGTGCTCGCGAAATAATACGACAATAACTGCGTAAGTGTTCTTGATCATTTGCTTCACGTTTTAGCACGGTTAACGTACCAAAGGATTGTTCTTCGAGTTCTAATTTTAAATCAATTGTTTGCTCACCGTTATCGGCACCCGCATTGAGGTAGATAGTCTCTACTTCTGAGCCCGTTAGTATAAGGTTATAAAAACTAAGGCCATTAAGTTCTGAGACACTTTGCAATGTTTGCTCGAGCATGTCTGCATTGAGGTGAGTGACATGTAATTTTTGTGATGTTGTATATAAAAAATTAATTTTATCTTTTGCTTCTTTCAACTGCTTTGTTTTAGCATCTACCTGTTGTTCTAGCGTACTGTATAGTTGGTTTAAATCATTAGCCATATGCGAAATGTTACTCGCTAATGATCCTATTTCATTCTCATAAAAAAAATCAAACGAGACATCAAATTCACCTTTCCTAATACGATTAGATGCAGCAAATATCTGTTGTAATGGTTTTAATACCTGCACTTGCATCAAGCGAATCGTAATAATGCAGACCGCAAAAATCAGGCCGATTCCCAGTCCTTTAATAAGGGTGATAACTTTGACTTTATATTCAGAGTGGTTCTGTAGGTTTTGAACAAAGGTATCAATTTCGGATACAAATTCATCTACATACAATAAAAATTGCTCAGGATTATCACTATGGAGAATGTCTGATTGTTTTTGCCATTGGGTCTCAACAATAATGAACTCTTGTTTTAATTTGGATGAGATATCCCAATTATCGACAATATTATTTTTAATATGTGCAAGTGATTGATTGAAAGTATCAATATGACCCTGACGCATGAGTTCAGACTCATCACGGGACAAGTTATAAGCAATTTGATAGCTTTGCATTCTTAATGCACCTGCCTTATTGATCGATGAGGCATCTGAAAGGCTGAGTGATAACGCCACTAAGGAAATAAAGGTTAGCATTGAGGCAAGCGCTAATATACTAAACATACCACGGCCGATTAAAATGATAATAGACTGATGGGAAGGGATTATATTTTTTATCATTGAGTTTTTTCTATTTGATTAATTAAGCCGTGAATAGGTCTATAATTTACAGGGCAATTTAATTTCGATCAATGATTTATCATTTACCACGATAATTAATCTACCTATGCCTTTAAATTTACTAAAAAATAGTTTAAGTTTAACGACCATTTAAAACTAATATTAATCAAACTCCGATCCTTAACGATCTAAATTTATAAAATTAAATATGATCTTAAGGACTCATAGCATTTTAAATTTGCTATAAGGGTTTAATCAGAAATGATTAGGCCTCCCGTATTTGGAAAGGTGTTTATGCAACTTCAAGATCAGTTTTCGCGTAAATTTTATTATTTACGCTTATCAATTACAGACGTCTGTAATTTCAAATGTAACTACTGCCTACCGGATGGTTATAAAGCCGAAGGCAAACCTGAATTTCTAGAGCGTAATGAATTACGACGTATCGTGACAGGGTTTGCTGAAATGGGTACTGAAAAGGTCCGTATTACTGGTGGTGAGCCCTCGTTAAGAAAAGACTTCACGGATATAATTTCGGATATCGCCGCGATCCCCAAAATTAATAAAGTGGCCACGACCACAAATGGTTTCAACCTCGAGAAATATGCTCAACAATGGCGTGATGCGGGGTTAGACGCATTAAATGTCAGTATTGATAGTTTAGATCCTCGCATGTTCCGTCAAATTACCGGTAAAAATATGTTCCATAAAGTAATGGCGGGTCTTGATGCCGCTTTTACTGCCGGGTTTGAAACCGTAAAAGTCAATACGGTGCTAATGCGTAATTTAAATGATATTGAGCTTGGTGATTTTTTGAATTGGATCAAAACGAGACCAATTCAATTACGCTTTATTGAATTAATGCAAACGGGTGATAACCAGGCATTGTTTGATAAACACCACGTATCCGGTGTCAGTATTCGTGACAAATTAAAGCTACAAGGCTGGGTTGGTAAAGTAAGAGGCAAGGCGGACGGCCCCGCACAAGTATTCGTACATCCTGATTATGTTGGCGAAATTGGCTTGATTATGCCATACGAGAAAGACTTCTGTTCAACTTGCAACCGCTTACGCGTTTCGACTAAAGGGCGTTTACATTTATGTCTGTTTGGTGAGGAGGGTGTTGAATTACGAGATTTACTACAAGAAGACAGTCAACAATCTGCACTGATTGCGCGTGTTGTTGAACATATGTCAGATAAGAAGTCGACTCATTTCCTTCAGCAAGGTATTACTGCAAATACACCACATCTTGCGTCTATTGGTGGCTAAAAAACCGAATATATACAAAATCATCCTTTCTTTATTTCTTTCTTAATATTTTTCAAATATAGCGTAATACAAGCTTACGCTATATTTAATCCCCATAATAAAGGCGAATATTGCAACTGTTAGCTATAATTTTAAGCATTTCTTGACTTAAGTTGTCTTAAACTGGCTTGGGCTGTCATAAGTTGACTTAAGTTGTCTTAAATACGGCCGTAATTATTGATCTAAATTAAGTTTTGTTCATCTTACCCATTAGTGAGTATTTTAGACTGACACTATTTGTATCATCATGAATCCAATATCTTTATAGACTGATGTGCGCCTTCATTTTTTCACATTAGAAAAGTTATTTTCATAAGGTAGTTTTGATGAGTATTAACCTAGCACGACGTGCGTTATTTCGTCGTAAAGAACAAGACAATGCTGTACGTCTACCTTGGTTAAAAGCAGACTTAGACTTTACAGATAAGTGCACGCGCTGTGGTGATTGCCAGACAGCTTGCCCAGAACAAATAATAATAGTTGGGGACGGTGGATTCCCTGAGATTGATTTTAGCGTATCTGAGTGCAGTTTTTGTAAAGAATGTGTAAATCACTGTAAAGAAGATTTAT
This sequence comes from Moritella sp. PE36, assembly GCF_000170855.1. Lineage (GTDB taxonomy): Bacteria > Pseudomonadota > Gammaproteobacteria > Enterobacterales > Moritellaceae > Moritella. The sequence goes on along the minus strand of NZ_ABCQ01000014.1, from coordinate 58,303 downwards.
TTGATTTAACCCAAACACAAGCATGGCCAAATAAAGCCGTTGTTTCCAATAGCTGCTTAAATATTGAGTCAGTATATTGCAGAAGTTGTGCGGAATCATGCGAATCCGAAGCTTTAGCATTTAATTTTACTACTACAACGTTTGTGAGTCCTGATGTTGTATTAGCTGATTGTAACGGTTGTGGTGCGTGTGTATCGAGTTGCCCTGTCAATGCAATTACAGTGAGCGCTAACCGTTAAATCAAGTTATTAAGAATATGTTTTATAATAATTATAAGGTCATAAAATGGCAGAACAAGAAGTTCATATATCGAGTTTAATTATTCACGTAAAACCAGAATTTTTGGAAATCGTGAAAAATAAAATCGCAGCGATCCCAGACGCTGAAATTTACGGAGATAGTGAAGAGGGAAAAATTATCACTGTATTAGAAACCACTAATCAGAAATTTGTTACCGATATTATTGATAAAATTAATAATTTCGAACATGTCTTAAGTACTTCTCTTGTTTTTCATCAAATTGAAACTATTGATCCATCATGTGAGGATGATCTATGAAATTAACCAGACGTGCATTTGTTAAAGCAAATGCTGCAGTCGCTGCGGCTTCAATTGCTGGCGTTACTCTTCCTACTAGCGCAACAAATTTGATTGCAAGTAGTGATGAAACAAAAATAAAATGGGACAAAGCCCCATGCCGTTTCTGCGGTACCGGTTGTTCTGTATTAGTCGGTACACAAGGTGGTCGAGTTGTTGCGACTCAGGGTGATCCTGAAGCGCCGGTAAATAAAGGCCTTAACTGTGTTAAAGGTTATTTCTTATCTAAAATCATGTACGGTAAAGATCGTTTAACAACGCCGTTACTGCGTATGAGAGATGGTAAATTTGCTAAAGATGGTGAATTTGCGCCAATTTCATGGGATCAAGCTTTTGATATCATGGCAGAGAAATGGAAAGCGTCGTTAAAAGCAAATGGCCCTGAATCTGTTGGTATGTTTGGTTCTGGTCAATGGACTGTAATGGAAGGTTATGCAGCGGTTAAATTGATGAAAGCTGGCTTCCGTTCAAATAACATTGATCCAAATGCACGTCACTGTATGGCTTCTGCGGTAGGTGGTTTCATGCGTACCTTTGGTATTGATGAGCCAATGGGTTGTTATGATGATTTCGAAAATGCAGACTCGTTTGTACTTTGGGGTTCAAACATGGCGGAAATGCATCCTATTCTTTGGACGCGTATTACAGACCATCGTTTAAGTAATCCTCACGTACGTGTCAATGTACTTTCTACCTACAAGCATCGTTCTTTTGAACTTGCTGATGAAGGCATTATCTTCCATCCGCAATCCGATCTTGCTATGGCTAACTTTATTGCTAACTACATTATCCAAAATGATGCAGTGAACTGGGATTTCGTTAATAAGCATACACACTTTAAACGTACAGCAACGGATATCGGTTACGGCTTACGTGACGAACATCCAATGCAGGCAAAAGCTAAAAACCCTAACTCGGGCAAAATGACAGCAATGACATTTGAAGAGTATAAGGCGTCGGTTGCTGAGTATACTGTTGAAAAAGCATCTGAAATATCAGGTGTACCGGTTGAGAAACTGATCACGCTTGCCAAGCAATACGCTGATCCAAACATTAAAGTAATGTCTTTATGGACGATGGGCATGAATCAGCATACGCGTGGCGTGTGGATGAACAGCCTTGTTTATAACATTCACTTACTTGTTGGTAAAATATCACAACCGGGTAATGGTCCTTTCTCATTGACAGGCCAGCCATCTGCTTGTGGTACTGCGCGTGAAGTGGGTACTTTCTCACACCGTCTGCCAGCTGATCTTGTGGTTAAAAATCCTAAGCATCGTGCTATTGCAGAGAAAATTTGGAAACTACCAGAAGGTACTATTCCTGCAAAACCTGGTCTGCACGCTGTTGCACAAGGCCGCGCACTTAAGGATGGTACGTTAAATGCGTACTGGACTATGTGTAATAACAACATGCAAGCTGCGCCAAATATGATGGAAGAAGGTTTACCGGGTTACCGTAATCCAGCTAACTTCATTGTTTGTTCAGACCCGTACCCTACTGTTACTGCGCAAGCATCTGATCTTATTTTACCAACAGCAATGTGGGTAGAAAAAGAGGGCGCTTATGGTAATGCTGAACGTCGTACTCAAGCTTGGTATCAACAAGTTAAGTCTATTGAAGGTGCAAAATCAGATTTATGGCAGTTAATGGAATTCTCTAAACGCTTCAAAATTGAAGAAGTTTGGGGTGAAGATTTACTCGCTAAAATGCCTGAGCACCGTGGCAAGACTATGTACGATGTACTTTATCGTAACGGTAATGTTGATGCCTTCCCAATCAGTGAAGCGCAAGAGTTAAATGATGATGCACATGATCAAGGCTTCTATGTACAAAAAGGCCTGTTTGAAGAATATGCAACATTTGGCCGTGGTCATGGTCATGATTTAGCCCCTTATGATGTTTACCACACCGTACGTGGTTTACGTTGGCCTGTGGTTAACGGTGTTGAAACCAAATGGCGCTTTATCGAAGGCAGTGATCCATATGTTGGCAAAGGTAAAGGCTTTGAGTTCTATGGTAAACCAGATGGTAAAGCAAATATTATTTTTGCACCTTATGAAGCGCCACCAGAAATGCCAAATGAAGAATATGATATGTGGTTATGTACCGGTCGTGTTCTAGAGCATTGGCATTCAGGTTCGATGACAGCGCGTGTTCCAGAGCTTTATCGTGCCATGCCTGATGCGCTTTGTTACATCCACCCTGATGACGCCAAGAAACGTAATGTTCGTCGTGGCGATGAAGTTCTTATTGAATCTGTTCGTGGTGAAGTGCGTTGTCGTGTGGAAACACGTGGCCGTAACCGTCCACCGGTAGGCTTAGTATTTGTTCCTTGGTTTGATGCGCGAGTATTAATCAACAAGGTATGTCTAGATGCTACCGATCCGTTATCTAAACAAACGGATTATAAAAAATGTGCAATTAAAATTACCAAAGTGTAATCACCAACTGCATATTTTTAATTAACTATTTTGCCAGTAGTCATGCTGGCAAATAACAGATTTATTTGCCAATAGGCGGAGAACATAATATGAGAAAATTATTGGCTGTGCTGCTAACTGCGGGGATTTTATTCTCTGTATCGGCACAAAGCACCGAAACGACGAAAATTGAAAATGTAAACAACGGTGGTGTTGCATCACTGCGTGGTATTACTGAGTTAGATGTAACACGAAAAGCGGATGAGTTAAAACGTGTGATCAAAGATCGTAGCCCAATCGATCGTGATTACGTCTATCAACCGCCACTTGTTCCGCATCAAACACGTCATTATGAAGTGTCTTTAAATGCGAACAAATGTCTGTCATGTCACAGCTGGAAATACGCGGGTGAAATGGGCGCGACTAAGATCAGTGTAACGCATTATCAATCACGTGAAGGCGAAGTATTATCAGACGTTTCACCACGTCGTTACTTCTGCTTGCAGTGCCATGTGACACAAGCAGACGCATCACCGTTAATCGAAAATGATTTTAAACGTGTAGATTCATTGCGTTGATTTATCTCAAATGAAAGTAGCCGAAACGAAAAAGAGACGATAAAATGAAACTAATTTTAAATTTTTGGCGTAAATTAACGACACCAAGTAAAGCGGCTGTTGGTACTGTCCTAGCAATGGGCTTTCTCGGTGGTATTATTTTCTGGGGTGCCTTTAACATGGGTATGGAAGCGACCAACACAGAAGAATTCTGTTCTGCTTGTCACGCACCAATTGTTAAAGAGCTAAGAGAAACAATTCATTACTCGAACCGTTCAGGTGTGCGTGCAATCTGTTCTGATTGTCACGTACCACATAACTGGACAGACAAAATTGTACGTAAAGTACAAGCGAGTAATGAAATTGTGGCATTCTTGATGGGGACTATTTCGACTCAAGAAAAATTTGAAGCACGTCGTAAACACTTAGCTGTACGCGAATGGCAACGAATGAAAGAAAATGATTCACAAGAATGTCGTAATTGTCATAACTTTGAATACATGGATTTCTCTGAGCAAGGCCCGCGTAGTAGAAAACAACATTCTACAGCATTAGCAAGTGGTGAAAAAACCTGTGTTGATTGCCATAAAGGTATTGCCCATCAACTACCAGATATGTCTGACGTACCTGGTTGGTAGATAGAAAAAAGGAAGCACAATTATGAGTACGTTAGAATACGTTATTTGGCATATCTTAGGTTACACGGCAATACCGGTTATTTTACTCGCTGGTTTTGCTGCCGTGGCAGGATTCTCAGTATGGGCATTGTCACTCACTGCAGATAAAAGTAAATAACACACACGTTATCTAGATAAATAAAGTGAAGGCCGCATTGTTACAATGCGGCCTTTTTTTGCCTAAAATTCATGGTTTTAGCTGTAAATGTTGGTAGTGTTTTTGATAGGCTTGTCAGTACCTTGTTGGTGGTATCACATAAGTGGTAAAAGTATGGTGCGGAAGAAACACTATTTGATTTAGCGCAAAGTTCCTAACAGAAGATAACCGCTAAAATAGATGGAATTATTCAAATATAGCGTATCAGCTAAATGTTAAATCCATCATGAGAGGGTGATCTATGAAACTGACCAGACGGGCATTTGTTAAAGCAAATGCAGCGGTATCTGCAGCAGCAATTGCTGGGGTAACACTTCCTGCGACTGCAACAAATCTGATTGCAAGTTCGACAGAAACTAAGATTAAATGGGACAAAGCGGCTTGCCGTTTTTGTGGTACCGGCTGTTCAGTTTTAGTTGGTACGCAAGGCGGTAAAGTTGTTGCGACACAAGGTGATCCAGAGTCACCCGTTAACAGAGGTCTTAACTGTGTTAAGGGTTATTTCTTATCTAAAATTATGTATGGTAAAGATCGTTTAACGACACCTTTATTACGCATGAAAGATGGACAATTTGCCAAAAATGGTGAGTTTACGCCAATTTCATGGGATCAAGCTTTTGATATCATGGCCGAGAAGTGGAAAGCGTCACTAAAAGCGAACGGTCCAACATCTATTGGCATGTTCGGGTCTGGCCAATGGACGGTAATGGAAGGTTATGCTGCGGTTAAATTGATGAAAGCAGGATTCCGGTCAAATAATATAGATCCAAATGCACGTCACTGTATGGCGTCTGCCGTTGGTGCTTTCATGCGTACCTTTGGTATTGATGAACCAATGGGTTGTTATGATGATTTTGAACATGCCGACTCGTTTGTACTTTGGGGGTCAAACATGGCTGAAATGCATCCAATACTGTGGACTCGCATAACAGACCGACGTTTAAGTAACCCGCATGTGAAAGTAAACGTTCTATCCACATATAAACACCGTTCATTTGAGCTAGCTGATACAGGCGTTATTTTCCATCCGCAATCTGATCTGGCCATGGCGAATTTTATTGCTAATTACATCATTCAAAACGATGCCGTCAATTGGGATTTCGTTAACAAACATACTAACTTTAAACGTACTGCAACTGATATTGGTTACGGTCTTCGTGACGAGCATCCGCTACAACAGAAAGCTAAAAACCCTAACTCGGGTAAATTGTCGGCAATGACATTCGAAGAGTATAAAACATCTGTTGCTGAATACACGGTCGAAAAAGCGTCTGAGATTTCAGGTGTTTCAGTAGAGAAACTAATTATACTCGCGAAACAATACGCTGATCCAAACATCAAAGTAATGTCGCTATGGACGATGGGCATGAATCAACATACGCGTGGCGTATGGATGAACAGCCTTGTTTATAACATCCATTTACTTGTTGGTAAGATCTCACAACCGGGTAATGGTCCATTCTCGCTAACGGGTCAGCCATCAGCGTGTGGGACTGCGCGTGAAGTGGGTACATTCTCGCACCGTCTGCCTGCTGATATGGTGGTTAAAAATCCTAAGCATCGTGCTATAGCTGAAAAAATCTGGAAATTACCCGAAGGCACTATTCCTGCAAAACCGGGTCTACATGCCGTTGCACAAGGCCGCGCACTTAAGGACGGTACGTTAAATGCGTACTGGACTATGTGTAATAACAACATGCAAGCTGCGCCAAATATGATGGAAGAAGGTTTACCGGGTTACCGTAATCCAGCTAACTTCATTGTTTGTTCAGACCCGTACCCAACTGTAACGGCTCAAGCATCTGATCTTATTTTACCAACCGCTATGTGGGTGGAGAAAGAGGGCGCTTATGGCAATGCTGAACGTCGAACTCAAGCTTGGTATCAACAAGTTAAACCAATTGAAGGCGCTAAATCTGATTCATGGCAGGTTATTGAGTTTTCAAAGCGTTTCACTGTGGAAGAAGTATGGGGCGAAGAACTGTTAGTTAAAATGCCTGAGCACAGAGGCAAAACCTTGTATGAGGTTTTATTCCGAAATGGTCAAGTGGATGCTTTCCCTGTGAGTGAGGCACAAGAATTGAATGATGAATCACATGACTTTGGTTTTTATGTGCAAAAAGGCTTGTTTGAAGAATACGCTTCCTTTGGCCGTGGTCATGCTCACGATCTCGCCCCTTATGATGTTTACCATCAAGTACGTGGCTTACGTTGGCCTGTCGTCGATGGCAAAGAAACGAAATGGCGTTTTGCAGAAGGCAGTGATCCCTATGTAGGCAAAGGTAAAGGTTTTGAGTTCTATGGAAAACCTGATGGCAAAGCGAATATTATTTTTGCCCCTTATGAACCCGCTGCTGAAGAACCAAATGAAGAATATGATATGTGGTTATGTACCGGTCGGGTTCTTGAACATTGGCACACAGGTACCATGACTGCGCGTGTACCTGAGTTATACCGTGCAATGCCTGATGCGCTTTGTTACATCCATCCGGATGATGCCAAGCAACGTAATGTTCGTCGTGGTGATGAAGTACTTGTTCAATCTGTTCGTGGTGAAGTACGTTGTCGCGTGGAAACACGTGGCCGTAACCGTCCACCTGTAGGCTTAGTATTTGTTCCGTTTTTTGATGCGCGAGTATTAATCAATAAGGTATGTCTAGATGCGACCGATCCGTTATCTAAACAAACGGATTATAAAAAATGTGCAGTCAAAATTACCAAAGTGTAATGATTAAATGCATTGCTAGATACAGGTTTTTCCAGCAATCAATGCTGGCAAAAAACAGATTTATTTGCCAATAGGCGGAGAATACAATATGAAAAAATTATTAGCTGCATTGCTAACTGCAGGAGCGTTATTTTCTGTTTCAGTGCTAGCGACAGAGACAGCCGAAATTGAAAATGTAAATAACGGCGGTATTGCGTCATTGCGCGGTATTACTGAATTAGATACCACGCGTAAAGCAGATGAGTTGAAGCGCGTGATTAAAGATCGTAGCCCAATTGATCGTGATTACGTCTATCAACCGCCACTTGTTCCGCATCAAACACGTCATTATGAAGTATCACTCAATGCCAATAAGTGTTTATCTTGTCATAGCTGGAAATATGCGGGTGAAATGGGCGCGACCAAGATCAGTGTAACGCATTACCAGTCGCGGGAAGGGCAAGTCCTTGCAGACGTATCACCAAGTCGTTACTTTTGTTTGCAATGCCATGTTACTCAAGTTGATGCCACGCCGTTAATCGACAATGATTTTAAACGTGTAGATTCATTACGCTAAGTTAATCAACGAATAAATGAGGCGATAAAATGAAACTAATTTTAAAATTTTGGCGAACATTAACCACACCCAGTAAAGCGGCTGTTGGTACTGTCCTAGCCATGGGCTTTCTCGGTGGTATTATTTTCTGGGGTGCCTTTAACATGGGGATGGAGGCGACCAACACAGAAGAATTCTGTTCTGCTTGTCATGCGCCAATTGTTAAAGAGCTAAAAGAAACAATTCACTACTCGAACCGTTCGGGTGTGCGTGCAATCTGTTCTGATTGTCACGTACCACATAACTGGACAGACAAAATTGTACGTAAAGTACAAGCGAGTAATGAAATTGTGGCATTCTTGATGGGAACCATTTCGACTCAAGAAAAATTTGAAGCACGTCGTAAACACTTAGCTGTGCGTGAATGGCAGCGGATGAAAGAAAATGATTCACAGGAATGTCGTAATTGTCATAACTTTGAATACATGGATTTCTCTGAGCAAGGCCCACGGAGTAGAAAACAACATTCTACCGCATTAGCAAGTGGTGAAAAAACCTGTGTTGATTGCCATAAAGGTATTGCCCATCAACTACCAGATATGTCTGACGTACCTGGTTGGTAGATCGAAAAAAGGAAGCACAATTATGAGTACGTTAGAATACGTTATTTGGCATATCTTAGGTTACACGGCGATGCCGGTTATTTTACTCGCTGGTTTTGCTGGCGTGGCAGGGTTCTCGGTATGGGCATTGTCGCTCACGGCAGATAGAAATAAATAACACACACGTAAACTAGATGAATAATGTTAAGGCCGCATTTGTATAATGTGGCCTTTTTTGTTCTCCCGTGATGGCCTTGAGATAGGTCTCATATCCCTGTATTATAGCCGGTACAAGATCCCGTTTATTATCGATAAAATAAAGCATTGAATGAAAAATAAAAATGTATCAATTGGTTTAACCAATCCTAAAAGTCCTACTAATGTCGGTGCGGTAATGCGTGCAGCTGGTTGTTATCAAGCGGATGCGGTTTATTATACCGGGCGAAGATATGATCGCGCGTCTGCCTTTCAAACCGATACCCAAAATATCGCCGCTAAAACGCCATTAACAGGTGTTGATAATTGGCTCGATAGTATTCCAGAATCAACCAATATTGTTTGCGTTGAATTAGCGGAAGGCGCAATCCCGTTACCGGCGTTTGAGCATCCTGATAACGTTATCTATATCTTTGGTCCTGAAGACGGCACCATAGATCAAAAAGTCATTGATCGTGCATCAGCGGTTGTTTATGTACCGACAGTGGGTTGTATGAACCTTGCTGCAACTGTGAATGTACTTTTATACGATCGTCTTGCTAAATCTGCAGATACCATCGCCAATGATGCATTGATTCGAGACAGTCGCGACAATAACAACAAAGTCAAAGTGACTGTAAATAACAAATAGTAAATACTAACGACGTGTGATGGTCATTTTCAGCGTTGAGCTTGTTTAATTATGCTGCAGCTAACACTTACGTTATTTACTAGCTGATCAAGATCAACGACCGATGAGCTCAATGTCTTATAATTGTTTAATTAACATGACTGAATTGAAAAGGAAAAATAATGAGCCATGCTGAATCAGCGTTTAAAGCCGCAAAACTTGCGGTATTAACCGTATCCGATACCCGTAATGAAGAAACAGATACTTCAGGGCGCTTTCTTGCAGAAGCACTTGTTGCTGACGGTCATATTTTAATGGATAAAAAGATCGTCATTGATGATAAATATAAGATCCGTGCGATCGTCTCTCAGTGGATTGCTGACGAAGATATCCAAGGTGTGTTAATTACCGGTGGCACTGGTTTTACTGCACGAGACATGACACCAGAAGCCGTACAGCCATTATTTGATAAAGCAATCGAAGGTTTTGGTGAATTATTCCGTGCAGTTTCATACGACGAGATCGGAACATCGACAATTCAAAGCCGCGCAGTTGGTGGTTTTGCCAATAAAACCGTTATTTTCTGTATGCCAGGATCAACGGGTGCATGCAAAACAGGTTGGAATAAGATCTTACGTGAGCAGTTAAATAGTTCTCATCGTCCATGCAATTTTATGCCACATATTTAAGTAATAGGAATTCTAATGTCTCAACAATTTACTCATGTAAATGCTTCTGGTGAAGCAAATATGGTTGATGTTACTGAAAAAGTAGTAACGCAACGTGAAGCAAGAGCGGAAGCGATTGTGCGTATGTCGGCAGAAACACTGGCACTGATCATGTCGGGTGACCACCACAAAGGTGACGTATTTGCCACTGCGCGTATTGCTGGCATTCAAGCCGCGAAGAAAACCTCTGATATTATCCCGCTTTGTCATCCGCTTATGCTGACTAAAGTGACGGTCGAGTTAACACCAGAGCCAGAAAATAACCTTGTACGTATCGAAACCTGTTGTAAACTTTCGGGTAAAACCGGCGTAGAAATGGAAGCGTTAACAGCGGCATCAGTAGCTGCATTAACCATTTATGATATGTGTAAAGCCGTTCAAAAAGACATCATCATTGATGGTATTAAGCTACTTGAGAAGACTGGTGGCAAGTCAGGTCATTTTAAAGTTTAGATTGCGCAGGGTATTATGATGATTAAAGTATTATTTTTTGCACAGATTAGAGAATTGGTTGAATGCGCTGAATTAGAAGTGACTGGCCAGTTTGAGTCTGTGAATGCATTACGTGCTGAATTAGCAGGTAAAGGCGGTAAGTGGGCGCTGGCGCTTGATTCTGATAAATTGCTGGTGGCGATTGACCAAGAAATTTGTAGTTTAGACTCGCCACTTAACGACGGTGTCGAGGTGGCATTTTTCCCACCCGTTACGGGAGGTTAAATGAATACAGATACCATTCAAATCCAAACTGAAGATTTTGATTTAGCGACTGAATATGCGGCGTTAGGTAAAAGCCACAGTACTGGTGCCGTCGTTACTTTTATCGGTAAGGTACGCGATTTTAACCAGGGTGATAACGTATCAGGTTTAACGCTTGAACATTATCCCGGCATGACTGAAAAGTCACTGGCTAAGATTTTGATTGAAGCTGAAACACGTTGGTCAATTCAAGGTGTTAAAGTGATTCATCGTATTGGTGAATTGGCGTTAGGTGACCAGATTGTTTTCGTTGGTGTAGCCAGTATGCACCGTGGTGATGCTTTTCAAGCATGCGAGTTCATTATGGACTATTTAAAGACTCAAGCACCATTCTGGAAAAAAGAAGCAACCCAAGCGGGTTCTCATTGGGTAGATGCCCGAGAAACGGATACGACAGCAGCCGACCGTTGGAAGTAATTACATCCTGTAAATCATGAAGCGTAGATACTGTTCCGTAAATACAAAAAGGCCCTATTAAACTATTTAATAAGGCCTTTAATTTATTTACTCATCAATAGCAACGCTAATTGTTAGCGTTGTTTTGGTGCCGCTACATTACCTTTACGGTGTAACTTCGCACTTGTTTTACGATGTTTACCTTTGCTTGCTTTTTTCGTTGGCGCCGTTGTTTTTGGCTTGTGTTCAACTTTTTCTTCACCAACAGCTTTGTTACGACGAGGTTGACGACGCTCATGCGCAGCACGGCCACTGATATCAGCAATCAGACGATCACGGTTACTTACTTCATAACCTTTAACTACTTCACGCTCAATCTTATAACCGATCATCGCTTCGATGTCAGCCAGACCATGTTCTTCTTCACGACATACAAATGATACTGCATTACCCGTTTCACCAGCGCGGCCTGTACGACCGATACGGTGAATATAATCTTCAGCTAGGAAAGGTAAATCATAGTTAACTACATACTTAAGACCTTGAACATCAAGACCACGTGCAGCAACATCTGTCGCAACAAGTGCGCGGATTTTACCTTCTTTAAATTCAGTTAATGCACGACGACGTGCGCCTTGACCTTTATCACCGTGACAAACGTCAGCTTTAATACCATCAAGTTTTAATTCCTTAACGATGTTATTAGCCGCTTCTTTGGTGTTAACAAAAACTAATACTTGTTTCCAGTTTTTAGTACCGATTAACTCAGAGAGTAATTCTTGTTTACGGCGCTGCTCAACAGGGTGAATAACGTGTTTAATGGTTGACGCTGTCGAGTTTTCTTTTGAAGCTGAAACAATCACAGGGCTAGTCAGTAATTCATTTGCTAGGTGCTTCATTTGTTGAGATAACGTTGCCGAGAAAAGCATTGTTTGGAAATCATTCGATATAGATTCTAAGATCTTACGAATATCGGTGATGAAACCCATATCTAGCATACGATCGGCTTCGTCTAGTACTAAGTGTTCAACGTTAGCAAGGTTGGTATGGTTAAGTTGTAGGTGTTCTAATAAACGGCCAGGTGTAGCGACTAAAACATCAACACCTTGTTTAAGCTGTTTAGTTTGCGTTTCCATTTTAACGCCGCCGTATACACTCACAACGTTAAGTTCCATGAATTGGCTGTACGCTTTAATGTTGTCTGTTACTTGTGCTGCTAGCTCACGTGTCGGCACTAAGATCAGTGCGCGTACACTGCCTGAATGGATGTCTTTTGGCGTATCTGCGATTTGTTGCAAGATAGGTAAAGCAAACGCGGCTGTTTTACCAGTACCTGTTTGTGCGTTCGCTAGAATATCTTTACCGCGACCAGCTGCTGGAATAGCTTGCTGTTGTACAGGCGTCATTTGGTCATAATTACAAGCATCTAGCGCGCGTAAAATTTCGGGAGTAAAACTATATGATGAAAATTTCATTGGATATCCTAGCAACTGGGCAATATGCCTCATTAAGGCGGCATATTATACAGGAATAAATAACTTAGGTGAATGTATCATTTACGTTAACGGATAAATAAATCAGACTTAATTTATTAAACTGCTTAGTATTTAAACATGCTTGAGCTTGGATAGCCCTGTCGATATGCTATAATCTTCCGCTTATATTAGCATCATAGGTTTTATAATGAGTAATGAGCAAACGTTTAAACTAGTCGCAATTGAAGGTAATATCGGTGTCGGTAAATCAACATTGCTACCTTTGTTGGCTAAAGAATTAACAGAACATGATAACGCCGACTGGCAGTTAATATTAGAAGATGTTGATTCAGACCCTGAATTTCAACGCTTATTACAAGCGTTTACGGTTGATCCTGCACGCCGCATTGAATTTCAGCGCTACATTACCAACAAAAGATCTGATATCTGTAAAGATTTGGACCCTGCGTTTAATTACATTATTGAGCGTTCATTATTCTCTGACCTGGTATTCTGCCAAGCGAATCTAGCAGAAGCTTGCCGCCCTGATGGCAAAGATCTTGATTATTATTACGATATCCAGACTAAACTAGTCGATTACCCGCGCGTATCGGCTGTTGTATATCTACGTTGTGACGCTGAAACGGCTTATACACGTATGCTTTCACGCGCTCGTGATGCCGAGCAAGGTACGCCACGTGATTATCTGCAATTAATTTCTGATTGCCATGACACATTTTTACCGCACATTTGCCGTAAATATGACACCGTGCTACTGACTGAAGATTGGACCGAGTTTGGTTGCCCAACAACCTTAGCTAAGCGTATTATTAGCGAAGGCCTTTAGTTAATATACCCAAACTACTTCAAGATGTTATATCAGAGGTTTACTGATTGTGCTGCTCGAAGTAGCTTGGGCATATACAATGGTGTAGTAAATACCACGTCATTGTTTTTTTATACTAATTAGACTAATCTGTTACTCATCATTTTCCTTTACATGGAAAGTACTATTCTATATTTGAACTGTGCTAAGTTAAGGCCTCAGTTAGTGAAATTACCCGCTCCGTTCGCATTGATGCTATTGTTATATTCTTCTGTTTTTTCTCCTTCTGCGTTTGCTGTCTCAAGTGTTGATTTCGAAATTAAAGGTGTCTCCGGTGCTATCGAGGATAACGTTAATTCTTATTTGTCGACAATATCTACACCCAAAGGTAATAACTACAGTTATTTTGAATCTAAAGTCCGAAAACATATCATTGAATCTATCCAAGTATTCGGTTTTTATCAGTCAGAAACGACGGTTAACCTGACGCTAGATGATGATGAACTCATTGTATTTATCGACATCAAACTTGGCGACAGAATTAAACTTGCAAAGGTTAATATTCGGATCAACGGTGACGCGGGCAATGATCCTGCTTTTTCAGATCTGCTTAGTACTGTGCCGCTTAAGTCCGGAACTTATTTATCGCATCAAGATTATGACCAATTCAAAGCTGCAATTACAAAATTAGCATTAGCACGGGGCTACTTTGACGGTAAGTGGGCGCAAAGTGAAGTGCGTGTTAGCATTAAGAAGAATAGTGCGGATGTCGATCTTATTTTCGACAGTAAGCAGCGATATGTATTTGGTGATTCGGTGTTATCTAATCAAACCAAGTCTGGGACTGTCGTCACTGAATTAGCCACCTTTCAGTTAGGGCAAGCCTATGAGTCGCATTTAGTTGCTGAGTATAGTTTAGCGTTGTTCAACAGTCGTTATTTCCAGTCGGCCTCTGTCGTGCCTGATATTAACGCCAGGAAAGACGGTAAAGTCCCAATCGTGATCACTGTGATTAACCATCCCAGCAATACTTATGAGGTTGGTGTCGGTTTTTTGAGTGATGTCGGTTTTAGAGGGACGTTAGGCTGGAAGAAACCTTGGATCAACAATCGCGGTGACAGTGTCTCTGCAGAATTTGAGTATTCGACAGTACAGCAAGAATTTACCTTTAACTATGATATTCCCATTGAAGATCCAATCACTAACATCGCTAAAATTCAATTTGGTTATCAACGTAAAGACAATGAAGACACCGAAAGTAAACTGTTTACGTTACAGTTACAGCGTCAATTTGAACTAGAATCAAAATGGTTACGTACTTGGTTTGTCAAATTTGAACAAGAAGATTTTACTCAAGCGAGTCAAGTTGGTAGTAGCATTATGGTGTTACCTGGTGTCAGTTTTGCGCGAACAAAACAACGCGGTGGTGTCGATCCGTATTGGGGTAATCAACAACTGTTTAATTTTGAAGTGGCTAGTCGTTATTGGGGCGCTGACATTAACATGGCTAAAGTACAAAGCAGAACGAAGTATTTACGCTCTCTTGATCGAACTCACTTTTTTACTACGCGAGTGGATCTTGGTGCTATCTATGTCGATGAAATTGAAAGTGTGCCTGCTTCAATGCGTTTTTTTGCTGGTGGTAGCCAGAGTATCCGTGGTTATCAATATGAAACGGTTACGCCTGTTGATGCGGCAGATGCCTATATCGGTGGTCGATATCTAACGGTGGGTTCGTTTGAGTACGGTTATCAGTTTGCTGAGAAATGGCGAATTGGCCTTTTTGTAGATGCAGGTACTTCAACCAATGATTTCTCCGAACCTATTAGTATTGGTGTGGGTACTGGTATTCGCTGGATGACACCGATCGGCCCTGTTAAAGTTGACTTTGCGGTGCCGGTTAATTCTGATACTGATACTAAGTATACTTTTCACTTGTATATTGGACCTGAATTGTAATGCGTTTTCTTCAAATCACGTTTGTTTTACTGATTTTAATGCTTGGCAGCATTACCGCATTGCTTGGTAGCCATGCCGGTAACCAATACATTATTGAGAAACTGAATAACGCAGGGTTACCACTGTATCTTGAACTTGATAACGGCACTGTATTTAGTCAAGCGCGCTGGACAAAAATAGACTGGCAAGGCGATTTACTTCAGCTCTCAATTGTAGATTTAGATTACGATATCGATTTATCTTGTTTATTCGGTGGTGAGCTTTGTGTCAATTCGATTAATGCTGCTGCCGTCAGCTATTCGATGGCCCTTGAGAAAGAACGCAGCGTACTTTTAGGCATAGATTTAAGTGATGCCTTAACACGTATTGCTGAACTTGATGATAACATTACCAATAATGACTGGCAGCTAGACATCCCGATTTTCATTCGTGTTGCCAATATCGATATTCATAATATAAATGTGGTTATCGCTAATACCAAAATAACCGCCGATCGGCTTGAAGGTGCGGTGAATTTATCAGGACGAGATATTTCGGTTACCCAAGTCAAAACGACAAATGTATTTGTTCAAGTGCTGACGGCAGAAAAAAGCAACGCGCTAGCAAGCACGAAACAAGCTATCGCTCGCGTTGAAATTAATAAACAATTAGATGCTGTGTCAGCATTATTAAATGAATTTGAGCTTTATCAGGTCTCAATTCCATTACGTGTCGATGTGCATGACGCTAAATTGATGCAATCGAAACTTCAGATTAACGACTTATTTCTTGATTTTAATGCAATCGATTTAATCGGTTTTATTGATGCCGGTGAGGTGAACATTGAAAAACTTGTCGTTGATATGCCCCAGGCTAATACCAGCATAAAAGGAAATATTGTATTACAGCAAGGTTATCCTTTGTATGTAAATGCCCGCACGACATTCAAACAGCCCGAATTATTAAATCACCTTGTCATTGACGTAAAAGCGGGCGGCAGCCTTGATAAAATCGACTTGGCGATTAAGACCTCCGGGCCGTTCAATACCCACATAGACGCCTCATTAGCGCCATTACAGCCTGCTTTACCATTTACGATCCATGCTAATTGGCAGCATTTAGGCTGGCCATTACTGTCACCTGCTTATATAGAGACAAAAGACGGTTCGTTATCATTACAAGGAGATTTAGATGATTATAATATCGTTATTTCCGGTTCACTCGACATTGATAATGCACCGTTAATTAATCTAGATGCAGAGGGTAAGGGCAGTTTGCAAGGATTAATGTTTTCTACCATAAACGCTCAGACTTTGGGCGGGACTGTCGTTGCGTCGGCACAACTAGATTGGGTTGATGGTATTCGGGTTAGCAGTGACATAGAGACGAAAGGTGTACAGTTAGATAAATACTGGCCAGAAGTAAAACTCCGGCCCAGTGGTGATGCGAAAGTCGATTTTAAACTCGAATCAGATAATGATTGGCGCGTAGATATACATGATATTAATGTTGCTGCGGATATAGCAAGTTATCCATTAACGTTACAAGGGAAACTCACGTTAAATCAAGATCTTTATTGGCATTTGAATGGTTTCTCTCTTTCCCATGGTGACGATTCTATTCGACTCGATGGTATTATCAATGAGCAATTTAAGTTAGGCGGAGAAGTCGATGTAAAATCATTAACCCCCTATCTTGCTGGAAGTAAAGGCAGTGCGTTTGGTTATTTTACTGTTATAGGTAATAAATCTAAACCTTGGCTAAATTTCGATTTGTTCGCAGATCATGTGGCGTTGGAAAATAATAAATTATCACGCGCAGATCTAAATGGTCGAATCAGTTTGACGGAACGTCCAGAGGGCGTGATCTCACTGTCGGGCGAAGAATTGAACATTGGTGAGCAGCTGATTAGTAAGGTCGCAGTCGATTATAAAGCCGACAATGGCAGTAACAGTATTAGTTTAAATATTGAAAATGACAAAAACAACGCGGTATTGAAGGTGGCAGGCTCTTGGCTTGGAGAGGTTTGGCGAGGCAAAGTGACGAAAGGACGTATTAACTCTGAATACGGAAATTGGATTGTTGATCCCAATGTCGAACTTTCGTTCTCTGATAAAGACTATTACCTTTCTGTTGAGCAACATTGTTGGAATGAAAAAGAAGCAAAATTCTGTTTAGGTTTTGACGGTAAACTTGAAGATTCGGATAAGTTTGAGTTCCAATTACATGACTATGATATTAATAAACTGGGTTTAGAAACCGCCAATAACCTTGAAATTGAAGGTTTACTGAATATTGTTAGTCAAGTGACTTGGGGTAAAGGACAACCGTTACAGCTCAACTCGGAAGTGAGTATCACTGATGGCTCGGCACTTATTTATAATGAAGAAGAAAGTAGTACCGCAAATTTTGACACCCTAACAATGCAGGTTCGATTAGACGAATCTAGTGTAAGCGTAAAAACTAATATTCAATCCCGTGAGCTGGGTGGGATGACAAGTGATATTCGTATCGATGATCTCTTTGATAGCCGAGAATTGAGTGGTGATATAAATATCGTGGACATTGATTTAGCATTTATTGAACCTTTGATTTATCAGGTCGATGTACTTAATGGTGTTGTCTCTGGTGCCGGTATTGTCGGAGGTACGTTGGATAAGCCTGAGGTTATTGGTCAGTTCAATGTTAATAATGGCTATTTAGCGGGTGATGAATTGCCTGTGACGTTGGAAAACTTTCAATTCAGTATCGAGTCCAGCGGAGAACGAGCCAGTATTACTGGTAGTGCTAATTCAGGTAAGGGATTAGCAAAGATCACGGGTAGTCTTGTGTGGGTGGATGAATTCAACTACCGAATGTTGTTACATGGTGACAATTTCGAATTTGACGATAATAAGGGCTTAAAACTTCATTTCAGCCCTGAAATTCTAGTTGAAGGTGACGATAAGGGGGCTAAAATAACCGGCGATATTGTCATACCTTATGCGCTAATTAAAGTTGAAAAATTACCGCAAAGTGCGATTCAGGTTTCTAACGATGTTATCATTATTGATTCAGATGAGTTTACGGTAAAACAAACTTACCCACTTGATGTTCAAGTGAATATCAAACTGTTAGATAACGTTAAAATTGATTCTTTTGGGTTAGAATCTAATATAACTGGTGCAATAAGTATTGTGCTTGACGAAGATGGTAACTTGTTTTCTGATGGTATGTTGCAGTTTGAAAACGGTCGTTACCGCTCGTTTGGACAAGACCTCTATATTCGTAAGGGTCAGGTTGTTTTCTCTGGCTCGGTTGAAAACCCATATATTAATGTTGAAGCAATACGTAATACAGAGCTAACCGAAGATAATGTGGTTGTTGGTATTCGCTTAATCGGACCCGTAAAGAAACCTGTATTCACGATATTTTCAGAACCAGAAATGCAGCAGACCAGAATGATCTCGTATTTATTGCGTGGTCGCGATATAAACTCGGAAGACGAAACTAGTCAGGATGTTGTTATCACCACAATGCTCGTAGGCTCCAGCCTAGGCCAAGGTAAAGACGTTATCGGTTTCTTAGGTGATACATTAGGTGTTAAAGACTTTGCTATTGATACGAGAGGACAGGGCGACGATACTCGGGTGGAAGTGAGTGGTTATGTACTACCAGGTGTTCAGATCCGTTATGGCATTGGTTTATTTTCGGATTTGAGTGAAGTTGTTGTACGCTACGAGATCATACCCAAGCTGTACATAGAGTTAGTGAGCGGTGTGGATAGTGCTGTCGATTTATATTACAAGTTTAGTCGTTAATCTTAATCCTCAGCGCATAAAATAAAAGCAGCTAAGCTGCTTTGTATCACGGTAGAAGACCAGTTATTTTATTTCGCTTGTCTCATGTGCTGAAATGGAAACAGCGTGAGAGCCTTTTGGTCCTTCGTCTATTTCATAATCCACCAGTTGCCCTGCTTTTAATGTGCGATATCCATCCATTTGTATGATAGAAAAATGCGCGAACACATCATCGCCACCAGATTCAGGACAAATGAAGCCGAATCCTTTCGCATTATTGAACCATTTAACCGTACCGGTTGCCATACCTCTGCATCCTTTCTTTAATTGCAAATTGTTTGATTACTGAACTGTCTTTCCCCCTTTTAATCAGAAGGGTGATAGATGTATATAACGATCAACATTATAAGTTGCTAGAATGTTAACGTTATAATTCATCTTGTTAATAAATTTAGTTTATTCGCAACTATAGTCAAGTTAATATTCCTAAAAATGGTTAAAATGGGGTAAACTTAGTCGAAAGGTTGAAAGTTATTAGCCCAAATCTCTGATAGGTACTAAGATAGAATTATGAGTAAGTTAGATGAACTGATTGATTTCAAAACAAGTATAGAAAGTGAGCTAGAACTCAAACCACCTTCGTTTTACAAAGTGTTTTTGAATAATGATGACTATACTCCAATGGATTTCGTTGTAGATGTACTACAAAGGTTTTTTTCTATGGATATAGATAAGGCTAACCAGATCATGTTAACTGTTCATCATCGGGGCAGGGGTGTTTGTGGTGTATTTACGGCTGAGATAGCCGAGACAAAAGTATCACAGGTGATGCAATATGCGAAAGATAACGAACAGTCCTTATTATGTACCATGGAACAAGCGTAATGATAGCAATATTACGCAACACGTAGTTATAGGGAGATGCCTATGTTAAGCAAAGATCTTGAAGTTACGCTAAATGAAGCGTTTAAAACTGCACGTGAAAATCGTCATGAATTTATGACGGTCGAACACTTACTCGTTTCACTCTTAAGTAACAAATCGGCCTGCGAAGCAATCAAAGGCTGCTCTGGTGATATCGATGCTATTCGTGATGAACTACTTCTTTTTTTAGAACAGACAACACCTATTTTACCTGAGTCAGATGAAGACAGAGAAACACAACCGACGCTTGGTTTTCAGCGAGTATTACAACGTGCTGTGTTTCATGTGCAATCTTCAGGGAATAATGAAGTAACAGGTGCCAATGTGCTTGTCGCTATTTTCAGTGAACAAGAGTCACAAGCTGCATATATTTTGAAGAAGTCAGGCATGAGTCGTCTTGACGTGATTAATTTTATTTCACATGGTATTCGTAAAAACGACGAAGAATCAGGGATTGAAGATAATCAGGATGCATCAGAACAAGCGATTAATGATAGTGACGATCAATCGACAAAACTTGAAAACTTCTCCGCGAACTTAAATAAATTAGTTGTTGAAGGGCGCATTGACCCATTGATTGGACGCGATGAAGAACTCACTCGTACGATTCAAATCTTATGTCGCCGTCGTAAAAACAACCCATTGTTAGTGGGTGAGGCTGGGGTCGGTAAAACAGCAATAGCTGAAGGTCTCGCATATCGTATTGTGAATAAAGAAGTGCCTGATGTAATGAAAAATACCCAGGTGTTCTCTCTTGATCTAGGCGCTCTGCTTGCCGGTACCAAATATCGTGGTGACTTTGAAAAACGTTTTAAATCATTATTGAAACAGTTACAAAAACATGATGATGCAATTTTATTCATTGATGAAATTCATACCATCATCGGTGCTGGTGCCGCATCTGGTGGCCAACTGGATGCCGCGAACTTACTTAAGCCACTACTCAGTAATGGTTCGTTACGTTGTATCGGTTCGACGACCTATTCTGAATATAGCCAGATTTTTGAAAAAGATAGTGCATTGGCACGACGTTTCCAAAAAGTAGACATAGTGGAACCCTCTATTGATGATACGGTGAAGATCCTGCAAGGGTTGAAATCACGTTACGAAGAACATCATGATGTACGCTATACCGCGAAAGCACTACGTGCAGCCACCGAATTATCTGCGAAGTATATTAACGAACGTCAACTGCCTGATAAAGCAATTGATGTAATGGATGAAGCTGGGGCGAAACAGCGTTTATTACCAGAGAATAAACGTAAGAAAACAATTGGTATCAGTGAAATTGAGTCTATTGTTGCAAAAATGGCTCGAATTCCTGAAAAATCAGTTTCATCAAACGATCGTGATGTGCTTAAAAATTTAGAGCGTAACCTGAAGATGGTTGTGTTTGGTCAAGATCCAGCGATTGAAGTTCTCACTGATGCGATCCGTTTATCTCGTTCTGGTCTTGGTGCAGAGACTAAACCAATTGGTTCATTCTTATTTGCTGGTCCAACGGGTGTCGGTAAAACCGAGGTGACTCAACGCTTAGCTAAAATAATGGGTGTTGAGCTAATTCGTTTTGATATGTCTGAGTATATGGAACGTCATACTGTATCTCGTCTGATCGGTGCGCCTCCTGGTTATGTTGGTTATGATCAAGGTGGTTTATTAACGGATGCGGTTATCAAACAGCCACATGCAGTTGTGCTTTTAGATGAAATCGAAAAAGCCCATCCGGATGTGTTTAACTTGTTATTACAAGTCATGGATAACGGTACGTTAACGGATAATAATGGCCGTAAAGCGGACTTCCGTAATATTATACTGGTGATGACGACGAATGCGGGTGCAGCTGAAACAGTTCGCCAGTCCATCGGTTTTAAAGAACAAGATAATAATAGTGATGCGCTTGGTGAGGTGAATAAAATATTCGCGCCTGAATTCCGTAACCGTCTTGATAATATTATTTGGTTTAATCACTTAGATATGGATGTTATTCATATGGTTGTGGATAAATTCTTAGTTGAGTTAGAAGCCCAGCTTGATGACAAGCAAGTGACATTGAACGTATCAAACGATGCGCGTAAATGGCTAGCGAATAAAGGTTATGATAAAACCATGGGCGCAAGACCAATGGCGCGTGTTATTCAAGACAAAATTAAGCGCAACCTTGCTAATGAAATCTTGTTTGGCAAACTATCCAATGGTGGTGCGGTTGATATTCAATTGAACGGTGATGAGTTAGCTTTTACATTTACCAATGCCAAGGTAACTGCAACAGAAACATAATTTGTTGAATGCTGTATAAGCTTGTTTTTTTTCGAATTAGTGTTAGTTTGTAACTATGCTTGGCTTAAAGAGGGAATGAAATATGGATATTTCCGCATTAACTAGAGTCGAAATTAGTATCCCTGATGGGATTAATTTTGATTCATTAGAACTAGAACTGGATGATGACGGCAGTGTTTCCTTTGATATTGAAACATTGGAAGCGGTGGCATTAGAAAGTGGTATTGACGTAGCTCTATTAGATGAAGGTTACGTGTTACAAGTTTTACTGATTAGTTTTTATCAATGGCACCGAGTTCATGACGGTGACTTGAACCCTGTTATGGAAGATATTATCGAACAAGCTAACGACTTATCTGCTTACTCTGATGACGAGTTGATTATGATCCTAGGCTCTGCTGAAATGGATAAACAAGCTAACGTTGCCATTTTGCAAATTGTTCATTAATTCATAATTAAGCATTCAAATTACAGTAACGTAGAACAAAAAATGGAAGCCAATTGGCTTCCATTTTTATTATCATCAGTGTTAGTATTATCGGCGTTGATAGATAGGACTAAAACTATTTATAGCGTGTGTTATTCACTATCTTTAACTTGTAAACCAACGTTACCCGTCTTAACGATATCAATGATACCTTTCTTGAATAATTGGCCTACTGCGCTTTTGAATGTTTTTTTACTTACACCAAATAAACGCGCGATTGTTTCAGGGTCAGTTTTATCTGTCACTGGCATGAAACCACCATGTTTATTTAATTCTGACAATAACACTTGGCTAAAGTCTGATACTTTACCGTGACCGGGTTCATTCAGTAAGATATCAATTTTACCGTCTTCGCGCACTTTTTGAATGTACGCTTTTTGTTTTTCGCCACGGTTTAATTTCTTAAACATTTCATTTTTGTATACAACACCCCAATGGCTGTTATTTACAATGACTTTA
Source organism: Moritella sp. PE36 (assembly GCF_000170855.1). Taxonomy (GTDB): domain Bacteria; phylum Pseudomonadota; class Gammaproteobacteria; order Enterobacterales; family Moritellaceae; genus Moritella. Next base: position 35,156 of record NZ_ABCQ01000014.1, on the reverse strand, counting down.
TAACCAAGATCAGTTGGATCAACAGGTGTAATTTCAACTTGTTCATGTATTTTGTATCGTGCTGGCGTATTATCAACATGACGATCAAGTTTTGTGGTTGCTGTAATACGACCATGAATGCGATCAAGATAGATAGCAACAAGGTATTCACGACCCACTTGTAATGGGGTGCGTTGTTCACTGTATGGTACTAACAGATCTTTGTCTAAGCCCCAATCAAGGAATGCACCCACATTGTTTACTTGTTTTACTTTTAGCATGACGAATTCGCCAACTGCACCTAGTACTTTTTGCGTTGTTGCAATGATACGGTCTTCTGAATCAAGGTAGATAAATACCTCAAGCTCATCACCGATATCTATATCCAATGGTGAGTTTGTAAAAGGTAACAGTATTTCACCTAATACACCGCCGTCCAGGTAGAAACCCGATCCAGTTTCTTTGATAATTTCTAGGGTATTTAACTTGCCTAATTCTGCCATAGTGCTTTGCTCTGTCTTGAAATAATGAGGGTTATTATAGATCACCCAATAATGCGGGCAATGTACCACGAAGCGTGAAAAAAACCCAATATTTGCGGATGAATTAGTATTAATTACGTGAAAGGTTAAATATATACACTAATATTGCTTGATAATAATGCCTTCTGTTATACTCCGCGCACATAATTGCGGTCTTTCTGAAGTATAAATTCTCAAAACCTTTTCGCAATTCCCAATTCCCTTAATATTAGTATAAATTATCATGACGCAACAAGACATCAAACTAACACGACTTAATAAATATATCAGTGACACGGGTTATTGCTCTCGCCGTGAGGCGGACCGCTTAATTGAACAAGGTCGCGTAACCATTAATGGTAAAATTCCAGAAATGGGAACGAAAGTGTCAGATGGCGATATGGTTTCTGTAAATGGTAGACCCGTTAAAGAAAAACAAAAACGTATCTATATTGCCTTAAATAAACCTGCAGGCATCACGTGTACAACTGAGCGTCACATTCACGGTAATGTAATTGATTTGATTGACTACAGTACGCGCATATTCCCAATCGGTCGTCTTGATAAACCCTCAGAAGGTCTTATCTTTTTAACCAATGACGGTGATATTGTTAATAAAATACTACGTGCAGGTAATGCGCACGAAAAAGAATATATTGTTAAAGTTGATAGCACTGTGACAGATAAATTCTTAACCGGCATGGCGCGCGGTGTACCAATTTTAGACACGGTCACTAAACCTTGTAAAGTAACGCGTGAAGGTCGCTTTGAATTCAAAATAATTTTAACGCAAGGTCTAAATCAGCAGATCCGACGCATGTGTGAGCATTTTGGTTTCCAAGTAAAATCACTGACGCGTACCCGTATCATGAACATTGATATTAAAGGTTTAGCGACTGGCCAGTGGCGTTTGCTAACGGATAATGAAATGGCAGAAATAAACGCCATGGTTGAAGGTTCTAGCAGTACCGAAGAAGCGTCTGATTATGGCCAAGTAAAGCCTAAGGTCAAAGGCCAACATTCAAAACGTGGCGTTAACAGTGCTGCTCGCCAGAAACGTTTTGGCTACGGAGACTATGCAGCAACCCCTGGTCAAGTTTTGAATGATGAAGCGAGTTCAGATGTTTGGAATCAAGATGAAACAGTCGCTGATCTAGATAAGAACGACGAACCGACGTCTAATTTTTGGACGCAAAATGAAAAATCGTCTGATGCTGATGTTTCATCTAATGTATCTTCAGATATGTCTGAAGATATAGCTCAGCAAGATAAACCAGCGTCTTATTCCGATGAACAAATTGCATCAAGAGCGCGTTTTAACTCGGCTGAAAAGAAAAAAGAACGAAAAAAACCTGCTACACGTTTCAGTATTATTGCTGACCGTGAAAAAGCCAAGTTGGCTAATGCCACCAAAGCTAGTCCAGCTGCGCCTCGTGTTAAAGGTACTCTGTCGTTGAAAAAGAAGTAGTCCAATATAATGTCATTTGATCATTACCCTAAGATAGACATTCCGTTTGATGTTCGCTACACGTGTTTATTTTGTGGCGAGCCATCTAATAGTGATGTTAACATCCCATTTTCTGCCGATGATATACATAACGCGCCGCATGATCCTTTATCGGTGCCTGCGTGTACCGAATGTACGTCGGTTGTTAAAGCGGCCCGTTGTCAGTCTATTTATCAATACCGCAATGCCGTAAAGGCAGCGTTAACGCGTAAATATCAAAAAGTGTTAAGCATTGGTTCAAATTGGACTGAGCAAGAGTTGCAAGAGTCTGAATTTGAAGGTGCGGCATTTGAAGGTTTTAAACGAAGCGCCTGGATGATGTTTACCATGACAAAAGAAAGGGTTAACTATGCAGGTTGGCCTTTGTGTGTTGACGGTATCCCGCTTGCAGCAGATGATGAGGCTGGTGGTTTTACCTTTGATGGTACCGACTTTGTCAGTGTTGAGCATGCAATCGAACATTATATAAAAACGTTTCATCTCGACGCAATATTATTACCAGAGTTGGTTAAAGCATTGGGTAAAGATAAGTTTGGTTATGCTGTTCGCGTTAGTCGTCTTTATCTTGGTATAACGGGCTCAGAGCGCATGCAAATTATTGCCGATATAGTCGAAGCTCAAACAGAAGTATAATGATATGAATAACGCTAGGTAATTAATTACCTAGCGTTATTCAGTTATTTAATTGGACGGTTTATCTAAAAGATAAAATTAAGCATTAACGTATACAACTGCGCATCTGTATCACCATCAGTAGGATCTGTGATTAACTCACCATTATCCCCGCCGTTTGGATTGGTGTATTTCCACTCTGCATTTAGTGATATTGTTGTTGTTAAATCATAGCGTGTACCTAATAATAATGAGTTATTTTTATTAGTATGATGTGATTCAGCATAGGTCACATAAGGGGTAAATTCATCAATATTATAAGCTAAACTTGAGTACCAATTAAAATGCATCTTATCTACAAGCACTTCTGCGGTCAGTAGCCATTGATCGAGTGAATACTCTGTACCCAATGTGTAAATACTAATGTCATCTGCGGGGAATTGTTGACTTCCTTGCGGTGTCGTTACACCCACGGCATATTTGAAGTATGCATAATTAAACATAATCCGATAATCAAAGCCACTTAACTCACTATTCAGACCAAAAGTATTCTCAATATTAAAATCATAGTGAGTTGTACCTATGTTAACTTCACCGTCAGTTTTTATTCCTAGATAGGGTGCTATGGTTAAATAACTCTCATCATTTATTTCGATATCCCAAGTCCCGGAAATACCTTCATAAGACGTGATCCCTAAGATTGAGTTATACACTTCTTGTGGTGGACGTGCTGAAGTATAAGCTTGTCCGACATAGTAATACTCTGAACTTAGAAATAATGGCAAACGTAGTCGACCAATCTTTAAATTAAAATCGGATACGCTATAACCAACATACGCCCATTCTAACTGCGGAGATGACCAATCATCTTGTGGTCGTTTAACAACTTGAATTGACGCATTAAAGCTATCGTTGAAACGGATATCACCTTGTAAGCCTAACGTGGTATCACAGTCGTAACAAGTATCGTCGGTGATCTCCCTGTTTACATACAACGGCGTAGCATTATTAGATTGAGTAATAGATGTAGAACCAAAACCACTCAACGAGATGTCATCGGTAAGATTTATTCTTGCGTTGGTTGTGAATGTAGTCAGCGATAGTGTTGTTGCTATAAAGCAGATTTTGGATATATGCATGCTTTATTCCTCCGGCTCTAAAATGAATAAAACATTAACATTTTCTGGTAATGACTTGATGGTGGCATAAGCGATACCGTTAGGGTTTTCTTCTAACCAGTCTAAGATTGTAGCAATGTCATTGTTTGATATGGTGACTGGTAAGTTGCCCTTTCCTGAGAATGCTAAACTTGCTCTGTAGCCATTCATTTGAGATAGCGATTTACCAAGTAGCTTTTGGTAAAAATTCGCTTTATCATTGCTATCCTCTGTTAGATCAACAAGATTAATATTTTCCTTGTTGATGCGTTTCACTTTCCCTTTATAAATCATCCTGACTTTACTTTTACTCAGTACTGGAAAGGAATTGTTTAATGAAAACACGGCAAAACTTCGGCCTTCATCTTCACTCGTATCTTCATTAGCAGAGGCTAAAAATGGCGGGGAGAGTGAAATAATGAGTAGTCCGACGCAAAAAATGCGTAAGTTTAATCCTTTAAACATGTTTACCTGCTAATTTCGATTCTATTATCTATCATTTAAGTTAGTAAGAATGAGAGTAAATAACAAATAAATTTTTACATGGAAGTCAAAAACTTATGCTTAATACGCTATCGATCAAAAAACGGCTGATAATTCTATTATTATGCCCGTTATTATTACTCACGTTGTTGATTGGCGATCGAGTCAGTGAGTCTGTGTCTACGTTAGGTCAACTTGATAAGTTGAAATCGAGAATTGAATTATTGGCAGAGTCATTACAGTTAAATTCATTACTCCATTCTTTAAGGGTGAGTAAGTTGTCAGCGAGTCATGTCACTAATGAAGAGCACCTTGGTGCATTTGCTGCTTCAATAAGTACATTAAAAGTATTAGCGCCTTTAGCCCTACAAGATGATAGCAATGCCATGGATCTATTATCTGATTTAGAAGGGGTAGAGGAAGAGTTTGCCTTTTTGAGTGCTGAGGATATTAATGATTGGTCAAGTTGGATATCAGATTCGACAAGTCAATTACTGCTTATATTAGAAAAAAATCATCTTGAGGTTGATGATCAAGAAATACAAAATAATCTAGAAGTATTATATCAACTGCAATGGCTCTATTTTTGGGCAAATGAAGAAAACTGGTATATAAATCTTATCGTCAGAGGTATAGAGGGCGATGCAAAAGTATTGTTACCGCCGATTGTAGAAAGACAACAACTTTTTATTGAACGCTTCATCGCGATAAGTGCTGATAATAATCAGATCTCTCTGTTACAGAGTACTTTTTCTGACCAGGCCTTTACCGATAGTTATGCATTACGTAATTTGATCCAGAATGGACATTTCCAAACAAATGCGAGTGCTTATGATATCTCTGCGTTAGATAAGCGGTTAGCACTTATTAGCGAGGTTGTTGCTAATGTTGGGGGGCACTTATCCGTTAAGATTAAAGCTAAAGTTGCTGAAGCAAAAATGCATGTTGTCGCATTTTCTATTTTTATTATTTCACTATTGGTGTGTGCAAGTTATTTAGGTTGGATGTTAATACAACGTATTCTTGGTAATTTGAAAGAAATTATAACCACGTTAACCCGTATCGAAGAGAAACATGATTATTCATTAAAAATAAAAATAGACGGCAATGATGAGTTTAGTGCGTTTGCAAAAATGCTGAATAAGCTTATTGAAGAACGTCACATCAATGAAAAACAGATAATCCAAGCTAAGGAATCTGCGGAACAAGCAAATGTGGCTAAAAGTTCATTTTTGGCCAATATGTCACATGAGATTAGAACGCCGTTAAACGGCGTGATCGGTATGTCTAATATCTTGTCAAATACCAAATTGACGCCATCTCAGCAAGACCACCTTGCCATTATTGAAAATTCATCGCAAACATTACTTATATTGATTAATGATATTTTGGATTTTTCGAAGATTGAATCCGGACACCTTGCGATAACGAATCATCGCTGTGATCTACGCGAAGTTATTTATGATACCGTGGCTATTATCACCCCGAGTGCAGCGGCTAAGAATCTCGATTTTAGTGTTAATATTGCCCCTGAACTGCCGAATGAATTCTTACTTGATGAACATAGATTGCGTCAGGTATTGATGAATTTATTATCCAATGCCGTTAAGTTTACCGACAGTGGTCAAGTTAGCTTAACACTTAGCAGTAAAGTAATTGAAAATTCCAGATCGGAGTTGTATTTTTCAGTGGCAGATACGGGTACTGGTATAGAAGAAGATAAACAGCAGAAAATTTTCGAACCTTTTACACAAGAAGACGGTTCTATTACGCGTCAATTCGGCGGGACGGGACTGGGCTTGGCGATTAGTACTCAGTTAGTCGAACTAATGGGTGGGGAAATTGGTGTTGATTCTACCAAAGGGCAGGGAAGCAACTTTTATTTCACTATTGAAGCAGAATTTACTGCCGAAGTTCGGGTTCAGAAAATCGTACCCACAAATACGATCGTCACCGTTATTAGTAATGAAATGGTTTTTTGTGACGCTATATGCGCAGAATTATCACGTAATAATATAACCGACATAACGACGGTGGCCTATACGCAAGATTTGTTTAGCAGCCTAACGATAAATGATCGGGTAGAAGATAAAGATGCTAATCACTTGATCATATATTGCCAAAACAGTATTAAATTGACCTTAAAGGATATAGATTTTTTAAGTCAACGGACCCTAAAATACAGCTTTGTGTTGGTACAATCACATGCCGATGATAAGTACGATTTCGACAGTCGGATTGATGGTTTGGTGACAATGCCATTGCTTGGAAATCGGTTATTAAAAGTAATTAATTCAGCGCTAGAAGATCAACTTGAGTCACAAACGAGTATTGCAGCTAGTTTGTCCGAAGAGGCCACTTTAGAACAACATCTGCAGATGGAAAAGGATATGAGCCCAAAGGATAATTCGCTTATCCTGGTTGTCGAAGATAATTTAATAAATCAAAAAGTCGCGACATTACTGCTCAAACAGTGTGGGTACGATAGTCATGTTGCCAATAACGGTAAAGAGGCTGTCGAGATGGTATCTTCTGGACAGCATAAATATAAAGCAATCTTGATGGATTGTATGATGCCGGTAATGGATGGGTTTACAGCAACGGAACAAATTCGAGAATGGGAAAAATCGAGTTCAGTTGCGCCAACACCGATCATAGCCCTTACTGCAAGCGTACTGGATGCGGATATTCAACGCTGCTTTGATGTCGGCATGAATGACTATGTCGCTAAACCTTTTAAGAAAGATGTACTCATCGACAAGATTGAGCGACTAGCAAGCGCGGCTTAATCAGATACGGGGTGTTTATTTAGAATCAAGGTTATGGGATTGCTGAACAATCAATATTTTGAGTTCAGCAATATCTTGCTTCAATTCAGAAATTTCGCCATGTAATGCGTCAGTACTTGGCGCTTGTTGTCTTGTAGATAGGTCTCCACCATCAACAAACCATGACGAAATGAACCCTGTGAACGTACCGAATAAACCGACACCAGCAGTCATTAGTAACGCTGCAATGATACGGCCGCCTGTTGTCACGGGGTAATGATCGCCATACCCAACCGTAGTTATCGTCACGAATGACCACCAAAGCGCATCGGTACCGTTGTTGATGTTACTGCCTACTTGCCCTTGTTCTAATAATAAAATACCGATAGCACCAAAGGTCAGCAGGACAAATGATAATGCTGCCACTAATGAAAAGGTGGCTTTAAAGCGATGCTCAAATATCATCTTGAACATAATTTTTGATGAGCGGATATGTTGGATAGATCTTAAAACTCGAGCAATACGAATAATACGAATAAATTGCAGCTGTTCGACCATTGGTATACTCGACAATAAGTCAATCCAGCCCCATTTCATAAACTGTAGCTTATTATCAGCTTGATAAAGGCGAATGATAAAGTCAGTGAAAAAGAATAAACAAATAGTGTTGTCCACACTTGTTAATATTTCGGTGACGTTACTTGAAAAGGTAAAGATAAGTTGCAGTAGAGATGAGACCACAACATGCAGTGATAAGATCAACATAAAGATCTGGAAGGGATTTACATCACTATTACTTTCAACGTCAGTTTTTATTTTGGTTTCCACAAGTTAGCGCCTCGGTTCATTGATTTTATTAATATAAACGTAACTAGGCAGCAAAACAAAATTTTTTTATAATAGCTTAGTGAATAGGTGTCGTTACAGTAGGATATATTTATGTTCGTGATTGTTTTTTATGTGCCGCAAGTAAATGTGCAGACGGTGAAAGAAGCGCTCTTTAAAGCGGGTGCTGGAACTATTGGTGATTATGATAGTTGTGCTTGGCAATGTTTAGGTACTGGTCAGTTTAAGCCCTTACAGGGTAGCCAACCACATATCGGCAAGCTTGATGAGATTGAATTAGTCGATGAGTATCGGGTTGAAATGGTTTGTGGTGCTGAGAATGTAAGGGCTGCAATTAACGCGTTAATTTCTGCTCACCCTTATGAAGAACCTGCTTATCATATTCTGAAAACATTTAATCTTGATGATTTACCTTAGGATGTGATTGATCTAACGACATTTCTGAAGTTATGGCATTAGCGTCGTGCGTATTAGTTATTAATCACATTGACTAGTTCAGAAATTGTTTTTGCACAAGTGATCGATATTAAACTATCGGCCTCAGCTTCGGTTCCCATTTGAACTGCTGAATTAGGTTTCATTGCGCTTTTTCTCGTGGTTTTGCCTGATAAGTGCAGCTCTTTCACTTGCGTGATAGCGATAATTTTTTCAGCATTGTCTGGGTTAACGCCTGCGCCAGGCATGATACTAATTCTGCCATCAGCCTGAGCTACTAATTGTTTGATCAACTCGCAGCCTTGTTCAGCCTTAGCTTGTTGTCCTGAAGTTAAGACACGTTCACAGCCGGCGTTTATTAAGATCTCTAAGGCTTGTTTAGGATCATTACACAAATCAAATGCACGATGGAAAGTGACGCCAATATCACGAGATGCTGACATTAAGCGTTTTAATGCCGCTTCATCAATATCTCCATCTGGGGTTAGTGCACCGATAACAACGCCCTCGATGCCAAGTAGTTTCATGAATTTGATGTCGGAAACCATAATATCAATTTCTTGTTCGCTATATACAAAATCTCCCGCGCGAGGACGAATGATGGTGTAAAGAGGGATTGTCGCCAGATCAATCGATTTTTGAACAAAGCCTGCATTGGGGGTTAATCCCCCTAGCGCTAATGCTGAACACAACTCAATACGATCAGCACCAGATTGTTGAGCAGTAAGAAGTGACTCTATATTATCAACACATACCTCTATTGTAATCGTCATATGTTTCTCTTTATCAAAAATAATTTAACAAGCATAGGTAGTTTTATATAATATGGAAGAGTAAAAGGCGACTTAGGTCGCCTAGATCAATGATTACGAGTAAATATTACTAGAAAGACAGTTGCTTTTGCTCAATCGCATCTATCGCGTTGTTATCTAAAGTCGTGTAGCTGTTCTGACCCGGATGTTTTATTAGAATAATTTCTTCGGCAGCGTTAGGTAGGTATGATTCCTTTTTTAACTCTGTTTTTTTGTATTTAAAGGTGCCTGTCATGTCTTGCTGTGTCCGTAAACGTACAAATATAGGTTGTGCGTAGCTTGGCAGTACAGAAGTGACATGCTGATAGAATTCAGACGCTGAAAATTCTTGAATTGGGCAATTTAAAGTAAGCGCGACCATTCCTGCGCGACCATCATGATGAGGAAGTTCCACACCATAGGCGACGCTCTGTTCGATCTGATTAAAATCATTGATTTGGCCTTCGACTTGCGTTGTCGCGACATTTTCACCCTTCCAGCGGAATGTATCACCTAATCTATCGACAAAGGCGATATGGCGGAAACCTTGGTAATTGACCAGATCACCCGTATTAAAATAGCAGTCACCCTCTTTTAGTACCGATTTAAACAGTTTTTTATTACTCTCTTTTTCATCGGTATAGCCATCAAATGGTGAACGCTTCGTTATCTTCGTTAATAGTAAACCGACGTCACCCGTTTTGACTTTGATCATTTTCCCTGCGCTATTATAAACGGGTTGGTCATTATCAATATCATATTGCACCACGGTAAAAGCAAGTGGCGTAACACCCGCGGTATGAGGTAAATTGAAGGCATTGGTAAATACCAGGTTACATTCACTTGCCCCGTAGAATTCGTTGATATGCTCGATGCCAAAACGCTGCTGGAATTCATCCCAAATCTCTGGGCGTAAACCATTACCAATGATCTTTTTAACGCCATGTTGTTTATCGTTATCTTGTGCAGGCACATTTAATAGATAGCGGCAAAGCTCGCCGATATAGGTGAATGCGGTGGCTTTATGAGCCCGTATTTCATCCCAAAATCGACTTGAACTGAATTTTTCAGAGAGAGCAAGTGTTGCTGCATTACCAAATACTGCACTTAATGAAACCGTAAGCGCGTTGTTATGGTACAAGGGTAATGATAGATACAATACGTCGTCAGCGGTTAGGCGTAACGATGCCATACCCATACCTGCCATCGATTTAAACCAGCGATGGTGACTCATTTTTGCTGCTTTTGGCAGCCCTGTTGTTCCGGATGTGAAAATATAAAATGCCGAATCTTTAAGTTGAATCTTAGCCGTTGAGTCGGGATTTAATACGGAATAATTTGCTGCCTGCTTAGATATATCTCTAAACTCAACCGCGGCCTCTGATGCTGTTAATGCTGGAATATAAAATAGATTCTGTTGTAACGTCGAAGGTAAATTAGCTTTAATGTTATTGATGGCCGGTATATATATTTCATCAGCGATAAGTAATTTCGTTTCGACAACGGCAAGGCTATGCTCGAGGATCGCGTTGCGTTGAGTGGTATTAATCATACAAGCAATTGCACCAAGCTTTACAACGGCGAGCGCGATGATAATTGTTTCAGGGCGGTTATCGAGCATTACTGCTACTTTGTCATTCTTGCTAATGCCGTATTCATGCAGAAAATGCGCATATTGATTTGCTTGTTTATTCAGTTCGTCATAGCTAAAACGTTGATCTTTGAACTGTATTGCTACTAGATCAGAGTTATTAACCGCTTGTTGCTCTAGTAACAAACCAATAGACATGAATCGTTCTGGCTTTGCTTGCTGCAAGTGCCACAGACCTTTAATTATGGGCTTTGGAGTCTTTAATATATTGATTGTACTTTTGAATATTTGTTTGCCAGTTATAACAGTCATAAGCTAGTTCGTTTTATTAAGTAGAGGATAAATGACACCAGATAGATGGGTCACGCGATTATTTGCATTTGTTAAATTAAATGAATTGTTCTGCGGTGATAATGCGACGTTCAAACAAACTTGAGCGGGTAAAAAAATAGCACTTTTAAATTGAACATCAATACTAATATGTTGAATATCAATAAACGTTTCTAACTGTGCAAGCACGCGAGCCTTCGCTAACATGCCATGCATAATTGTCGACTTAAATCCCATTAATTTTGCGGGAATATAATGTAAATGGATTGGATTGGTATCTTTGGAGATGTATGCATATTTTAATGCGTCAAAATGACTGAATTTCAATGCAGAAATTGTCTCCATAGCGGGACTATCGAGCAGGTCTTTATGCGAGGGGCTATTCTCAGAATCTTCCGAATGTTGCTTCGTTTGTTTGAGTCTCGATTTCTGTAAAAATGTCGAGGTGCATTCCCACATTAATTGACCATCTACAAAAATATCAATATGAGTCTCGATGAAACGACCTTTGTCAGCGGTATTGTCATTGCTAACACTGCATATGATGGTCACTATGGCACTTTTATTTATTGGTGAATGTTGAGTTATTGTATTTTTATAATGGATTAGTCCCAGTACAGAGATAGGGAACTGTGCTGATGTCATGAGTTTCATCAATAATGGAAAAGCCATAACGAATGGATAAGTCACTGGCACATAGTCGGTATTACGATATCTGCAACATTGAATATAGCGTTGTAAATTATTGCTATCGATGGATTGACCACTCACGCTATATTGCTGGGTAAAAGGACGTGTTGACCAAGTGTTTGTCGCCGTTTTTAGTATCGAATTGAGCACTGCTTTGGCGTATAACAGCGGGATAAAAGGTTGGTTGTTTAAGTGTGTGATCTGGTTAGTGCTCATTAATAAATAAACCGTGAAAACAAATGTAATGATTATGTTAATGAATTGCGGTGGAAGTTGAATTGGCGAATGAGTAATCGGTTTATGGCAGTTCGGTCAAATACTTCGGCTAAACTCGTTACTCATACGTTTGATAGTGTTAAAGTGATTGTTCTGAATAAAGATTTAAAGCTAAGAAGTGGATAATTATGCAAGATGCGGGTATGTTGTTACGCATTGCTTATAAGGCAATGAAAGAGTTAGATATCGATGTAGTCGAAGTCCTCTCTCGTTGTAACATTAGTGAAGAAGTGTTGAATGATAAAAATTTGCGTACACCTAATCATGCGCAAACACATTTCTGGCAAGTTCTCGAAGATGTTTCAAAAGATCCTAATATAGGTATTTCACTGGGTGAGCGCATGCCTGTGTTTACAGGTCAGGTGCTACAGTATCTTTTTTTGAGCAGCCCAACATTCGGTACCGGCTGGGAACGCGCAACAAAATACTTTAGGCTGATTAGCGATGCGGCAAGTGTTTCAATTCAAATTGAAGGTGATGTGGCGAGGTTGTCTGTTAACTTAGACGGGGTGACTGAAGATGCTAATCGTCATTTGAATGATTGCTTGATTATTGGCATGTTTAAATTTTGCCAGCATGTAACTGATGGCGAATTCAAAGCCAATAAAATAGCGTTTGCTCATCCAAGTCCTGAAGACTTAACTGCATATACTAGCGTATTCCCGTGCCCACTTGAGTTTTCTGCTGCAGACAATTATATTTATTTTGATGCTGATTTACTTGATCGCCCTTCATCACATGCAGAGCCAGAACTGTTTGCACTGCATGAGCAGTTAGCAAGTCGCAAAATTGCGAAGTTAGAGCTGCAAGATATTGTGGATAAGGTTCGCATTGTAATCGCGCAACAGCTTGAATCCGGTGTGGTGACATTAGAAAGTATTGCAACTGAGCTTGATATGAAACCACGCATGTTAAGAGCTAAGTTGGCTGATATTGAATATAACTTTAACCAAATATTAGCTGATTTCCGTTGTGAGTTATCAAAAAAACTGTTGGCGAATACGGATGAATCAATCGATCAGATTGTATATCTAACTGGTTTCTCAGAGCCAAGTACTTTTTATCGTGCATTTAAGCGTTGGGTACAAATGACGCCGATTGAATATCGCCGCAGTAAGCGGGCGGATACTCAGGCGAAAGGTTAGTATTTCTTTTTTCGTTAGAGTAGTAGCGGCTTTTATCATATACAGCCACTATTACTCATCTCTAGTATTGAATTACCTGTCTTATTACTTATCTAAAGCTAAGCGCCAATTAACGATTGACCACAAATTCGAATGGTATTACCTGTGATCCCGGCTGCTTGCGGTTGCGCAAAAAAGGCTATCGCTTCAGCGACATCAACGGGTTTACCGCCTTGCTTTAACGAATTCATGCGACGGCCTGCTTCACGTACGGTAAACGGAATTGCAGCGGTCATTTTAGTTTCAATAAAACCGGGCGCAACCGCATTAATGGTGATGTGTTTTTCAGCAAGTGGTTTTTGCATTGCGTTGACATAGCCAATGACAGCGGCCTTAGACGTCGCATAATTAGTCTGACCAAAGTTACCAGCAATCCCACTCATCGACGACACACAAATAATGCGACCATATTCATTCAACAGATTATCGTTTAATAACCGCTCATTAATTCTTTCCATTGCCGACAAGTTAATATCCATGAGTACGTCCCAGTGATTATTGGTCATACGGGCTAGGGTCTTGTCTTTTGTTACCCCGGCATTATGAACAATGATATCAAGAGAATGCTCACGCACAAATTCGGCAATAATAGCGGGGGCATCCGCAGAGGTAATATCAGCAACAATGCTGCTGCCTTTTAAGCGAGTCGCTATTTTCTCAAGGTCTTGTTTCAATGCTGGTATATCTAAACAAATGACATGTGCACCATCACGACTAAGTGTTTCTGCAATCGAAGCACCAATACCACGTGATGCGCCGGTAACAAGCGCTGTTTTGCCTTGCAAGGGTTTAGAATAGTTGACTGTTCCCTGAATCACGCCTGGTTTTACACTAATGACTTGTGCTGATATATAAGCTGATTTCGCCGAGGTTAAGAAGCGTAGCGGGGCCGATAACAATGATTCACTGCCTGGTTGTACATAGATAAGTTGGCAGGTGCTGCCATTTTTACCTATTTCCTTGGCTACGCTACGGCAAAACCCTTCTAAGGAACGCTGTGCTGTTGCATGACTCACATCTTCAAGGTGTTCACTTGGACGGCCTAAAACGATAACTCTACTGCAGGGTGATAGCTGTTTAATGACAGGTTGAAAAAAACGATGTAATGCGCTCAATTGGTTACTTGTCTTAATGCCTGAGGCATCAAATATAATACCGTTGAATTTATCTGATTTAGCGACAGCATTAAGACTGATTGGCGTCGCGCTTAGGGATGCGGCATTAAACTGGTCATTAAGATTAGCTAATTGCGGTGTGCTATTAGGATAAGAAATTGCGAGTTCAGCATCCTTAAATGTTTCAATGATGGGTTTAACTAATTCACTGTTGCTCGCCGCGCCGATGAGTAAGTGACCTGAGATGAGATCTGAGCCCTGGGAGAAACGTGTTAACGTAACTGGCTGAGGAAGATTAAGCGCTTTGAATAAACCTGATGTCCACTTTCCATTAGCGAGTTTTGCATAAGTATCCGTCATTTTCTAATCCTTGTTATAGTGAACAACATCAATAAAGATACTGAGCATGTGTTAAAAATCACTGTATTACTATGACCTATATGCCAAAGCTACATAATAACTTGACCAGTTTAACGTGTAATAAATTGTTATAGTATACCTAAATAATATTCAAACTTTGATTATGTAATCATCAATGGTGAATATACCATCAGCTCTAAAGGCGCTACCTCTACCTTCCGAGGTAGACTGCGGTGAACAATCGACCAAATTAGAGTTTTTATTTTAAACTTGTATCAACAATGTTACATTAATGTATCTAAATTCTAATGTGCTGCGGGCTCATTTAAATTAAAGGAATAAACCATGACAGGTCAAACAGTAAGAAGAGTTGCAATTATCGGCGGTAACCGTATCCCGTTTGCACGCTCAAATACAGCATATTCGAAACTAAGTAATCAAGACATGCTAACGGAAAGTATCCGTGGTTTAGTGGTTAAATATAATCTACGCGGTGAACAGCTTGGTGAAGTTGTAGCGGGTGCCGTTATCAAACACTCTCGTGATTTTAACTTAACACGAGAATCAGTATTAAGTGCAGGTCTCGCACCTGAAACACCTTGTTATGATATTCAGCAAGCCTGTGGTACCGGTCTAGCTGCTGCTATTCAAGTAGCAAACAAGATTGCACTTGGTCAAATAGATGCAGGTATTGCTGGTGGTTCTGATACCACGTCTGACGCACCAATTGCAGTAAGTGAAGGTATGCGCAGTGTTTTACTTGAGTTGAACCGTGCTAAAACGGGTAAACAACGCTTGAGTGCGCTTTCTCGTTTACGTCTTAAACATTTTGCACCTTTAACGCCTGCGAATAAAGAGCCGCGTACTAAAATGGCGATGGGCGATCATTGTCAAGTGACAGCGAAAGAGTGGAATATCTCACGTGAAGCACAAGATGAATTAGCCTGTGCAAGTCATCAAAAATTAGCGGCTGCATATGAAGAAGGTTTCTTCGATACGTTAGTGTCGCCAATGGCGGGTCTAACCAAAGATAACGTATTACGTGCAGACACGACAATTGAAAAGCTGGCTAAATTAAAGCCTTGTTTTGATAAAGTTAACGGTACGATGACGGCGGGTAACAGTACCAACTTAACAGATGGTGCGTCAGCAGTATTACTTGCAAGTGAAGAGTGGGCTGCTGAACGCAACTTACCCGTTCAAGCTTATTTAACATTTGGCGAAACAGCAGCTGTCGATTTTGTCGACAAAAAAGAAGGCCTGTTAATGGCACCCGCATACGCAGTGCCAAAAATGCTTAAGCGTGCAGGTCTAACATTACAAGATTTCGATTTTTATGAAATTCATGAAGCATTTGCGGCACAAGTTTTATCAACGTTAGCCGCTTGGGAAGATGAAAAATTCTGTAAAGAGAAGTTAGGTCTTGATGCACCGCTTGGTTCAATTGACATGACGAAGTTGAACGTGAAAGGCAGTAGTTTAGCGACTGGTCACCCATTTGCTGCAACCGGTGGTCGTGTTATTGCTACGTTAGCACAGCTACTTGATCAGAAAGGTTCAGGTCGTGGTTTAATCTCGATTTGTGCAGCTGGTGGTCAAGGCATCACGGCGATTTTAGAAAAATAAGTTATCGATTTTACTAGATAAACGTAATAAACATCAACGCCAATACTGCAGAGTATTGGCGTTTTTTTGTACTTGGCAATATCCGTTATTTATAGTTATTACTATACTGTTGTCATTCGCTGTCAGTAGTGTAACTGAACTGAATCGACGTTTACCGTGGGTCGAGCAAAAGCATGACGAATTGATAAAGACAGGTGTGTTAGTAAAGGGCTGTGTTAATAAAGAGATGTATTGGGTAGCTGAGGTATGGTGGGAAATAAAAAACAGCACCGAAGTGCTGTTTTAATTGAGGCTTAACGAAAGATTAAACGAGATTAGTCTTAGTATGCTTCGTTATGTACACCAGCCGCACGACCCGATGGATCTGCATTGTTTTGGAAGCTTTCATCCCATGCTAATGCTTCTACCGTTGAACAAGCTACAGACTTACCAAATGGTACGCATTTAGCAGCCGAGTCACCCGGGAAGTGACCTTCAAAGATGGCACGATAGTAATAACCTTCTTTAGTATCTGGCGTATTAATTGGGAACTTATATGCTGCGCTTGCTAGCATTTGATCTGTTACCGCTTCTGCCACGTGTACTTTAAGTTGGTCAATCCACGAATAGCCAACGCCATCAGAGAATTGTTCTTTTTGACGCCATACAATCTCTTCAGGTAATAAATCTTCAAATGCTTCACGGATGATGTTTTTCTCAATGCGGTCGCCCGTGATCATTTTCAATTCAGGGTTTAAACGCATTGCAGTATCTATAAATTCTTTATCTAAGAAAGGTACACGTGCTTCGATCCCCCAAGCTGCCATTGATTTATTCGCGCGTAAGCAATCGAACATATGCAGTTTAGATACTTTACGTACAGTTTCTTCATGGAACTCTTTTGCATTTGGCGCTTTGTGGAAATACAAATAACCACCAAACAACTCATCAGCACCTTCACCAGAAAGTACCATCTTAATGCCCATGGCTTTAATCTTACGTGCCATTAAATACATCGGCGTTGACGCTCGGATAGTCGTTACATCATATGTTTCAATGTGGTAAATCACATCACGTAATGCATCGATACCTTCTTGTACGGTAAATTCAATCGAGTGATGAATAGTGCCTAAGTGATCAGCTACTTTCTGCGCAGCAGCTAAATCAGGCGAGCCGTTTAGACCCACAGAGAAAGAGTGTAGTTGTGGCCACCATGCTTCTGTTTTGCCGCCGTCTTCGATACGACGTTTTGCATACAGTTGAGTAACAGCTGAAATGACCGATGAATCTAAGCCACCAGATAATAATACACCGTAAGGAACATCACACATTAGTTGACGTTTAATCGCTTCTTCTAAGCCTTGCTTAACGACTTCTTTATCACCGCCGTTTTGTGCAACAGCATCAAACTCGGTCCAATCACGTTGGTAATACGGTGTTACCTTACCGTCTTTACTCCACAGGTAATGACCTGCAGGGAATTCTTCAATTTGTGTACACACAGGTACTAATGCTTTCATTTCTGATGCAACGTAGAAGTTACCGTGTTCATCATAACCAGTATAAAGCGGGATAATACCGATATGGTCGCGACCAATCAGGTAAGCATCTTCTTCTTCGTCATATAAAGCGAAAGCAAAGATACCATTCAGGTCATCTAAAAACTGTGTGCCTTTTTCTTTATATAGCGCAAGAATAATTTCACAATCAGATTCTGTTTGGAATTCAAAATCAACGTTTAATGTTTTCTTCAAATCTTTATGGTTATAAATTTCACCATTTACAGCGAGTACGTGAGTCTTTTCTTCATTATATAAAGGCTGTGCACCATTATTAACATCAACAATTGCAAGGCGTTCATGAACTAAAATAGCGTTATCATTAGTATAGATACCTGACCAATCTGGGCCGCGGTGACGTAATAATTTTGATAACTCTAGTGCTTGTTCACGAAGAGGTTTAATGTCTGACTTGATGTCTAGAATTCCGAATATTGAGCACATAGCTAATTCCTTCTGATGCTGCGTTTGCAGCTAACTTTCTAAATAGTGTGTCTAATTTGCCATATTCTGATTTAATTGCAATTAAAAATGACATAACTTTCATAAAAGTTGCAATTCAATATGGAATCATCAAAAAAACACATGAAAAAATCACGTTTCAATAATTTGCGGTGAAAGGGGGAGCAATATACATCTTAATTAGACGAAGTACGATTGAATCCATTCAACGCAATATGGTACTAAATGTGGTACTAAGTAAATAATTTAAATACAATAATAAACCGCATAAGTTAAATTTATCATGATAATTAACCATAGCTCAATGGCAATTTAGCATAAGGGTTAAATATATTTAAAATTAATGGGTTAATAGGGAATATCAGCAGTCAATTAGGGGGCGTAGGGTAATTTAAATTACCCATATTGATTAATAATTTATTAAAAGGGTTCAAATAATCGAGTAAACATAAAAAATAGTTGGATTTGAAGACAGAACTGCATAAACTAATTGACTTGTTGTCTTGTAATATTTTGTAATTTAAACAGGTTTGATAAAATTATATGTCTGATAAATATAAACCGTACGACCTTTCTTTCAAAAAAACGTTTTTACTACCCAAGTTTTGGCCAGTGTGGTTCGGCGTCTTTGTATTATACTTATTAGCCTTTATGCCAGTGAAACCGCGTGATAAATTCGCTCGTTTCATTGCTACTAAGTTATTCGATTTAAAATTAATGGCTAAGCGTAAGAAAATTGCAAAAATAAACTTATCTATGTGTTTTCCTGAAATGGATGATGTTGAACAAGATCGTATTATCATGATGAACCTGGTTACATTTTGCCAAACGATTTTAAGCTATGCAGAACCAAGTGCACGTAGCCTGGCTTATAACCGTAATCGTATGATTGTTCATGGCGGTGAGCACCTCTTTCCATTATTAGAACAAGGCAAGCCTTGCATTTTATTAGTACCCCATACTTTTGCAATTGATTTTGCAGGTTTGTATATCGTGTCTTATGGCGCCCCTTTTTGTTCCATGTTTAATAATTCTGAAAACGAATTATTTGATTGGTTAATGACACGCCAACGCACTAAATTCGGTGGTAGCCTTTACCATCGAAAAGCAGGGTTAGGCGCACTTGTCCATGGCTTAAAGAATGGAGAGAGTTGTTATTATTTACCCGATGAAGATCACGGTCCTAAACGTAGTGTATTTGCCCCGTTGTTTGCGACTCAGAAAGCAACGCTACCTGTGTTGGGTAAATTAGCGCAAAAAACAAATGCGACAGTGGTGCCTATGTATGCCGCGTATAATGAAAAGCTTGGCAAGTTTGAAACCTTTATTCGACCGGCAATGCAAAATTTCCCATCAGAAAGCCCAGAGCAAGATGCGGTCATGATGAATAAAGAGATTGAAGCGTTGATTGAATGTGGTGTGGATCAATACATGTGGACGTTAAGATTATTAAGAACACGCCCAGATGGTAAAAAAATCTATTAACAACTTTATAGTAAACGCCCTATACTAACCTCGATAGGGTGTTTACTGCATTTCATATGTCACTTTTCTTATCTTGAAACATTCCCTAATATAACTTTTAACGATGATTTGGCCTTTACTTGCTCTGTTTTTAGTCTAATGATCCAAACAAATTTGATCTAGGTATCTATTCTGTCCTTCTTTGTGTATTCCACTCTATGTTTTTCAATCTTTACTTGTTACAATTGGTTTCATATGAAAGCGGTATCGTTTCAATAAAAGAATATTTCGTTTCAATAAAAATTTTGATTTATAGTCGCATTCACATTTAATAGAATTATTTCTCATCTAGACTATAAATATAAAACCAAGTTTTAAAAATATAAAATATCCCATACGGAGCATAAGAATGAAAAAGACTAAAATTGTTTGTACAATTGGTCCAAAAACTGAATCAGTAGAGAAACTAACAGAGCTTGTTAAAGCAGGCATGAACGTAATGCGTTTAAACTTCTCTCACGGTAACTTTGCTGAGCACTCAGTTCGTATTCAAAATATCCGTGAAGTAAGTGAAAACCTAAATGAAAAAATCGCAGTATTACTGGATACTAAAGGTCCAGAGATCCGTACGATTAAATTAGAAAATGGTGAAGACGTAATACTGACTGCTGGTCAGTTATTCACATTTACAACTGATATTAATGTTGTAGGTAATAAAGATAGTGTTGCTGTAACTTATCCTGGATTTGCTAAAGATCTCAGCGCAGGCGCGATCATCCTTGTCGATGATGGTCTGATTGAAATGAAAGTTGTTGAAACAACTGATACAGAAGTAAAATGTACAGTATTAAATACTGGCGCACTTGGTGAAAACAAAGGTGTTAACTTACCTAACATCAGTGTAGGTCTACCTGCATTGTCAGAAAAAGATAAAGCAGATTTAGCGTTTGGTTGTGAGCAAGAAGTTGATTTTGTTGCTGCATCATTCATCCGTAAAGCTGACGATGTAAGAGAAATTCGCGAAATCTTATTTAATAATGGTGGCGAAAACATTCAGATTATCTCAAAAATTGAAAACCAAGAAGGTGTTGATAATTTCGATGAGATCCTTGCAGAATCAGACGGTATCATGGTTGCTCGTGGCGATCTCGGTGTTGAGATCCCTGTTGAAGAAGTGATCATGGCACAGAAGATGATGATCAAGAAATGTAATAAAGCAGGTAAAGTTGTGATCACTGCAACGCAAATGCTTGATTCAATGATCAACAATCCTCGTCCAACACGTGCAGAAGCGGGCGATGTTGCCAATGCTGTACTTGATGGGACTGATGCGGTAATGCTTTCTGGTGAAACTGCGAAAGGTAAATACCCGGTTGAAGCGGTATCTATCATGGCTAACATTTGTGAACGTACCGATAACTCAATGTCTTCTGACTTGGGTGCAAATATTGTTGCAAAAAGCATGCGTATTACCGAAGCTGTGTGTAAAGGTGCGGTAGAAACAACTGAAAAATTATGCGCGCCATTGATTGTTGTTGCTACTCGCGGCGGTAAATCAGCGAAGTCTGTTCGTAAATATTTTCCGAAAGCAAATATCTTAGCGATTACGACTAACGAAAAAACAGCGCAACAATTATGCCTAACGAAAGGTGTTAGCACTTGTATCGTTGCGCAAATTGATAGCACGGATGAGTTTTACCGTAAAGGTAAAGAACTTGCGCTAGCAACTGGCTTAGCGAAAGAAGGTGATATTGTTGTTATGGTGTCAGGTGCACTTGTACCATCAGGCACAACAAACACGGCATCAGTTCACCAACTTTAAGTTGTTAAATTGACATTGTAATAAAAAAGAGAGCGCTTGCTCTCTTTTTTTATACCTATATTTAAGATAAAGTTAATATTCAGTGAGTAAACTTAATTGGGATTAATCAAAGAGATGGGTAGTGCTAAACATAAAATTGGCTTAGTTCTTTCTGGTGGCGGGGCGAAAGGCATTGCTCACCTTGGCGTATTAAAGTATCTGTTAGAGCAGGGGGTAAGACCAAATTTAATTGCTGGCACGAGTGCCGGATCTATGGTCGGTGCACTTTATTGTTCTGGATTAGAGATCGACGAAATATTACAGTTTTTTATTGATGTTAAGCCATTCTCTTGGAAGTTTACTCGAGCCTCGGCCGGTTTTATTGATCCCGCTAAATTATACCCTGAATTTTTAAAGTATATTCCGGAAGATAGCTTTACACATCTTAAGCCTGAATTACGTATCGTTGCTACTAATATGCTTCTTGGAAAAGAACATATTTTTAAAGATGGCTCCGTCATTAACGCCTTGTTGGCATCGGCAAGTTATCCTTTAGTATTCTCACCTATGATCATTGATGAGCAGGTCTATTCTGACGGTAGTATCGTTAATCATTTTCCGGTGAGTGTTATAGAAGACGATTGTGATAAAATAATCGGCGTGTATGTGTCGCCAATACGTCAAGTTGAACCTGAGGAATTGTCGAGTATCAAAGACGTTGTATTACGCGCATTTACGTTGCAGGGAAGTGGCGCTGAATTAGAGAAATTATCTCAATGTGATGTGCAAATTTATCCCGAAGCATTAGTCAATTACAATACATTTACAACAGACGAAAAATCATTACGAGAAATCTTTCAGATTGGCTACGAAGCAGCAAAAGAGCAATGTGATAGTATTATCGAATTAAAGGAAAGTTTAGCCAACAGTAACTCGAAAAAGAATCCCTTTACAAGGTGGTTCGGTCATTAATACTGTTAGTAACTCTTGTGTTATACTCATCAACAATTAATCTTCAATAATTTATCACGGTAAACATGACTCAAATAAATAACCCGCTTCACGGCATGACACTCGAAAACGTAATTAACAGCCTTGTTGATAAATATGGTTGGGATGGTCTTGGCTACTACGTTAATATTCGTTGTTTTACCCATGATCCAAGTGTGAAGTCTAGCCTTAAATTTTTGCGTAAAACGCCTTGGGCACGTGAAAAAGTTGAAGCGTTATATGTGAAAATGGTCACTGAAGACTAGGTTTCGGTTGCTGTTAACCGGTCCTTGTTCATTATTGGATAAGCAATTTCCGGTTAATTTAAAGGACTGTGTCAATACATGACACCTTGTTCAATACTGCGCTTTTATTTCTCCAGTTTATCTATATGCTATATATTTTTAAATACATGACCAAATAGGTTAATTCCAGTAATGACGAAAATATACCATCACCCGGTACAAATTTATTATGAAGACACGGATCACTCTGGCGTTGTTTACCACCCTAACTTTTTAAAGTATTTTGAACGCGCTCGTGAACATGTGATCAACAGTGATTTATTAGCGACATTGTGGAATGAACGTGGCTTAGGTTTTGCGGTTTATAAAGCTAATTTAACGTTTCAGGATGGGGTGGAGTTTGCTGAAGTTTGTGACATCCGCACTTCATTTGTACTCGACGGAAAATATAAAACTATTTGGCGTCAGGAAGTATGGCGTCCTAATGCAAGCAGGGCTGCTGTTATCGGTGACATTGAAATGGTGTGCTTAGATAAAGAAAAACGTTTACAGCCGATCCCAGACGATGTGTTAACCGCAATGGTCAATGGTTAATATCTGACGTTAGCTAATTTGAGTTCGAAAAAATCATAATGAAATAATGAGGCATTTGATGCCTCCCTTTACGTTTATGTGACTTCCTGTCACGATTAAACCATCGCTAATAGCGACGTTTTCACATGTCCTTGCTCGTTTTATCAGGATTAAATACGGTTATAAGTACATTTTAAATGCTGAGTATTTAGTCTATAAATCATTAATTCTGATTGAATTCTGACATCACCACGGTTGTTATGTAATTTAGTGTAAGCTTCTGCTCATTTATTACGTTGTTTACGCTAACAAATACGTGTTAAAAATGAGATGTCACGCAGATTTAAGATTAATTATTTGTCCCTAGATTTTTTTTGCGAAGGACGCTTTTAGCTGAAATGTCATGTTTATGACTGAATATGTAGTTAAAACAGCGCTTAAATACATAAATATGCTGTTTTTTATAATGCTGAATCAGCTATTTCCAGTTATCTCCTGATCTGATGAGTCTGCCGCAAGTGAAATCTAGTGTATTTGAGTTGGTTTTTAATCCTGTGTATATTATTGCAGATGTAAATAATAACAATGCTGGCGTTGGACGGTAAAGTTCAATGCTGACTATTGGGATAAAATTTAAAACAATTAACTCTACCGAATTTATTTTATGTGAAATGAAATGACGGTAGATTTTTTTCGCACTTTAAGAGTACACTTGTACGCTCAAGTAATTGACTTAGTGTTCAAATGAACGTTTAATGAGCATTGTTTTTAGTGCAGGAAGATCCTTACAGGAGCAATAACACAATGGCTAAAAAGAACACCACATCGGTTAAGCACGGCAAGGATGTGTTAAGTAGTGATGAACAACGATTAAATTCACGTTTACAAGAATGTCCAATTGCAATCATTGGTATGGCATCGGTTTTTGCAGACGCGAAAAATCTGGATCAATTCTGGGATAATATCGTTGACTCTGTTGATGCGATTATCGATGTGCCTAGCGACCGCTGGAACATTGACGACCATTACTCGGCAGATAAAAAAGCTGCAGACAAGACATACTGCAAACGCGGTGGTTTTATTCCTGAACTAGATTTTGATCCGATGGAGTTTGGCCTGCCGCCAAATATCTTAGAGCTAACTGATATCGCTCAACTGCTGTCGTTAATCGTGGCACGCGACGTATTAAGTGATGCGGGTATTGGCAGTGATTATGACCATGATAAAATTGGTATCACGCTAGGTGTTGGTGGTGGTCAGAAACAAATTTCACCGTTAACGGCTCGCCTGCAAGGCCCAGTGTTAGAAAAAGTATTAAAAGCCTCTGGTATTGATGAAGATGATCGCGAAATGATCATCGAAAAATTCAAAAAAGCCTACATCGGTTGGGAAGAGAATTCATTCCCTGGTATGTTAGGTAACGTTATTGCCGGTCGAATTGCTAATCGCTTCGACTTTGGTGGTACTAACTGTGTGGTTGATGCGGCGTGTGCCGGCTCCCTCGCAGCAATTAAGATGGCGATTTCAGACTTACTGGATTACCGTTCAGAAGTGATGATCTCGGGTGGTGTATGTTGTGATAACTCACCATTCATGTATATGTCATTCTCAAAAACCCCGGCCTTTACCACCAATGATGATATCCGTCCGTTTGATGACGATTCAAAAGGTATGCTGGTTGGTGAAGGTATTGGCATGTTGGCGTTTAAACGCCTTGAAGATGCTGAACGCGATGGCGATAGAATCTATTCTGTCCTTAAAGGTATCGGTACGTCTTCTGATGGTCGTTTCAAGTCTATTTACGCTCCACGTCCAGATGGTCAAGCTAAAGCGCTTAAACGTGCTTATGAAGATGCTGGTTTTGCACCGGAAACATGTGGCTTAATTGAAGGTCACGGTACAGGTACGAAAGCCGGTGATGCAGCCGAATTTGGTGGTTTAACCCAACACTTTGGTGCAGCCAGTGATAAGAAACAGCATATTGCATTAGGTTCGGTTAAATCACAAATTGGCCATACCAAAGCTGCGGCAGGTTCTGCGGGCATGATCAAAGCAGCATTAGCACTGCATCATAAAATCTTACCCGCGACTATTCATATCGATAAACCAAGTGAAGCCTTGGATATCAAAAATAGCCCGATGTATTTAAACAGTGAGACGCGTCCTTGGATGCCACGTGAAGATGGTATGCCACGCCGTGCGGGTATTAGCTCATTCGGTTTTGGTGGTACTAACTTCCACATTGTATTAGAAGAGTATCGCCCGAGCCATGATAGCGCTTATCGATTAAACTCAGTCTCGCAAACAGTCCTTATCTCTGCGACTAACCAACAGGGTATTATTGCAGAATTAAATAACTGGCGTACTAAGCTAGCAGTAGAGGCTGATCTGCAGACGTTTGCGTTTAACGATTTAGTGACTACCTGGCCGTTAAAAACACCATCAGCAGACCAAGCGCGTTTAGGTTTTGTTGCACGTAATGCCAACGAAGCCATCGTTATGATTGATGCGGCGTTGAAACAATTCAGCGTCAATGCAGATAAAGCAACATGGTCAGTACCAACGGGGATTTATTATCGCCAAGCGGGTATTGATGCCAATGGTAAAGTTGTCGCATTATTCTCCGGACAAGGTTCGCAATATGTGAACATGGGCCGTGAGTTAACGTGTAACTTCCCAAGCATGATGGATAGTGCGACGGCGATGGATAAAGAATTCAGTACTGCTGGTTTAGGCCAGTTGTCTGCGATCACTTATCCGATCCCTGTGTATACTGATGCTGAGCGTAAGTTACAAGAAGAGCAATTGCGTTTAACTCAACATGCACAACCCGCGATTGGTTGCTTGAGTGTTGGTCTGTTTAAAACTTTCCAACAAGCAGGTTTCAAAGCTGATTTTACCGCCGGTCACAGTTTCGGTGAGTTAACGGCATTATGGGCAGCTGACGTATTGAGCGACAGTGATTACATGATGTTGGCGCGTAGCCGTGGTCAAGCAATGGCTGCGCCAGAGCAACAAGACTTTGATGCTGGCAAGATGGCGGCTGTCGTGGGCGACCCACAACAAGTTGCAGTTATCATCGATTCGATTGATGATGTGTCTATTGCTAACTACAACTCTAATAACCAAGTGGTTATTGCTGGGTCGAGCGAACAAATTGCTGTTGCTATTACAGCGCTGGGTAAGGCTGGTTTTAAAGTTGTACCTTTACCTGTATCGGCAGCGTTCCATACTCCATTAGTGGGTCACGCTCAAAAGCCATTTGCCAAAGCGGTTGATAGCGCTAAGTTTAAAGCACCGACAATCCCAGTCTTTGCAAACGGCACAGGTTTAGTCCATTCAAATAAACCGAGCGAAATTAAGAAAAGCCTGAAAAAGCATATGTTGGAATCTGTCCATTTCAATCAAGAAATTGACAATATCTATGCAGATGGTGGTCGTATCTTTATCGAGTTTGGTCCGAAGAATGTATTAACTAAACTGGTTGAAAATATTCTTAACGACAAATCTGATGCAATAGCCATCGCTGTAAATGCCAATCCAAAACAACCTGCTGATGTGCAAATGCGTCAAGCTGCTCTGCAGATGGCTGTGCTTGGTGTTGCGTTAGAAAATATTGACCCGTTTGATGCGGTTAAGCGTCCATTAACGGCGCCGAAAGCGTCACCGATGGTGATGAAACTGTCTGCTGCATCGTATGTGAGTCCGAAAACTAAAAAAGCATTTGAAGATGCGTTAACCGACGGTTGGACTGTTAAACAAGCAAAAGCTGCGCCTGTTGCCGTTCCACAGCCTCAAGTGATTGAAAAGATCGTTGAAGTTGAGAAGATAGTAGAAAGAATCGTTGAAGTAGAGAAGATTGTCTACGTTAATGCTGATGGTTCACTTGCATCGCAAAATAATAGCAATGCTGTTGCTAACAATGTCATTAACAGCGCGGTTGTTAACAACGTTATAAATAATACTGATGCCGAGCTTGTAGCCTCTATTGAGCGCAGTGTTGGTCAGTTTGTTCAGCACCAGCAGCAATTATTAAGCGTGCATGAGCAGTTTATGCAGGGTCCACAAGACTATGCTAAAACAGTTCAAGCGGTACTTGCAGCGCAAACCAACAACGAATTACCAGAAAGTTTAGATCGTACTCTATCTATGTATAACGAGTTCCAATCTGAAACTCTGCGCGTACATGCAACTTATCTGAACAATCAAACCAGTCATATGAATACCATACTCACTGGTTCTGAAGCTAACGTTATAGCAACGTCTGCTGCACCTGTTAAAGCTGCATTGAATACGCCACAACAGCCAGTACACACTGCATCGCTAATAACTCCGGTTGTTAATGCCAAAGTGGCAAGTCCTGTTGTTGTAAATACCGTGACTAATGTTGTATCTCATGTTGCAAGTAGTGTTGCAAATGGTGCGGCTGTTGCAGTACAAACTGTGGCATTAGCGCCTACACCGGTGAGTTCTCCGGCGGTTGCTGCTGCACCTGCATTGGTTGCAGTCGTGGCTGAACCAGTTGTTGTATCTGGAGTTGCCGTTCAAGCGAGTATCGATGTAGCAACGATTAACAAGGTGATGTTAGACGTTGTTGCTGATAAAACCGGTTATCCGACAGATATGCTTGAACTGAGCATGGATATGGAAGCGGACTTAGGTATCGACTCTATCAAACGTGTTGAAATCTTAGGCGCAGTACAGGAACTGATCCCAGATCTTCCTGAGCTTAACCCTGAAGATCTTGCTGAACTACGCACGCTTGGTGAAATTGTTGATTATATGAAATCAAAAGCGCAAGCGGTAGTAGCTGCAACAATACCAACAACAGTGCCTGCCAACAGTGCTTCTGTTACTGGTATTGATTTAGCCCACATCCAAACTGTAATGCTGGAAGTGGTTGCTGATAAAACCGGTTATCCGACCGACATGCTTGAACTAAGCATGGATATGGAAGCTGACTTAGGTATTGATTCAATCAAACGTGTTGAAATTTTAGGTGCAGTACAGGAGATCATTACTGATTTACCTGAGCTAAACCCAGAAGACCTAGCAGAACTACGCACCTTAGGTGAAATCGTTAGTTACATGCAGAGCAAGGCGCCTGTAGCAGCAAGTTCAGCACCTGGTATCGATTTAAACCACATCCAAACAGTAATGATGGAAGTGGTGGCCGACAAGACTGGTTATCCAACAGACATGCTTGAACTGAGCATGGACATGGAAGCGGACTTAGGTATTGATTCAATTAAACGCGTTGAGATTCTAGGGGCAGTACAGGAGATCATTACAGATTTACCTGAGCTAAACCCAGAAGACCTAGCAGAACTACGTACTTTAGGTGAAATCGTTAGTTACATGCAGAGTAAAGCACCTGCAGCAACGACAGGCGCTGTAGCAGCAAGTTCAGCACCTGGTATCGATTTAAACTACATCCAAACAGTAATGATGGATGTTGTGGCTGATAAGACTGGTTATCCAACAGACATGCTTGAACTGAGCATGGATATGGAAGCTGACTTAGGTATTGATTCAATCAAACGTGTTGAGATTCTAGGGGCAGTACAGGAGATCATTACTGATTTACCTGAGCTAAACCCAGAAGACCTAGCGGAATTACGCACCTTAGGTGAAATCGTTAGTTACATGCAGAGCAAAGCACCTGCAGCGGTAGAAACTGCACCTGTAGCAACAAGTTCAGCACCCGCTATCGATTTAAACCACATCCAAACAGTAATGATGGATGTTGTGGCTGATAAGACTGGCTATCCAACAGACATGCTCGAGCTGGGCATGGATATGGAAGCTGACTTAGGTATTGATTCAATCAAACGTGTAGAAATTTTAGGTGCAGTGCAGGAGATCATCACTGATTTACCTGAGCTAAACCCAGAAGACTTAGCGGAATTACGCACCTTAGGTGAAATCGTTAGTTATATGCAGAGCAAGGCTCCTGTAGCAGAAAGTGCACCTGCCGCTGTAACAGCTAGCGCTACACCGACTATCGACTTAAATCACATCCAAACGGTAATGATGGAAGTGGTTGCAGACAAGACGGGTTATCCGGTAGACATGCTTGAATTAGGCATGGACATGGAAGCGGACCTTGGCATCGACTCAATCAAACGTGTTGAAATTCTAGGTGCAGTACAGGAAATCATTACTGATTTACCTGAGCTAAACCCAGAAGACTTAGCTGAATTGCGCACTTTAGGTGAAATCGTTACCTACATGCAGAGTAAAGTTGAGTCTCCGGTTGTAGCTGACGTTGCTAATACAGTAGTGACTGCCCCGATTGATTTAGACCGTATTCAAAACGTGATGATGGATGTTGTTGCGGATAAGACGGGTTACCCTGCCAACATGCTAGAACTAGCAATGGACATGGAAGCGGACCTCGGTATTGATTCAATCAAACGAGTTGAAATTTTAGGTGCGGTGCAGGAGATCATTACAGATTTACCTGAGCTAAACCCAGAAGATTTAGCTGAGCTGCGTACCCTCGAAGAAATTGTTACTTATATGCAAAGTAAGGCGACGGGCAGTGTCGATGCTAAAAACGCTGTTTCGGATGCATTTATGCATGACAGTGTTGCAACCATCACAGCAGCGTCAGAGCCTAAAGCAGCGTTTCAACCAGCACCGAGTGCGACGGTTGCGATTACGCGATTAAGCTCAGTCACTAAAATCAGTCAAGATGCTAAAGGTGCTAACGCCTTAATCGTCGCTGACGGTAGTGATAGTGCGGTGCAATTAGCGGATAAATTAATTCAATCTGGCTGGAATGTAACTGCATTGCAACCGAGTTGGATCACAACGAACAGCACACAAACGTTTGCTAAGTCTGTGAATGTAGTGATGTTAAACGCGGTTGATGAAACTGAAATTAATAATATCATTACTGCTAATGCGCAACTTGATGCGGTTATCTATCTGCATGCAAGCACTGAGATTAACCATATCGAATACCCGCAAGCGTCTAAACAAGGCCTAATGTTGGCGTTCTTATTAGCTAAATTAAGCAAAGTCACTCAAGCCGCTAAAGTGCGTGGTACTTTTATGGTAGTGACTCAACAGGGTGGTTCATTAGGTTTTAGTGACGCTACTGTTGTTAAGCACGAAGACCTAGTTAATCACGATGATCTAGTAAAGAGTGACTTAGTACAAAGTGGCTTAAACGGTTTAGTTAAAACACTATCACACGAATGGGATAACGTATTCTGTCGTGCAGTAGATATGCCATCGTCATTAACTGCAGAGCAAGTGGCCAACATTGTTAGTGATGAACTGCTTGATGCTGACACCACTTTAATTGAAGTCGGTTACCAGCCAGCAGAGAAAAATGGCGTTGAACGTGTCACTTTAACAGGCGTTGTTACTGATAGTTACGCATTAACCGCAGGTAATAACATTGATGCTAACTCGGTATTCTTGGTTAGTGGTGGTGCTAAAGGTGTGACTGCACATTGTGTTGTTCGTATTGCTAAAGAGTATCAAGCTAAGTTTATCTTATTGGGACGTTCAAAGTTCTCAACCGATGAGCCAAGCTGGGCACATGGCATTAGCGATGAAGCTGCGTTAAAGAAAGCTGCGATGCAGTCTTTGATTGCTGCTGGTGATAAACCAACACCGATGAAGATCGTCCAGTTAATCAAACCTATTCAAGCTAATCGTGAAATTGCACAAACATTAACAGCAATTACCGCGGCTGGTGGCCAAGCTGAGTATGTTTCTGCTGATGTAACCAATGCTGCAAACGTAAAGGCTGCTGTGACACCCGTTATCGCTAAATTTGGTGATATCACAGGTATCATTCATGGCGCTGGCGTTTTAGCTGACCAATTCATTGAGCAAAAAACACTGAGCGATTTTGAGTCTGTTTACAGCACCAAAATTGACGGTTTGTTATCGCTGCTATCTGTGACTGAGGCAAGCAACATCAAGCAATTGGTATTGTTCTCGTCAGCCGCTGGTTTCTACGGTAACCCGGGCCAGTCTGATTACTCGATTGCCAATGAGATCTTAAATAAAACTGCATACCGTTTTAAATCATTGCACCCACAAGCACAGGTTCTGAGCTTTAACTGGGGTCCTTGGGATGGCGGAATGGTAACGCCTGAGCTTAAACGTATGTTTGATCAACGTGGTGTTTACATTATACCACTTGATGCAGGTGCTCAGTTGTTACTGAATGAATTAGCGGCTAATGATAACCGTTGTCCACAAATTCTAGTGGGTAATGATTTATCAAAAGATGCTAGCGATGAAAACGGTGTAGCTGTAAAAAAGCCACAAGTTAGTCGTTTATCAGATGCTTTAGTCATTAAAAGCATCAAAGCGACTAACAGTGATTTTCAAGTAAACGATAACCGCTTTTTAGCTGACCACATGATTAAAGGCAATCAGGTATTACCTACGGTATGCGCGATTGCCTGGATGAGTGATGCAGCACAAGCAACTTATAGTAAACGAGACTGTACATTGAAATATGTCGGTTTCGAAGATTATAAATTGTTTAAAGGGGTGGTTTTTGATGGCAATGAGGCGGCGGATTATCAAATCCAATTGTCGCCTATAGCCGCTGTTTCAGAACAGGAAACAGTTGTCCGTATTGCGGCAAAAATATTTAGCCTGAAAAGTAATGGTAAACCAGTATTTCATTATGCTGCGACGATACTGTTAGCTACTCAACCACTTGATGTGGTGAAGGTTAAGCTTCCGGCATTAACTGCGGACGTTGAGAATCGTACTAGTGATGAAGCGCAAGCCTTATACAGCAATGGCACCTTGTTCCATAGCGACAGTCTGCAGGGTATTAAGCAGATATTACGTTGTGATGAGCAAGGACTATTACTGGCGTGTCAGGTACCGGACGTTGCAGCAGCTAAGCAGGGAGCATTCCCCTTAGCAGTGAACAATATCTTTGCTAATGACTTGGTTTATCAGGCTATGTTGGTATGGGTGCGTAAGCAATTTAATTTAGGTAGCTTACCGTCTGTAACCGCAGCTTGGACTGTATATCGTGAAGTGGCGATTGATGAGTTGTTTTATTTGCAACTTAACGTTGTCGAGCATGATCTATTGGGTTCACGAGGCAGTAAAGCCTGTTGTGATATTCAATTGATCAGTGCTGATATGCAATTACTTGCAGAAGTTAAATCTGCGCAAGTCAGTGTTAGTGACATTTTGAACGATATGTCTTGAGCTAGTAAATAAGTAAATAAGTAAATAAGTAAATAATAACGATAGACGTCATGATTAGCATGGCGTCTATTTTCTTCATTGTTTTAACAATATTAATAGCTAAAAGCGGTTGGCTTAAATTCCAGTTTCCAGCGTTTTTAGCTATTACTATTCGAAATAGGATATTAAAGAGAATATGACGGAATTAGCTGTTATTGGTATGGATGCTAAATTTAGCGGACAAGACAATATTGACCGTGTTGAACGTGCTTTCTATTTAGGCGCTAATGTTGGAAATAGCATCAGCACCAGCGGTATTGGTTCTGCTGAAGAGCAACAAAGCGCTTCAGCAACAGTGTTAACGTCTGTGGCGTTATTAGCAGAAACTAATCAGTTGAACATGGCTAAAATAGCGGTATTGCTTATTGCTGATGTGAACAAGTGTGCCGATGACCATCTGGTACAACAAGTCGCGCAGCAGTGTGCGAGCTGTGTTGTTATTACAGACCTAGGCCAAGCACTGAAGCAAGCAACTGATTTAGTCAATAATCAAGATTGTGCTGTAGCTGTCGTGGGTATTAGTAATACTGCTAATCAATCGAGCAATAAAACGGATACTGAAGAGGCTCCTGCGGCAACTATCAGCTTTGATGACACATTTAGTAGTTATGCCAGTGTTGCAGGGTTCGCCAGTTTACTTATCTCCTCAACCAATTTTGCCAGTGCCAATCAATGTTATGTTTATGCCAGCATTAAAGGTTTCGCTCAGTTAGCTGTAAACTCTCAGCTTAGTAGTGAAAACATTGCTCATACTGCCAGCCTCGCGTTACAGCAAGCTCAAATCACAGCTCAGCAGGTTGGTCTATTAGAAGTCACTGCAGATTCTAAAGCAGCATTGGCGTTATCTGAAAGCCAGGGTTTAATGTCTGCTTATAATCATACGCAAACTTTACATACCGCATTAAGCTGTGCAAGTAGTGTGACTGGTGAAGACGGGTATTTCTCGCAGGTTGCGGGTTTATTAAAAGCAGTAATTAGCTTACATCAGCGTTATATACCCGCTATTAAAGACTGGCAACAACCTATTGCAACACAAATGTCACAGTGGCAGCGTTCGCCATTCTATATGCCTGTTGATGCCAGACCTTGGTTTCCGAATGCAGATGGTAGCGCGCATGTTGCGGCTTATAGTTGCGTTGCTCATTCCTTATCAGAATCGATATTAGAACATGGCTATTGTCACGTAATCTTACAAGAAAACAAGGTTAAGATTGCCGGCCAAGTTCATCCGGTTAGCGATGTGCGCAGTAATGGTTTTTTTGCATCGAGCGATTTAGCACTGGTTATTGTTCAAGGTAATGACGAAGCACAATTACGCAGTGAATTAGAGACTATTGCCGGAGAATTAAATAATACCGATATTAAACAGATCGCGGCGGATTGTTATGCCCGTACTGATACCAACAAAGTTTATAGCGCGGTACTTATTGCCGAGACAGCTGAAGAGTTAAGCAAAGAGATCACCCTTGCGTTTGCAGGTATCGCTAGTGTGTTTAACAATGATGCCAATGAATGGAAAACCCCGAAGGGCAGTTATTTTACTGGGCAGCCAGCTAACCGCGATGCGGATAACAACGTGCAAAGTGGTGTGGCATTTTTATACCCGGGTATCGGCGCTACTTATGTTGGTTTAGGCCGTGATTTATTTCATTTATTCCCTCAAATTTTCCAGCCTGTCGCTGCTTTAGCAGATGACATTGGCGCTAGCCTGAAAGATACCTTACTTAATCCGCGCAGCATTACGCGCCATAGTTTCAAACAGCTAAAACAGCTGGATCTGGATCTGCGTGGCAACCTAGCCAATATAGCCGAAGCGGGTGTGGGTTTTGCTTGTGTATTTACCAAGGTTTTTGAAGAAGTATTTGCGGTTAAAGCAGACTTTGCCGCGGGTTATAGCATGGGTGAAGTCAGTATGTATGCAGCACTCGGCTGCTGGCAACAACCGGGACTGATGAGTGCGCGTTTGGCACAATCAAATACCTTTAATCACCAGCTTTGTGGTGAGTTAAGAACCTTACGCCAGCATTGGGGCATGGCTGATGTTGCTAACGGTACTTTTGAGCAGATCTGGGAAACTTATACCATCAAGGCGACTATCGAACAGGTCGAGATCGCGGCTGCAGATGAAGATCGTGTGTACTGCACCATTATCAATACGCCTGATAGTTTATTACTGGCGGGTTATCCAGAAGCTTGCCAGCGAGTGATTAAAAAATTAGGCAAGCGGGCAATGGCATTAAATATGGCCAACGCGATCCACAGTGCTCCAGCTTATGCCGAATATGACAATATGGTTGAGTTATATCATATGGATGTCACTGAACGTATCAAAACCAAAATGTATTCAAGCTCATGTTATTTACCTATTCCGCAACGCAGCAAAGCGATTTCGCACAGTATTGCTAAATGCTTGTGTGATGTGGTGGACTTTCCACGTCTAGTGAATACCTTACATGATAAAGGTGCGCGGGTATTTATTGAAATGGGCCCTGGACGTTCGTTATGCAGCTGGGTAGATAAGATCCTACTGTCTGACAAGAATAAACATGATGAGCAACAAGATAGCCGC